>JBMOGO010000001.1:0-81566 GCA_049318305.1 Polymorphobacter sp.
ATACAGCGCAAGGAACATCGACAGCAGCACGACCGTCAACCAGCCCAGCGCCGCCGGCATCTTCGACTGGAAGGTGAAGGCGGTGGCGATCCAGCCGAGCGAGGCGGTGAAATGCGCCGTGCCGAACAGCCAGCCGAGCAGCGCGGCACGGCCGCGGGTCGGCGCCGTATCGACCAGCCCGGCCAGCACGGCGACGCCGACCAGCGTCAGCGGCCACAACCCCCAGGGTTCGAAGCCGGTGGCAGCGATAGCGCCGGCCAGCAGGGCAAGGATGATGGCAATCGGCAGCGAGGGGCGAAGTTCGGGCATGGCGGGTGATGTGCCCGAAACAAGGGCGAAGTGCCAGCGTGTCAGAGAATTGTCATGAAGGCCTGCCCTTGCCGCCGCCGCCGCGCCGCGCCAGAGTCGGCAGCGATGCCAACCGCGCCCCCTTTGCCGCTGCTCGATTATGCCGGGGTCAGCGTGCGCCGAGGTGGCACAGCGATTATCGATGCCGTGACGCTGGGCGTGGCGGCGGGGGATTTCGTCGCGCTGACCGGCGCTTCGGGGGCGGGCAAGACGACGCTGCTGCGGCTGGCCAACCGCATGGTCGCCGCCGATGCCGGCGTGGTGCGCGTCGGCGGTGCCGATGTGGCGTTGGGCGATGCGGCGACGCTGCGGCGCGGCATCGGCTATGCCAGCCAGGGCGTCGGGCTGTTCCCGCACTGGACCATTGCTGAAAACATCGCGGCGGTGCCGTGGCTGCTGGGGCAGGACAAGGCGGTCGTAGCGGCGCGAGTGACGGCGCTGCTCGACATGGTGGAGCTGCCGCGCGATTTTGCCGACCGCCTGCCACGCCAGCTTTCGGGCGGACAGGCGAGCCGCGTTGGGCTGGCGCGGGCGCTGGCGGCGCGGCCGAAACTGCTGCTGCTCGACGAACCCTTTGGCGCGCTCGACCCCGAAACGCGCGCCAGCCTGGGTGACCGGCTGGTCGCACTGCACCGCGCCGAGAGGCTGACGACGGTGATGGTGACGCACGACCTTTCGGATGCACTGCTGCGCGCCGGGCGGGTGGTGGTGCTCGACAAGGGGCGGGTGGTCGCTGATGGCGCGCCGGCCGACCTGGTGCGCAGTGAGCATCCGGCGGTGATGGCGCTGGTCGCGGCGCCGATCGACCAGGCGCGGCGACTGGCCGGGCTTCTGAAATGAACGCGCAGCTTCTGGTGCCGCGATGAACGCGCAGTGGTCCCGCGCCATCGCCATGCTGCCCGATCGGCTGGCGGCGCACCTGGGGGTGAGCGCGGCAGCAATGGCGCTGGCGATCGCGGTGGCGGTGCCGCTGGTCATGCTGCTGGTGGCGCGGCCGCGGCTGCGCGGGCCGGTGCTCGCGGTGGCGGCGGTCATCCAGACCATCCCGTCGCTGGCCTTGCTGGCGCTGTTCTATCCGTTCCTGTTGCTGGTCGGGCAGGCGACGCAGCGGCTCGCCGGGTTCGGCGTGCCGGCGCTGGGGCTGTTGCCGTCACTGCTGGCGCTGTCGCTCTATGCGCTGCTGCCGCTGGTGCGCGGCGGTGTCGACGGGCTGGGCAGCGTGCCGCCGGAAACGCTGGATGCCGCCGATGGCATCGGCATGACGCGGCAGCAGCGGCTGTGGCATGTCGAACTGCCGCTGGCGGCGCCGATTGTCATGGGCGGGTTGCGAGTGGCGGCGGTGTGGACCATCGGCGCTGCCACGCTGGCGACGACGGTAGGACAGAAAAGCCTGGGCGACCTGATCTTTGCCGGCTTGCAGACCGAGGATTGGGCGCTGGTCGTCACCGGCTGCCTTGCGGCGGCGCTGCTGGCGATCATCGTCGATATGGCATTGTGGCGGGCGGAAACCGGGCTGGCGGAGCGGCGCTGGAAGAAGGCCGTGCTCGGCGCGGCAATGCTGCTGGCGCTGGTCGCGGGGGTGGTTGGCTGGTATTGGCAGGGCCGCGCACCGGAAGCCGGTGGCCGACCGGTGGTGGTCGGCGCCAAGAGCTTCGGGGAGCAGTATATCCTCGCCGAGCTGATCGCCAGCCGGTTGCGGTCGCAAGGGCTGCCGGTAGTGGTGCGGTCGGGCCTTGGGTCGGCGGTGGCGTTCCGGGCGCTCGCGGCGGGGGATATCGACGTCTATGTCGATTATTCGGGGACGCTGTGGGACAATGCGCTCGGCCTGAAGACGGTGGTGCCGCGCGCACAGATGCTGGCACAATTGCGAACGGACTTGCCACGCCGGCACAAGGTGGCGGTGGCGGCGTCACTGGGATTTGAAAACGCCTATGCGCTGGCGATGCGGCGCGCCGATGCGCAGCGGCTGGGGGTGGAAACTCTCGCCGATCTGGCGGTGGTCGCGCCGAAACTGCGGCTGGCGACCGATACGGAATTCCAGACGCGCGCCGAATGGCGGGCACTGCAGGATGTCTATGGCCTCAAATTCGCCCGGCTGACGGCGTTCACGCCCACATTGATGGTGCGCGCGCTGACCGGCGATGAGGCCGATGTCATCACCGCCTTTTCCAGCGACGGGCGGATTGCCGCCGATGACCTGGTGCTACTGACCGATCCGCGCGGTGCCTTGCCGGCCTATGATGCGTTGCTGCTGGTCGGGCCGCGCCGCCCCGACCTGGCGGCGCGGCTGGCCGGTCTGGAGGGCGCTATCGCTGTCGAAGCGATGCGCGAAGCCAATTGGCAGGTCGATCGCGATGCCGACAAACAGACACCGGGGCAGGCGGCGGACTGGCTCTCACGGCGATTGCGCAAAAGCTTGCAATAGTCCCTAGTGTCCCGCGTTAAGGCTCAGTAACGTTGTAGTGAGTATTAAGTTTGCAAGGTTTCCGGTTCGCAGGTGCAGCCGGTGCAGGGGGTTGACCGATGGACTTCTCGCTCGTTTCGTTGCTGCTGATCCTCTTCGTGGTCGGCGGCGCCACAAAGGCAGCGGCGTTTTTCGCGGCGGCAGCGGGTGGCATGACCGTTGCCGAACGCCGCAGCGTGGTGTTTCGCGCCGTCATCACCCAGGCCGTGGTGATGTATGCCTTTGCCTTTTTCGGACAGAATATCCTGAAATTCTTCCACGTGTCGTTGGGCGGCCTTGAAGTTGCAGGCGGGTTGATACTGCTGATCTTTGCGATCGGCCTGGTGCTCGGCGAGGACCATGCGCACGAGGAAGGCGCGCCCAAGGGTGATATCGCCATCTATCCGCTGGCGGTGCCGCTGATGGCCTCGCCGCAGGCGATCGTCGGCACGGTTATCATCTTTGCCAAGGCGCCCGACATGGCGGCGCAGGTCAATGGCTATATCGCCATCGCCATCCTGCTCGTTGCCAACCTGCTGATCCTGCTCGGCGTCGGCAAGCTGATGAACCGCGGCGGCGATTCGGCGCAGAAAAGCAGCGGCGTCGCCGGCGTGCTGTTGCGCATCGTTGCCATCCTGTTGTCGGCGCTGGCGGTGGAACTGATCGTCATGGGGCTGCGCGAATTCGGCGTCATCGCTGCCGCGGCGACTGCGGCGGCGCACTGACCAATCGACATCGGACCGGGGGGAAAGACGATGCAACCAGAAACTTCACCGCGTGTCAGCCATGCTGCCGGAATCGACATGGCGCTGCGGCTGACGCTGGTGGCGGCGCTGGTCTATGCCTGTTTCCGGGTGGCGGCGCCGTTCTTCGGCATCATGTTGTGGGGTATCTTGCTCGCCGTGATGATCTGGCCGCTGCATGTGCGGCTGCGCCGTGCGAAGGGCATGACCAACGCCCGCTCGGCGACGTTGATCGGTGTGTCGGGGGTGCTGCTGTTACTTGTGCCGGCGGTGATCGCGGTGGAATCGCTCGGAGCGTCGGCATTCGCGCTGTTTGAAGCGTGGCGCGCCGACCGGCTGGTGTTGTTGCCACTGCCGCAATGGCTGGAGGCGATGCCGTTCCTCGGCCCGCGCGCTACCCGGGTCTGGACGCTCGCCAACAGCAACATGCCTGAACTGCTCAAGGAATATGCGCCGCTGATCAAGACCGTGGCGGCAAAGCTCGGCGGCTTTGCGGCCGGGCTCGCCGGCGACGTGTTCGCAATGATCGGTGCGCTGGTGGTGGCGGCGATCATGCTGGCGTGGGGCGAGCCGGGTGCGGCGCTGATCCAGGACATTTTTGCGCGGGTGACCGGCGATGATACGCGCGGCAAGCGGCTGGTCACGCTGTCCGCCGCCACGGTGCGCGGCGTGTTGCAGGGGGTTGTCGGCGTGGCCTTCGTGCAGGCGGTGCTGCTCGGCTTGGGCTTCTTTGCCGTTGGCATGCCGTTTGCCGGCGCGGCGGCGGTGGTGGCGCTGCTGTTCGGCATCCTCCAGGTGCCGGCGCTGCTGATCTCCCTGCCTGCCATCGGCTGGGCGTTTTCGGCACTGCCGACGACGACGGCGACGATTTTCGCGGTGTGGACGATCGTTGCGGGGCTCAGCGATAACGTGCTCAAGCCATTGATGCTCGGCCGCGGGCTGGAAGTGCCGATGCCGGTGATGCTGATCGGGGTGATCGGCGGCATGCTGGCCGATGGACTTGTCGGCCTGTTCGTCGGGCCGGTGCTGCTCGGCGTCGGTTATGTGCTGTTCCTTGACTGGTTGCGCAGTGGCCGACCGCTGCCGGAAACGGACTCCGCAAAGCCGTGAAGCGGGTGCGGCAGGCAGCATTGCTGGCGGCGGCGCTGCTGCTGTCGGCGTGCACGACGCTGGGGCCGGACTTTGCCGCACCCGAGCCGGCGTTCGACAAGGACTGGCAAAGCCCGTCGCTGGCGCTGCTCGATACGGCACCGGCAGACGGCCTGTGGTGGCAGCAATTCCATGACCCGGCGCTCGATGCGCTGATCGCGGCGGCGGTGGCGGGCAACAACAACCTCAAAGTCGCCGGCCTGCGCGTGCTGGAGGCGCGTGCGCAACTGGCGGCGGTGACGGCGACGCGCAGCCCGCAGGCCGTCGTCGGCACAGCGGCCGCAGGCTATGGCGCCAGCGCACCGGGCGGCGCGCCGATCGGCAAGGCGGATTTCCTGTACGCCAATGTCGGCATCAGCGCCGGGTGGGAAATCGATTTCTGGGGGCGGTTCCGGCGCGGCATCGAGTCGGCGGATGCAGCCTATTTCGCGTCCATCGCCAATTATGAGGACTTCGCGCTGATTCTGCGGGCCGAGACGGCGCGGCTGTACCTGGTGCACCGCACGCTGGAGCAGCGGCTGTCGGTGCTGCGCACCAACATGGATTTGCAGCGCCGCAGCGTCGAGATTACCGAGCGGCTGTTCCGCGAAGGCGCCGAAAGCGAGCTCGACCTGCAACAGGCGCGCACCCAGTTGCTGACGACACAGGCGGCGATCCCGGAGCTGGAAGCCGCTATCGTACAGACCCGCAATGGCCTGGCGCTGTTGCTCGGGCGGCCGCCGGGGGACCTGCCGGAACTGGCGCTGTCACCGCCGCTGCTGCCCGACGTTCCGGCGCGGGTTTCGGCCGATATGCCGGCGGACCTGTTGCGGCGGCGGCCCGATGTGCGCGCGGCAGCATTGCGCGCCGGCGCACAATCGGCGCAGATCGGTTTTGCCAAGGCAGAACTGTATCCGTCGCTGTCGCTGGTCGGTTCGCTGGGGGTGACGCGCACGACTTTGGGGGGCCTGTCGAACAGTGTCGATATCGGTGTCGGGCCGTCGCTGCGCTGGAACTTCCTCGATTTCGGGCGGATTCGCGGCAATATCCGGGTGCAGGATGCGCGCTTTGAGCAGGCGCTGACCGCCTATCGCGATACGGTGCTGCAGGCAGCAACCGAGGTTGACAGCAACGCCATCGCCTTTGCCAAGAACCGGGAGGAGGATGCCATATTGGCACAATCGCAAGCGGCGGCGCGGCGATCGTTCGATCTGGCGACGCTACGCTATCGTGAAGGGATATCGGATTTCCAGCGCGTGCTCGATGCGCAGGCGGCGCTGCTGCGCCAGCAGGACCGCTATATCAGCAACCGCGGCGAGGTCGCGACGGGGCTGGTGGCGCTGTACAAGGCGCTCGGCGGCGGCTGGATCAGCGCCAGCGAAAGTGATTTTGCCGATGCCGAGACGCGCGCGCGCATGGCAGAACGTACCAATTGGGGCGGGTTGCTGACGCCTGCCGCACCGCCGGGGACGCCGAGATGACCGAAACCGCACCCGAAACCGCAGTCCAACCTGCTGAAAAAACCACGCGGCGCGCCGGTTTGATGCTGTTCGGCTTCATCGTGCTGTTGTTCGTGCTGCACCTGTTTGGCGACCGGTTGACGCCCTATACCAGCCAGGCGCGCATCCATGCCTTTGTCGTGGCGGTGGCGCCGGAAGTCGGCGGACGTATCGAAAAGGTGCATGTCCGCAACAACCAACTGGTCAAGAAGGGCCAGCCGCTGTTCACGCTGGGCAGCGATAACTTCCTCATCGCCGCCGAAAAGGCGCGGGCGGACATCAGCGCGACACAGCGCGAACTGCGCGCGCAGGAGGCCGGCATCACCGTCGCGCTGTCCAACCAGTCGGTTGCCGAGGCCGAACTGGTCAAGGATGCGCAGGAAGCCGCGCGATTCGAACGCATCTATCGCGAGGATTCGGGCGCGATTTCGCTGCGCCGGCTGGAGGTGGCGCGCGCCGGGCTGGTGCAGGCGCGGGCGCGGGTGGCAGCAGCGGCGGCGCAGGTCGAACAGGCGCGGGCGGCGCGCGGCGACATGGGGGACGCGAATGACCGGCTGATCGCCGCGAGAAGCGCGCTGGCGCGGGCCAATCTGGATATCGCGCGCACCACCGTGGTCGCGCCCGGGGAT
Organism: Polymorphobacter sp.; assembly: GCA_049318305.1. Lineage (GTDB taxonomy): Bacteria > Pseudomonadota > Alphaproteobacteria > Sphingomonadales > Sphingomonadaceae > Sandarakinorhabdus. The sequence goes on from JBMOGO010000001.1 coordinate 6,791, forward strand.
GGCCTGGTCACCGATCTGAAGACCGATGTCGGGCAATTCGCCGGCGCCGGCAGCCCGATGATGACCTTTATCGCTGTCCATGACGGCTGGGTGACGGCGGACATGACCGAAAACAACCTGGGCCGGGTGGTGCAGGGGGCGCGCGCCGAAGTGGTTCTGGATGCGTTTCCGGGCACGGTGATCGAAGGCCGGGTGCGCAGCCTGGGGTTCGGCGTCAACAGCGGCGGCAAGGGACAGCCGGGCAGCCTGCCCGATGTGCAGAACAACCGCGATTTCCTGCGCCAGGCGCAGCGCTTTCCGGTGATCATCGAGTTCGATCGCGGCACATTGGCGAGCTTGCGCGGTGTGCGCGAAGGCGGCCAGGCGGAGGTGATCGTCTATACCGGCGACAATGTGGTGATGAACGCGCTCGGCTGGCTGTACATCCGGGTGATGGGGCTGCTGTCCTATGCCTATTGAGGCGATGACGCGGTGACCCTGGGCGCACGGCGCTGTCTGCGGCTGGCGTTCGGCGTCGCGGTGGCGGCGGCTGTCGCCTATGGCAAGGGCTGGCCGATGGGCTATCTCGTCGTCGTGCTGACGGCGACGCTGCTGATCGTGCCGATGCCGCCGCCGGGGGTGAAGCCGACGCTGATGCTGCTCGTGCTGACGCTGCTGACCTGTGGCTGGGGGCTGCTGCTCGGGCCGGTGCTGACCTATGTGCCGGTGGCCGGCGTGCTGCTGATGATGATCGGCATTGCCGGGGCTTCGGCGCTCGCCACCCGCCCGGCGACGGCGGTGGTCGCCAGCTTGGTGATCCTGGGCAACACTATCGTCGCCGTCGTGGCGGCGCAATCATCGGCGGCGGCGGTGGCGCTGGTGCTGCTGCTGGTGCTGGCGGTGGTGGTCGGCGTCATCATCGCGCATATCGCGCACGCGCTGTTTCCTGAAGACGGCGCGATGGCACCGCCGGCGCCGCCGGTGCTGCCACCCGGCACGGCGCAATGGGTGGGGCTGCGGTCGGCGCTGATCATGCTGCCGCCGATGCTGCTCGCGCTCAACAATCCGGCCAGCTACATCATGCTTTTGATGAAGGGCGCACAGCTGTCGCAGCAGGTGCAGGCGACGGCAACGCGTGACATGGCGCGCGAACTGGTGCTGTCCACCGCTGTCGGTGGCGGCGCGGCGATGCTGATCTGGTGGCTGCTCGGTCTGTGGCCGGTGCTGCCGGTGCTGGCGCTGCTGTTTGCGCTGCTGGCGCTGGCGCTGGCGCGGCCGCTGTATGGGGTGGTGGCGACGCGGCACCGCTTCAGTTTCTGGCAGAATGCGGTGGTGACTATGATCATCATCATCGGCCCGGCGGTGGAGGACAGCGCCAATGGTACCGATATCCAGCGCCAGATGCTGACCCGCATCGCCACTTTCATGGCGCTGGCGCTGTATGCGGCGGTCATGGTGCATACGCTCGATGCGGCGAGAGCACGCAAACGGGTGGTTGACGCATGATCTTGCTGGTTGGCCTTGCGCTTATGGTGGTCTGCCTGGGTCTGCAATCTGTGGCCGTGGTCTATGCGGTGCAGTGGTTCCGGCGGCATACCGATGGTGCAGCGGCGGTTTCAGGACGCTGGCTGACCTATTTCCGCGTGTCGGTGCTACTGTTGCTGGTGGCGGCAGGCATCATCGCGCAGATCGTCGCCTGGGCGCTGCTGTACTGGCTGGGCGGTGCGCTCGAATCGTTCGAGGATGCGCTGTATTTCTCCGGGGTCACCTTCACCTCGCTGGGCTATGGCGATGTGCTTTTGACCGGGCGGGCGCGGTTGCTCGCCCCCATCGAGGCGATGACCGGGCTGTTGATGTTCGCGATTGCGACAGCGGCGTTGATCGGCGCCATCCAGCGGCTGACCGAGCGGGTGCGGGCGCTGCGGGAATCAGGTAGCGATTGACAGGTGACGCGGCGGCGCGGGCGACTATGCTGGGGGTTTTCCTGCCCGAGAGTGTGATGATGAAATCCCGTGTTGCCGGCGTTGTTGCCGCCCTGCTTGCCACCACCGCCGCTGCGCAGACGCCACCGAAGCCGCCGAAATGGGACGTCAATGCACCCCCCGGCGCGGTGGTGCGGCAGGTGCCGATCGACACCACCGAAGGCAGCTGGATGGATGTCGATGTGGCGCCGGACGGCAAGGCGCTGGCGTTTTCGCTGCTCGGCGACATCTACACGATGCCGATTGCCGGCGGCACGCCGACGCGCATCGCCGAAGGGCTGGCGTGGGAGGTGCAGCCGCGCTTTTCCCCCGATGGCAAGCGCATCGCCTTCACCTCCGATCGCGGCGGCGGTGACAATATCTGGGTGATGAACACCGACGGCAGCGACAAGCGCCAGGTGACGAAGGAGGAGTTCCGCCTGCTCAACCAGCCGACGTGGAGCGCCGATGGTCGCTATATCGCCGCGAAAAAGCATTTCACCACCGGCCGCTCGCTGGGGACCGGAGAGGTGTGGCTGTACCATGCCTCGGGCGGCGGTGGCGTTGCGCTGGTCAAAAAGCCCAATGAACAGCACCAGAAGGAACTGGGGGAACCGACCTACACCGCCGACGGCAAGGGCATTTATTACAGCCGCAACATCACCCGCGGGCCGGTGTTCGAGTATGCGCAGGATTCGAATACCGACCTTTTCAACATCGAACGCTATGACCTCGACAGCGGCGAGATCAGCACGGTGGTCAGCGGCGCCGGCGGATCGGTGCGGCCGACGCCGTCGCCCGATGGCAGGATGATCGCTTTCGTGCGGCGCGAACGGGCGAAATCGAAGCTGTATGTCCGTGATCTCGCCTCGGGGCTGGAGCGCAAGATCTATGACGCCATGGATCAGGACGTGCAGGAAACCTGGGCGGTGACCGGGCTCTACCCCAACATGGACTGGACGCCCGATGGCAAGTCGCTGGTGTTCTGGGCCGGCGGCAAGCTGCGCCGAGTCGATGGTGACGGCGGCAATGCGGCGGAGATTCCCTTCCGCATCACCGATACGCACGGCGTCATCGATGGCACTCACCCCGAGGTGACGGTGTCGCCGGACCGCTTCGAGACGAAGATGGTGCGTTTTGCCAGCGTGTCGCCCGATGGTAACCGCGTGGTGTTTGAATCGCTGGGCAAGCTATATGTGAAGCCGGTCGCTGGCGGCGCGGCGAAGCGGTTGACCAGCGGCAGCGATTTCGAGCTGTTTCCGGCCTGGTCGCGCGATGGCAAGACCATCGTGTTCATCGGCTGGAGCGATGCCGGGCTGGGCCATGTCCGCACGATTGCAGCCGGCGGCGGCGCGGTGCGTGATGTGACGCCGCAGCCCGGTCATTATGCGCGGCCGCGCTTTTCGCCCGACGGCAGCACGATCGTCTACGAACGCGGCAATGGCGGCGGCGTGACTTCGCCCTTGTGGTCGGCCGATGCCGGCGCGTGGCGCATCCCCACAGCGGGCGGCACCCCGGTGCGGCTGGCGGCCGACGGGTCGGAACCGCATTTCGGCGCGAGCAACGACCGGGTGTTCATGACGGCGTCCGACAAGGGCAAACGCCAGTTGATCTCCACCGATCGCAATGGCGAGGCGCGCCGCGTCCATGCCGAGGGCGAGTTGGTGACAGCGTATCAGGTGGCGCCTGATGGCAACAGTTTTGCGTTCCGGCAGAATTACGAGGCGTTCGTGATGCCGTTGCTGCCGGGTGCGCAGGCGGTGGCGGTCGACACCAAGGGCGGTGCGCTGCCGGTGACCAAGGTCAGCAGTGGCGGCGCGGATTTCCTCAATTGGTCGAACGGCGGGGCGCGGCTCAACTGGTCATTGGGGCCGGTGCTCTACGGCGTGGCGGCGCCGTCGCTGTTCGCCAGCGCGCCGGCGGCGGAAGGCGCGGCGAAGTTCGTGCCACCGACGACCGGCGTGTCGCTGGCGATGCCGGTGACGGCGGACCGGCCGCGCGGCAGCATTGCGCTCGTCGGCGCACGCATCGTCACCATGGCGGGCGCGGGCGGAGGCATTATCGATGATGGTGTGATCGTCATTACCGATAATCGCATCACGGCGGTCGGCCCGCGTGCCGGCACGGTGATTCCGGCCGGGGCGAAAACCGTCGATGTGGCGGGCAAGACCATCATCCCCGGCCTGATCGATGCCCATGCCCATGGCCCGGCAGGCACCGACGAACTGGTGCCCCAGCAGAACTGGTCGATGCTGCAGAACCTGGCGCTGGGGACGACCACGATCCACAACCCGTCGAGCCGTGCGGCCGAGATTTTCGCCGCGAGCGAGATGCAGCGCGCCGGCGTCATCATCGCCCCGCGGATCTTTTCAACCGGCGAGATCATCTATGGCGCCAAGGCCCCCGATGTGTACGCGCAGATCGACAGTTACGACGATGCGCTGGCGCACGTCCGGCGGTTGAAGGCGCAGGGGTCGGGCAGCGTCAAGAACTACAACCAGCCACGCCGCGAACAGCGCCAGCAGGTGATCGCCGCCGCCCGCGCCGAAGGCATGGAGGTGGTCGCCGAAGGTGGCTCGCTGTTCGGGCTAGGCATGACGCATGTCAGCGATGGCAATTCGACCTTCGAGCATAATTTGCCGCTCAACGTGTTCTACAAGGACGTCGTCGATTATTGGGCGCAGTCGAAAACCAACTACACGCCGACGCTGGTGGTCAGCTTCAACGGCCCGGCGGGCGACCCCTATTGGCGGCAGGCGACCGACATCTTCGAGCATCCGCTGCTGAAGGCGCACACCCCGCCGACTGAACTCGCCGCCGATGGCGCACGCCGCTTGAAGGCGCCCGAAAGCGACTACATCGACGATGACAATGCGCGAGAGGCGGCCAAGCTGGCGGCGCGCGGGGTCAAGGTGTCGATCGGCGCGCACGGCCAACAGGCCGGCATCGGCTCGCACTGGGAGCTATGGTCGTTCGTGCGCGGCGGCATGACGCCGCTGCAGGCGCTGGCGGCCGGCACCATCGCGCCGGCGCAATCGCTCGGCATGGCGCGTGACATCGGTAGTCTGGAGGTCGGGAAACTCGCCGACCTGGTGGTGCTCGATGCCGATCCGACGCTCGATATCCGCAATTCGGACAAGGTCTACCGGGTGATGCTCGGCGGGCGGGTGTACGATCCGCTGACCATGAATGAAGTGGTCAGCGGGACGCGGGCGCGGTTGAAGTATTGGTGGGAATAGCCTTTTTCCTCTCCCGCAAGCGGGAGAGGGGTTTTCTCACTTCGCCTCGAACCGGTCCCCCGGCGCCAGCTTCGGCCCCGCCTTCAGCGCCGCCGCATCGCCCAGCAACGTCGCCGCCCAGAACGCTGTGGTGAATGCCGCCGTCACCCCCTGGATATGCGCATCCGGCCCGACCGGGGCGCGGCGCAAATTGCCGGCAAAAACCATATGGTCGCCGTCCTTGAAGACCAGCAAATACTTGCCGCCCGGTGCCATGCCGGTGAACGGCCCGATGCGCTGTGCCTCGGGTGTTTCTGTGCTGCTCTCGCCGCGGGCCTCCGCCACGATACGCGGCGTGCCGTCGGCGGTGCCGGTGATCGACAGGAACGGGATGGTGATGCCGCCGAAACTGTCGGTCAGGCTGGCGGTGGTCAGCGCGGAGGGGCTGAGCGCGATGGCGGCCTTGATGCGCGAATCGAGAAACGGCGTGGTGCCGTAATAGCGCTGCCCGGCGACGCCCTGCACCGTCCAGGCACCCATGCTGTGCCCGGCCATGCCGATGCGCGCCAGGTCGATACGGGTCAGGTCGCAGGCGCCTTCGGATGGCCGCCGCGCCAGTTCATCGAGCACGAAGCCGACATCGGCAACGCGCGCCTGCAACTGCACGCCGCTGGCGGCGGCGCGCACCCGGGCGCGGCGTTCATCGGGGGTGCCGGGGGTCAGATAGACGGCGGCGTCGCTGCCTGGGTGCTCGAGATGGATGACCGCGAGCCCGCGCGCCGACCAGGCCTGCCCCCACAGCGTGCCGCCGACAATGCCGCCGCCAAGGCCGGGGCTGAACAGTACCACCGGCACCTTTGCGGTCCCGGCGGGCATGCGGATGCGCACAGGCAAGTCGCGGCCGCGCGCCGTATCACGCCAAACCGCGTCGCACACCGGCGCGGCGGCGATGGCGACGGCGGCGAGCGCGATCAGCAAGGTGCGGGCCCCAGCCACCGGAGGCTCGCTTCCACCAAGACTAGACCATCACCATCTTGCGCGCGCCGCGCTTCACCGTGGCGGCGCGGCCGTTGCCGGTGGCGATCGATTGGGCGCGGATGGTCTGCATGAACACCCAATCGCAGCGGGCGGCCTCCGGCGTGAAGCTGACCGTCATGTAACCGCGCCGGCTGGTGTCGCACCAGGTCATTTCCGGGCTGGCGGCGACGATGGCATCGCGGATCTTGTCCGGGTCACCCCCCAATGCGCTTTCATAGCCCGGGGAGGTGACTGACTGGCCGGCGAATTCCACGCCCGCCGGCTTGCCGCCGGTGGCCAGGTTGAAGGCCCAGGCGTTGTGGCTGTCGCCCGATACCACCACCATGTCGGCATTGGCGTCCTGCGCCGCCTTGAGCAGGCGCCGCCGTGCCGACGCATAGCCAACCCACATGTCCATCGCCCCGGACAGCCCGGCGGAGGCCGCAGCGATGCCGGCCTTGACATAGCCCTGTGCGCGCGGGTCGGCGTTGGGACCAAGGAAGTCCATCGCGTTTTTCGGCGTCAGGATCGACCCGATGATCACTTGCTGCGCCACGAACTGCCATTTCTGGCCGTCCTTGACCGATGCCTTCATCGTGTCGGCGAACCATTTTTCCTGCTCCACCCCGAGCATCTGTCGGGCGGAGTCGGCGAGCGCGCCGTCCTTGAACTGCGCCAGCCCGGTCGGCCCGGCCTTAAGGGCAGCGCCGAGATCGAGCTGCTTGTCGCGCCCCTCTGAGCGGGTGTCGAGGGTGATCAGGCTGACCAGGTTGCCGATATCGTAGCGCTGCCAGATGCGATCCGGCCCCGGCAGCCATTCGTGATGGACCTGCCGGGCGATGGCCTTGCGCACCTGGAAATCGCCTTCGTCGGGCTGGTGGTTCTGGGCGCCGTTCTTCCAGGTATCGTTGGCGAATTCATGGTCGTCCCAGATGGCGACCATCGGGAACAGCCGGTGCAGTTCCTGCAACGCCGGGTCGACACGATAACTGGCATAACGCTGCCGATAATCGTCGAGCTTGACCATTTCAGTGGCGGGTTCGATCTCGCGGCCGGCAACGGTCTGGGCCGCTTCGGGATAGGTGCCGCGCCCATATTCGTAAAGATAATCGCCGGTGTGGACGACCAGGTCGATATCATTGCGCGCCGCGGCATGGGCATATGCGTTGAACCAGCCAAAGGGTTTGTTGGAACAACTGAACACCGCGACGTTGAAGCGCGACAGCGGCCCCGTCGGCAGGGTGCGGGTGCGGCCGATGGGAGACGTGCTGCCATCGGGCGCGGTGAAGCGATAGAACAACCAGCCGCCCGCCGGCAGCCCGGTGATGCGCGCCTGGGCGGTGCCCCAGGTGGCGGGGCCGGCGACGGTTTCGGCGCGGGCGATGATGTTGCCGATACCGGCGTCGGTGGCGACTTCGACCTTCAGCACCGCGTCGCGGCCATCGGCGGCGGCATAGCGCGTCCACAGCTTGATCGAATCGGCCTGCGGGTCACCCGAAGCGACGCCGTGGGTGAAGCCCTTGTCGGCCCACAGCCCGGCCAGCGCTGGCCGGGCGGGCAACAGCAGCCCCGCCGCCGAGGCGGTAAAAAAGGCGCGACGATCGAGATCAAGACGCATGGATAGTCCCCCGTTATGGTCGTCATGCGGCCTAGGCCGGGAATATGACAATGTGGGGACGCTAGACCGTGCCGAAGATGCGCCGCAAGGGAGATTTGCCGACGAAGGACTGCGTGGTGTGCGGGCGGGCGTTTGTTTGGCGCAAGAAATGGGAACGGGATTGGGACAATATCCGCCATTGTTCCGATGCCTGCCGCACCGGCGCCTATTCCCGCGCGCGTGAAAAGCAGGCAAAGTAAGCGCAAATTTGGGGAGTCGCACGATGGCAACGCAGCTGAAAATCGCATCGGATGGGAATGGCGACGTCAAAAGCCAGGTGTCGGCGGAGGAATGGGCGATCCGTGTCGACCTCGCCGCCGCCTATCGGCTGGTGGCGCTGTATGGCTGGGATGACATTATCTTCACGCATCTGTCGGCGCGTATTCCGGGGCCGGAGCATCATTTCCTCATCAACCCGTATAATCTGATGTTCGAGGAGATTACCGCGTCGTCGCTGGTCAAGATCGATGTCGAGGGCCATGCGGTGATGGAAACCCCGTACATGACCAACCCGGCGGGCTTTACCATCCATTCGGCGATCCACATGGCGCGCGATGACGCGCAGGCGGTGATGCACGTCCACACCAAGGCCGGCCAGGCGGTCAGCGCCCAGGCCGAAGGGCTGATGCCGATCACCCAGACCGCGATGCTGATCCGCGACGAAGTCACCTATCACGAGTATGAAGGCGTCGCGACCGACCTCGAGGAGCGCGAGCGGCTGGTCCAGGATCTGGGGCCGACCAAGCGCGCCATGATCCTGCGCAACCACGGCACGCTGGCGGTGGGAAGCACCGTTGCCGAATGCTTCATCAACCTGTATTTTCTCGAACGCGCCTGTGAAGCGCAGGTGATGGCGCTGTCGGCGGGGCCGGGCGGCCTGTACAACCCGCCGCAGGGCACCCCGGAAAAGGCCGCCGGCCAGGGCAAGGCCGGGCTAGGGCTGGTAGCCAACAAGCTGGCGTGGCCGGCGCTGCTGAGGAAGCTCGACCGGATCGATTCGAGTTTTCGGGATTAATAGCACCGGGGCCGGCATCTGGTTTCGATGTCGGCGATGGTCGCTTTCGACCCGGTTTAAGCCGTTCCCTGACCGGAGCGTAAACGGCAGCTTTTGCCATAAAGCCGCCAGTCCAAAAAAGGGTCCGGCAATCTACTGTCAAGGGTCGCCGCTGGTCAGCCTTGTATCCGCTCTGCCCGGCCGTCTTTGACCATGATGCGGCGTGCGCAACGGGCGGCGATGTTTTCATCATGCGTGCAGATCAGAAACGTCGCCTTGTCCTCGCGGTTCACCTCCTTCATCAGCTCAAGCACCTGGTCTGCCGATGCCCGATCAAGGCTACCCGTCGGTTCGTCCGCCAGAATCAGGGCCGGGTTATTCATCAACGCCCGCGCGATGGCGACTCGCTGTTTCTGTCCGCCGGAAAGGCGCGTGGCCGGAAAATCCATTCTGTCCGCCAGGCCTACCCGTTCCAGCAATTCGCGGGCACGTTGTCGCATGGCGCTTGTCATACGGCCGGCCGGCGCTGCGGCTGGAAACGCCACATTCTCGGTCGCCGTGAAATCCGGCAGAAGGTGATGGAATTGGAAGATGAAGCCCAGCCGTCGGTTGCGAAATCGGGCGCGCTCCGTTTCGGAAAAGGCATCAACACGTTGACCAGCAATGATCATGCTGCCGGCGGTGGGCCGCAGCAACAGGCCGATGATCGAAAGCAATGTGGATTTTCCTGAACCTGACGCCCCCAGCAGCGCGACCAGTTCGCCGGATTGCAGGGTGAGATCCACGCCCTTCAGCACCTCGGTCAGTTCGTCCCCGTTGCGGAAACTCATGTCGATGCCGCGGGCCTGTGCAACATCGCTCATTGTTGGATGGCTTCCAGCGGATCGAGCCGCGCAGCCGATCTGGCCGGGATGACGGAGGCCAGGACGGCACCCAAAGTGGTCAGCGCGAACACAGCGAGATAGCCGCCTTCGCTTGCCGCGATCGGCAAGACCATTGTGCCGTCGGCCTTGATGAGCGTTGCCAGCCACGAGCAGAGGGCAAAGCCGGTCAGGCAGCCGATCCCGGCGCCGACCATGCCGATCAAAAGGCCCTGCAGCACAAACACGGTGGCGATAAACCGCCGTGCCACGCCAAAGGCACCCATGATGCCAATTTCGCCGCGCCGTCGGTTGGCCGACAGGCTGAGTGCGCTTGCAATTCCGATTAGAACCGAGATCAGCGAGAATATCTGGATCAAAGTGCCGGTTCGCGCTTGTGCGACCAGTGCGCCTTCCAGCGAGGTGTTGCGTTCCTGCCAGGATGTGGCTCGCAGGGCAGTCGCTTCGCGTAGAAAGGCGGCAAATTCGCGGGCCCGGCCCGGATCGTGCAGCTTCACTTCGATATTGGTCACGCCTTCGGGCAGGCGAAACAGCGGTCGAGCCGTGCGGATTGACAGAAAAGCGACCTTTTCATCCAGATTAAGCAGGCCGGTTCGATAGATGCCGCGCACGGTCAAAAGCCGATCCACGCCGCGATCAGTACGGAAAAGCACCGGCTGGCCGGCTGAAAGCCCTAGATTTCCCGCCAGTTGTGCGCCGATCAACAGGCCATCTGCGCCCAGATCGGCATCGCCGCTGATGATTTTTGTGCTAATCGGCGAGATGGCATCAAGTGCGGACGGATCGATCGCTGTGACAGCCAGCGGCGCCACGGCTTCGCCCTTCACAAGAAAGGCATTGCCGGTAATCTGCGGACTGACGGCGGATACGAGCGGTTGGCTACGCAATAACGCGACGGTTGGCGCCCATGCACGTATCTGGCGGCGCTGAAAAGTGGAAACCAGCGCAACGGATTGCACATCGGTTGTCGGGCCCGGCAGCACCCGCGCCACGCGGACTTCTTGTTCCACCGAGACGTGCGCGCTGTTTGCGGTGATATCGTCGGTCAACCGGATCGCCAGTCCCTCGATCAGCGCGGTGATGAACACGAAGGCGGTGACGCCAAGGGCAACGCCGACGATCAGCAGCGCTGTCTGGGCCGGGTTGGAAAGGAGATAGCGGCGGGCAACGAACAGCGCGAACATCCAGTCTGCGCCTCTACTTCGCCGCGAGGAGCTGCGGACGCACGCGGACACCGGGCGCCGTATCGCCCGGGGTCAGCACGATCTGGTCGCCAGCGGCAAGCCCGCGCTCCACGATAGCATCGCGCGATGGCCAATCGGCCACCGCGATTTGCCGTTCCCGCACGATGCCAGCGCGATCGACGACATAAACCGAAGGTGCGGTGGTGGCATTGATCACGGCCTGGCGAGGGATCACGATGCCGGCTTCGCCCCGGGCCACGATGATGGTGATGTCAACCGAGCGCCCTGCAGGAATTCGACGGCCGTCAACCGGCAGTAGCCTGATCGCTCTGCCGCCGGTGATGGGGTCCACGCGCGGCGACACCTCGGTGATGCGCGCTGCAAAGATCTTGTCTGATCCGGTGAGTGCTGCCCGCGCGGCCATTCCGGGCCGAAGGACGTCGGCATAGGCTTCATCGGCTTCGGCGCGCAGTTCCGCCGCATCGCCCGAACCGAGCTGGAACAGGGTGGTTTCGGGCGAAACAAGCTGCCCGTTGTCGATCGGCCGCACTAGCACGACGCCCGCCATCGGAGCCCGGATGGTGAACTCGCCCGTGCGCGCCGCGGCGGCGCGGCGCGTGGCAGAGGCGGCAGCCAGGGCCGCTTCAGCAGAAAGGAGCCCCGCGCGGGCCTCGTCCAGAGAGGCGCGGGTGGCGAAGCCGCGGGTCGCCAGAGCTTGCGTGCGACCGAATGCGAGCCGGGCCCGCGTCACCTCTGCGCGTGCGGATTGTTCGCGCGCAGCTTCCGCCTCGGTTTGGGCCTGTTCAATTGTGGAACGAACAATCGCGAGTGGCGCGCCCGCAGCCACCAGATCGCCTTCGTCGTGCAGCAGTTGCACGATCTGGCCGGCGTTGCGGGAGCGCACGTCGACAAGCTGTTCCGGCCTGACGCGTCCAACAACGGACAGAACAATCTCCACCGGCTCCGCCTTTACCGTGCTCACGGGGACTTCCGCCGGGCGCAGCAACCACCAACCGACCGCCAGGACAGTGACGACGGCTCCCAACGCAACTGCCGCAACGAAGCGCCAGCCAATGGCTCGACTGCCCTTGTCGCTTTGTGTTGATTCCAGCCGACTCGGCATTCTGTTTCGATGCGTCCAAAAGGTTGATTCCATGGTGTACCCCATCACGAGGCCGCACAATCACTTTGGCACTGTGCGGCGCCTTGATAAGGTCAATCGGCTGCTCGCCTAGCTGAGCTGATGGCGGTATGGTTGCACGCAACGTTGCTTCTTCTGATCATATGCTGAAAACCGCCGATCGTCTCCCGGCCCCGCCCTCCCCATTTGACAAGGGCGCTCAGTCAAACGCGCGAATGCCGGCTTCTGACGCAAGCCGACGTACAGCGACGCCGCCAGAAATGACTGAAAAGTCCCTGAATCGGCCTTTGCTCGCCGGTTAGAGATTGCTTGCCTTCCGCGCCATTGCTGCCATTCGGCGCCCTGACGATGCGAGTCGTCATCAGATCGTTCCCGCCACCATCGTCGCTAGTCGCGGTCGACTACCGCCCCGGCGATGAAGGCGACCGTCAGCCACAGCCAGCCGAACATCATCAGCGTGCCGCCGATCGGCGCCAGCGCCGCCACCCAGCGCGGCGCGCCGAGCGCCAGCGCATAAAGATCGCCGGCGAACACCAGGCTGCCGAGGCTGATCGCCCAGGCGCCCGAACGGATGGCGCGGGAATTGCGCCAGGCGATGAGCGCCAGCACCGCAGCGACGTGGGGCAGCTGGAAGAGCACCCCGGTCATGATCCATTCGCGCGCCTGCGGGTCCTTGATGCCGTGCGCGGCAAACGTGCCGAAGGTCAGCGACAGCAGCGCGTTGAAGGCGGCGAGCGCAGGGAGATAGCGAGGCATGGTCATCGCCGCATATTGCCCGTGATGATGGGCGAGGGAAGCGGCGACTATGGTTTTTCGGGCGCGCCTCAACTTTTTTCGGGTACGGCTGTACTTTTCTGAACATCGTTCATGCCGGGTCAATGTCCGGACGGGCATTAGGGATGGGCGGGTGACAGCCGCTGCCGGTGTTTGCCCCCTGTTAACCGGCGGCGAAAAAGCATCAACCGCTGCGTGACGAGCGCAAAAAGGCCCCTGCTCCATGCCCCCGGAGCAGGGGCCGATTGCGTTTTGGGGGTCAGCCCAGCAGCGTCAGGACTTCGACAGCGGCGCGCTCGGCGCTTTCCATGGCGCCTTCCATGCCGCGCGACGCCGCAGCTGTGTGCTCTCCGGCAAAAACGATGCGGCCATGGCGTTCACCGATGACGTTGGCGAACGTGCTGATCTGGCCCGGCGCCCAACAGGCATAGGCGCCGCCGGCGAACGGGTTGCGCGCCCAACGTTCGATATGCACCGGCTTCAGCGCGCCCTTCGCCGCCGGTCGGATGCGCTCGATCTCGGCGGTAACGCGCGCCATTGCAGCAGCCGGCGGCATCGCATCGAGCGCTTCGGCGGCGAACCCCGACACGAACGCCAGCATCGAAGTCACCTCCGGCCCGTCGCTGCCGTGCAGCGGGAACAACCGCCCCGCCAGCGTGTCGGTCCACATGCCGGGGGACAGGCCATCCGCCTCCCAATAGCGCCGCAGCACCTCGAAATGCACCTGCGTTACCGGGTTGTAGGGTAGGGTGTCGATGCCCTGTTGTTGCAGGCGCGGCGGCGCCGGATCGATGCGGACATGGCGCAGCGCGGTGGCCGGCAGGGCGAGCACGGCGGCGCGCGCGGCGAGGCGGCTGCCATCGTCGCAGGTCACGCTGATGCCGCGCGCATCGGCGCTGATGCCGCGCACCGGCGTATTGTGGCGCACCGGGGTCTTCAGCGCCGCCGCCATCGCCTCGGGAATGCGTTGGTTGCCGCCGACCGCGCCGAAGATGCCCGGCCCGGCAGCGAGCATCATCGCGAAATTCTGCTGTATCTGGAAGATCATCAGCGCCGCCAGGTCGTGTGCCGAATGGGCATAGCCGGGGTTGGTGGCATAACCGAGCCGCAAAGCTTCTTCGCTGAACCCCTGTGCCGCCAGCAGCGCGGCCACGCTGACGTCGCTGGCGGCGAATTCGGGCGATCGCCAGTCGCCGCCATCTCCCAGCGGGCTGAGCCGGCGCAGCGCCGCACCGCCTGCCAGCCACGGCGGCAGCGCGCGCTGCGGCCCGGCGAACGGGTTGGCGGCATCGCTCTCCCAGTTTTTCTGGTCGATCAACCGGTCGCGGATGGCGATGATGAGGCTGGCGGCGGCAGGATCATTGGCATCGGTACGGCGCAGCGGCACCTTCAGACCGGCGGCGCGATCAACGAGGCGCGCATAGCCGGTGGCGATGACGTTGGCGCCGGCCTCCGGATGGCCGGGCAGGTGCGCCAGGCTGTGGACGCGGCCGCCGACGCGGTCGCTCGCCTCCAGCACCAGCACGCGGACGCCTTGCTCCTGCAGGTGGAGCGCCGTGTTGAGGCCGGACAGGCCGGCGCCGACAATGATGACGTCGGGCGCCGGCGCGGCGCGGGCATGGGTGACGGGCAGCACCGTCGCCGCACCGGCGGCAAGGACGGTGCGGCGGTCGATCATTGCGGCTTGCCGGCGATTTGCGGAATGCCAGCGGCGACCTCTGGCCCCGGCACCGCAGTATAGCCGCCGGGGTTCAGCTTAGCAGCGACCGCTGGTGGCGGCGCGATCTCGGGATAGACGGTGACGGTGAATTCCCCGGCACTGGGGTTGCGGCGCAGCGGCACCAGCTCGTTCTGATATTCTTGCGAATACCAGAAGGCGCGGGCATGGGCGAAGCAGGGGAAGCGCACCATCAACGTGCTGGCATCGGCCGCCGGTTCGCCTTCGAAGGTGGCGAGGCTGCGCGGGCTGGCGATGTAATAGCCACCGAGTTTTTCGTACAGGCCCGAGGCGCGGATGGCGGCACCATAGGCCAGGATGCGCGCGCGGTCATGGATGCGGCCCGCAACGAGCATGATCACCGGCTTGCCGTCGCAGACATCGGGGTTGACGCTCGGCGCTTGCGCTGAGGGCGGCGGCGGTACCGGCGCCTGTGCGGCGAGCAGGGCGGCGAGGATGGCAAGCGTCTTCATGTGCACATCTTGGCGCTGAGCGGTGCCCCAGCGCAAGCCGCAGGTGACGCGCGCGCGCGCTTCGCCTACATCGCGGGGATGACGCTGCGCATCGCCACCTGGAACATCAATTCCGTCCGCTTCCGCCTCGATATCGTCGAGCGGTTCCTGCGCGATCACGCCCCCGATGTGCTGTGCCTGCAGGAAACCAAGGTCATCGACGATGGCTTTCCGCACGACATGTTCGAGGCGCTGGGTTACCGGCATCGGCTGCTCAACGGCCAGAAGATGCACCATGGTGTCGCCACCCTGTCGCGGATCCCGATGACCGAGGAACGCCGCTACGACTGGCAGGACAATGGCGAGGCGCGCCATATCGGGGCGCGGTTGCAGAACGGCGTGCTGATCGAAAATGTCTATATTCCTGCCGGCGGCGATGTGCCGGATGCGAAGCTCAACCCCAAGTTCGGGCAGAAGCTGGCGTTTCTGGAACGCATGACGCGCTGGTCCGAATCGCTGCGCGACTCCACCGTGATCGTCGGGGATTTCAACGTCGCTCCGCTGGAATGCGATGTGTGGAGCCACAAGGCGTTGATCGACGTCGTCAGCCACACGCCGATCGAGGTGGCGGCGCTGACGGCGCTGCAGCAAAGCCATGACTGGGTGGACCTCGGCCGCCACTTCATCGCCCCGCCGGAGCGGCTGTTTACCTGGTGGAGCTATCGCGCCGCGGATTGGCGGCTGTCGGATCGCGGCCGGCGGCTCGACCATATCTGGGCCTCGCCGGAGGTGGCGCGGACGGCGACGCGCTTCGAAGTCATCGAGGACGCGCGCGATTGGGGCAAGCCGTCCGACCATGTGCCGCAGATCGTGACGCTGGAGCTGTGAGCCTGAAGCTGGAGGCGGCCGCCTTCGCGGCGGGAAAATATGCCGCCATCGCGGCGTCGGATGCCTTGCGCCGCGGGCAGATCGTCGGTGTCGGCGGGCTGGCGATCCTGTCAGCGGAACTCGCCGATGCGGCGTCGCTGACGGCGCTGGAGGCGGTTTCGCGCGCCGGGCTGGTCATCACGGCGCGGCGGGCGGCGGTGCTCAACCGGGCGAACCAGCTGGCGGCGGCGGTCGCCGAGGCGGAGCCGGTGTGGGTGGAGCGGCCGGACTGGCTCGACCTGGCCGGCAGCCGGGCGGTGGCTGATCCGGTGCTCGATCTGGCGACGCCGCTGAAGGGCCCGTTCACGACGCGGGCGCTGGCGGACGCGACTGATGCGCGCGCCGCGATCATGCTCGCCAAGCACGCGGGGCTGTTGCCGGCGGTCTACGCGGTGTCGCTGTCTGGCGCGGCGGCAGTGGTTGCGGTGGCGGCAGACGCGGTGCTGGCGCTGCCGGCGGCGGCGGCAGACGTGCGGATCTCGTCGCGGGCGCGGCTGCCGCTGGCGTTGGCGGAGGCGACCGAAGTCGTGGCGTTCCGGCCGGCCGACGGTGGTCCCGAACATCTGGCGCTGGTCATCGGTGATCCCTCCCGCGCTGGCCCGGTGCTGGTGCGGCTGCATTCGGCGTGCCTGACCGGTGATGTGCTGGGCAGTTTGAAGTGCGATTGCGGACCCCAGCTGCACGCCGCGCTGGCGGCAATCGCGGCCAATCCGGGCGGCGGTATCCTGCTCTATCTGCAACAGGAAGGCCGCGGCATCGGCTTGCTCAACAAGCTGCGCGCCTATGCCTTGCAGGACCAGGGGTTCGATACCGTCGATGCCAATACAAGGCTGGGGTTCGAGCCCGACGAGCGCGATTTCACGCTGGCGGCGGCGATGCTGAAGCAATTGGGGGTCGCGGCGGTGACGCTGCTGACCAACAATCCTGGCAAGGTGGCGGGGCTGGCGGCGCACGGCCTGGCGGTGACGCGGGTGGAGCACAGCATGGCGCCCAACCCGCACAACCACGCCTATCTGGATACCAAGCGCGACCGGCAGGGCCATCTGCTGTGATGCTGGCGTCCGTTGCTGCCGCCACCGTGACGGCGTTTGGTGAGACCGTGCCCGCCAGCTTCGGCAAGGGCGGGGCAATTGCTGCCGCCGACAAGCGCGAGGGCGATGGCGCGACGCCGCTGGGCGCATGGCCGTTGCGGGCCGTGCTGTTGCGGCCGGACCGGATGGCGGCGCCGGTGACGCGGTTGCCGTGGCGCTGGCTGCGGCCGGGGGATGGCTGGTCAGATGGCGTTGATGACCCGGCCTATAATCGGCCGGTGATGCTGCCGCACATCTTCAGTGCCGAACGCCTGTGGCGCGACGACCATGCCTATGATGTCATTATTGTGCTGGGCCATAATGACGACCCGCCGCTGGCGCCGCTGGGCAGCGCGATTTTCTGGCATTGCCGCCAACCCGACCACCGCCCGACCGAAGGCTGTGTCGCCATCGATCGGGCGGTGCTGGCGCGTTGGGTGGCGATGATGGCGCCCGGGGACGCCATCACCATCACCGCTTGAGCTAGAAGCGGAAGTTCAGGCCCGCTGTCACGGCGTGACGGCGATACTTGAGTTCGGCCTGGTCAGCACCGAGCGCAGTGGCGACGCCGGGCAGGTCGTCCTTGCCGAAATCGGAGTAGTTATACTCGAGGCGCGCCGAGACATTCTGGGCCAGCATCCGTTCGTAACCGGCGCCGACGGTGTAGCCGTCGCGGTCTTCGGACACCTTGGTGATGCCGTTATCCAGCTTGTACTGGCCGTTGGCATAGCCGCCGCGGACATACAGCAGGCCCGACGGGTCGAGCAGATAGCCAAGGCGGCCGGTGGCGGACACGGTGCGGCCCTGCGACAGGTCGGCGATCGATGCGCCATTGTTGAGGCGGCCGGTGCCGGTGCGGCCGGTCAAGGCGACTTCGACACCGAAGACGGTGTTTGGCGACAGGCGGAAATCATAACCGACCTGGCCGCCATAGGCGAAACCATCGTCCTTGTTGCTGCCCTTGGATTCGACGCCGGCATCGGTGACGCGCAGCGTCTGGCGGTCCTGCTGCCAGCCGCCCTGGATACCGACATAGGGGCCGTTGAAGGTGGTGGGGGCGTCCTGGGCAAGAACCGGGACAGCGGCGAGCGCAAGGGCGCTGGCGAAAACAAATTTGAACATGAAAAACTCCACTCGTTACGCCGGACACTTTTGATCCGGGGAGCGCAACTAGGGTCTGCACAATGCGATTACAACCGCAATTCTGCTGAATTTTTCATGATTTGGGACGAACTCGGGGTTCGTGGCGAATTCCGGCGACGATGATGGCGGAACTGTGTCCGACATCATGGCCGCCGAAATTCTGTTCTTGAACGCCGGCTTAACCGCCCTGCGTCAGGCCGCCTTTTTCAGGTGACGACGACCGAGCAATTCGGCAATCTGCACGGCGTTGAGCGCGGCGCCTTTGCGCAGATTGTCCGACACGCACCACAGCACCAGGCCATTATCCACAGTCGGGTCCTTGCGGACGCGGCTGACATAGGTGGCATATTCGCCAACGCATTCGATGGGGGTGATGTAGCCACCGTCCTCGCGCTTGTCGAACAGCATGATGCCAGGGGATTCGCGCAGGATGCGCTGGGCTTCCTTTACCGAGATCGGGCGTTCGAATTCGATGTTGATCGCTTCGCTATGGCCGACAAACACCGGCACGCGCACGCAGGTGGCGGTAACGAGGATGTCGGGGGACAGGATCTTGTTGGTCTCCTGCGCCATCTTCAGCTCTTCCTTGGTATAGCCGTCATAGCCCGAATCCGGCCCGACAAAACTGTCGATGTGCGGGATGACGTTGAAGGCGATCTGCTTGGTGAACTTGCGCGGCACCAGCGCATCGCCGACGAACACGGCGCGCGATTCCTCGAACAATTCGTCCATGCCTTCCTTGCCGGCGCCGGACACCGACTGATAGGTCGATACGACAACGCGCTTGATGCCGGCGGCATCGTGCAGTGGCTTCAACGCGACGACCATCTGCGCCGTCGAGCAATTGGGGTTGGCGATGATGTTGCGGCGGGTATAGCGGTCGATGGCTTCGGGATTCACCTCCGGCACGATCAGCGGCACATCCGGGTCCATGCGGAAATGGCTGGAGTTGTCGATGACGGTGCAGCCGGCGGCGGCAGCCTTGGGGGCGTACTGCTTGGCGGGGCCGGAGCCGGCGGCGAACAGCGCGATATCCCAGCCGGCAAAATCGAAATGCTCGATATTCTGGACCTTCAGTTCCTTGCCGCTGTCGCCGAAATCGATCATGTCGCCGGTTGAACGCGGGCTCGCGACGGCAGCGATATCCGCCAGCGGAAACTGGCGTTCGGCCAGGATATTCAGCATTTCACGCCCGACATTGCCGGTCGCACCGACGACGACCACCCGATAACCCATGACACTCTCCTTGCGCCGCGCGGCTTAGCGGCTTTGGCGGCAGAGTCCAAGCATTGCACTGCACAAACGGAACCCGGCGAGTTTACACCGGTTTGGTTGACACGGAATGTTTTCCAGGAGTGTTGACCATGATCAAGCAGATGACGCGGACGTTTTCGATTTCGGCACTGTTGTTGCTGTCGGCCCTGCCGGTGACGGCACAAGCCGCCGGCCAGGGCGACCAGGCGCGCGCCGCCATCGCCGAAGCGCGCGGCAAGGTCGATGCCAGCGGCAAGGTCGCCGCCGGCGGTGACGCCATGGCATTGCAGGTGCGGGCGCGCGAGGCGCTGGTGTCAGCACAGGCCAGCCTGAACAACGGCAAGAAGGAAACCGCCATCGCCGATGCGCGCCACGCGTCGGAACTGGCCGACCTGGCGATTGCGGCGGCTGAAAGGTCCAAGGCTGGCGCGGTTGTCGATGCGCGCATCGATGCCAGCAACACCGCCGCCATCGCCGACCAGGCGGTGGCTGCCGCCGATGCACGCGCCGCGACAGCGGAACAGGCAGCCGCAGCCGCGGCGCTGGCTGCTGCGCTGCCGCCGGCATCGGTCACGACGGTCGTGACCACCGAAAAGGAACTTGTGCAGGCGCCGGTGGCAGCCAAGACCACGACGAAGAAGAAGGTAGTGCGCAAGACCCCGGTCAAGCTGGCGCCGAAGACCGAGATCACGACGACAACCGTGGTGACGCCGCTGCCGCGTTGATGATGCGCCCGCGCCGGTAACCCGGCGCGGGCTATGACGGCTGCGTGTCGCCGCGCTGCCGTTTCGCGATCAGGCTGGTCACTGCCAGGTCGGCGGTGACATTGCCCAGCGTGCGGAACACATCGGGCAGCAGTTCCACCGCCAGCAGCAGCGGCAGCGCGGCGACCGGAATGCCCATGGCATTGGCGATCGGCACAGTGGCGGCGAGGAAAGTGATCGAGCCCGGCAGGCCGCCAGTGCTGACCGCCGCCGCAAGGGACGCCAGCACGCCGGCTGCCAGCGCCAACGCGCCGGGGCTGATGCCGTTGAGATGCCCGACGTACAGCACGACGGCGATATTGGCGCACGGGCTGGTGATGCGGAAGATCGACACTGCCAGCGGCAGCACGACGCGCGACACGCTTTCGGGCAGGCGCAATTGCTCGGCGCCTTCGTAAATCGCCGGCAGGGAAGCGATGGAGGATTGCGTGCTGACCGCCACCGCCTGCGCCGGCAACACGGCGCGGGCGAAGCGCCACATCCCGGCGATGCCGCCGCCGCCGAAGACCGCCATCAGCACGTAAACGACGAGGATCAGCGACACCTGCGCGATGACCAGCACGGCGACATAATGCGCCAGCACGCCGAACGCGCCGATCCCGGCCTTCAGCCCGACCGCCATCGCCAGGGCGAACACGCCGATCGGGCCGGCGACGAAAATCCATTGTACCAGCACCAGCATGGCGTCCTTCAACGCTTCGAAGAACAGGATCAGCGGCGCTTTCTGGCGCTCCGGCAGTCGGCCGGCAGCGAGCGCGAAGGCCGAGACGAAGACGACAACCGGCAGCATGTCACCGGCGGCAAGCGCCTTGAAGACGTTGGATGGCACCAGCGACAGGAACCATTCGCCGACATTGATCGGACCGACAACGGTCGCCGTGCCCGGCGCGACGCCGGTCAGCGCCGCCGCCGCGCGCGCCGGGGCCGGCCATAGTGCCAGCAGTTCAGGCACGAACAGGATCGCCCACACCGCGCTGACCAGCAGCAGGATCAGGAAGCTGAACAGTGCCGTCGCCGCCACTTTGCCGCCGCCGGCGGTGCCGACCGATTCGGTGATGCCGGTGAACAACAGCCCGGCGATCAGCGGGATGATGGTCATCTGCAACGCCTGCAACCACAGGTTGCCGAGCGGTTCGGCGATGGCGAGCGCTGTGCCAGCCCCTGCGGCCGGCACCAGCGCGCCCGCCGCCAGCCCGGCGAGCAGCGCGAGGAAGATGCGCCAGCTCAGGCTCATGGCTTCACCAGGGCCGGAAGCGAGATGGTCCCCATCGAGACATAGAATTTCGCCAGGTCATCGACGCCGATGCCGGGAACGCGGCGTACGCGATCCGCCGCGACAAAGACCAGCGCACCGCCGACCGGTACCGGTGCCGTCGGCAGCAGCACCAGGTGGCGCGGGCCATCACCGATATCGAACAGTTGCGGTGCCGCGAGCAGCGCCAGCACTTCGGTGTCGTCGCCAAAGCGAACCGAAACCGGCGCCATGCCCTGCAATTCGCCGCCGGGCGCGCCGCCGATCATGCGGACCATCTGCGCCAGCGGGCGGTAAAAGCCGCCGAGCACCGGGATGCGGCCCATCAGGCTGTCGAGTCCGCCCTCCAGCCGCGCCCGTGCCTGCGTCTGCACCAGCAGCCCCAGCGCCCAGACGATGACTGCCGCCAGCCCCAGCCCGGTGACGAACGCCAGTTCGGGCGTGCGGGTCAGCAACATGCCGCCGCGCGCCAGTGCGCCGCCGATCAACGTGCCCGGCCCCAGCGCGGCGATGACATAGCCCGACAGCCATTGCAGGATGACGATGGTCAGCAGCACCGGCGCCAGGAAGACCAGCCCGGTGAGGAACGGCCCGGCGACCTTTTTGAGCATCAGAAGTCTGCTGCGCGCGCGGGCCGGTACTGCCTCATGACAGGTGCGCGAGGATGGCGTCGCCCATTTGTGCCGTGGTCATCGCGCCGCCGAGGTCGGCCGTGCGGGCACCGCCGGTTAGCGCCTTGTCGACCGCAGCTTCGACCAGCAGCGCTAGGTCGGGCCTTCCAAGGCTATGGCGCAGTGCCATGGCCAGGCTGAGCACCGAGGCGCAGGGGTTTGCAACGCCGCGCCCGGCGATATCGGGCGCGCTGCCGTGGATGGGTTCATACAGTCCCGGCATGCCAGCATCGCCGATGGCCGCAGACGGCAGCATGCCCAGCGATCCGGTCAGCATCGCGGCTTCGTCGGACAGCATGTCGCCGAACAGATTGTCGGTCAGGATAACGTCGAACTGCTTGGGATATTTGACCAATTGCATCGCCATATTGTCGGCGAGCATATGGGTCAGCTTGATATCCGGGTATTCGGCATCGCGCAGCGCCTGCACATCCTCCCGCCACATCAGCCCGGCCTCCATGACATTGCCCTTTTCGGCCGAGACGACTTCGGACTTGCGGCCGCGTGCCAGGGTGAACGCCACCCGCGCGACGCGCTGGATTTCCGATGTCGTGTAGACATGGGTGTTGACGCCGCGGCGCTGGCCATCGGGCAGCGTTTCCACGCCGCGCGGCTCCCCGAAATACACGCCGCCGGTCAGTTCGCGGACGAACAGGATGTCGAGCCCTTCGACATGAACGCGCTTCAGGGTGGAGGCATCGGCGAGCGCATTGAAGCACAGTGCCGGACGGAGGTTGGCATAGACGTTCATGCCGGCCCGCAGCGCCAGCAGCCCGGCCTCCGGTCGGAGATTATAAGCCTGGCCGGCCCATTGCGGGCCACCGACAGCGCCCATCAGCACCGCGTCCGCTGCCTTGGCGGCGGCCAGCGTCTCCGCGGTCAGCGGCACGCCATCGGCATCGATCGCAGCACCGCCGAAGCGCGCCTCGGTGATGGCGAGATCAAGGCCTTGCGAGATCAGCCGCCCGGCAACACGGCGCGACACCGCCGTGACTTCGGGGCCGATGCCATCACCGGGCAGCAGGAGCAGGGTCTGTGTCATGGGGGGCGAGCTTTCGGCGGTTCAGGCGGCGCGGGCGGCGGCGCCGGCAATCCAGGGGCGGTCGGCAGCTAGCCGGGCTTCGTGGCGGCCGATATCGGCGTCCATCGCCACTGTCAGCCCGATTTCATCAAGGCCGTTCAACAGGCAATGCTTGCGGAACGGGTCGAGTTCAAAGCTGAACCGGTCCTGATACGGCGTCGTGACGACCTGGTTTTCCAGGTCGATGGTAATCGGGTCGGTGGCGGCGATTTCCATCAGCCGGTCGATCTGGTCTTGCGGCAGCGCGACGAGCAGCAGGCCGTTCTTGAAGGCGTTGCCCGAAAAAATGTCGGCGAACGACGGCGCGATGACAGTGCGGATGCCCATGTCGGCAAGCGCCCAAGGTGCGTGTTCGCGGCTGGAACCGCAGCCGAAATTATCCCCGGCGATGAGGATGGGGGCGCCCTTGTTGCGCTCGCTGTCGAAGATATTGTCCGGGTCCTGCCGGATGACGGTGAACGCCGATTTGCCCAGCCCGGTGCGGGTGACGGTTTTGAGGAACCGCGCCGGGATGATGACATCGGTATCGACATTTTCGGCGCCGAACGGGATGGCGGTGCCGGTGAGGGTGGTGAAGGCTTGCATACCCCACAGATGCCAGAGGCGCAGGGATAAATCTACCGCCCGCGCACAACGCCTGATAAGCGTGCCAGCATGAGCAAGCAGCACCTCTATCTCGTCGATGGCTCCGGCTATATCTTTCGCGCCTATCACCGCCTGCCGCCGCTGACCGACCCCGAAGGCACGCCGGTCGGCGCGGTCTATGGCTTTACCGCCATGCTGTGGAAGCTGATCACCGAGCTCGCCAATGCCGAGGCGCCGACGCACCTGGCGGTCATCCTCGATGCCGGGTCGCACACCTTCCGCAACGACATGTACGAACATTACAAGGCGCACCGGCCGCCGCCGCCCGAAGACCTGGTGCCGCAATTCCCGCTGATCCGCGATGCGGTGCGGGCGTTCAGCGTGCCGTGCATCGAGGAAGCCGGGTACGAGGCCGACGACATCATCGCCAGCTATGCGCTGGCTGCACTGCGCGCCGATTTCAACGTCACCATCGTGTCGTCGGACAAGGACCTGATGCAGCTGGTGCAGCCGGGGATCGATTGCCTCGACACGATGAAGAATGTCCGCATCGACCGCGCCGAGGTGATCGAGAAGTTCGGGGTGCCGCCGGAAAAGGTCGGTGATGTGCTGGCACTGATGGGCGACACGGCGGACAATGTGCCCGGCGTGCGCGGCGTCGGGCCCAAGACCGCGGCAGAACTGATCCTGGCTTATGGTGATGTCGAGGGTGTCATCGCCAATATCGATGCGATCAAGAAGCCCAAGCTGAAGGAAACGCTGGCGGCCTCCATCGATGATGCCCGCCTGTCGCGCGAACTGGTGCGGTTGAAGGACGATATTCCGCTGGCCGAGCCGCTGGAGGCGCTGACATTGCGCCACCCGCCGCACGAACCGCTGGCGAAATTCCTCGCCAAGCACGGCTTTCGCGCGCTGCTGGCGAAACTGGGGCGCGAGGCGGAGGCGGCGAACGCCATGCCGGTGTCGGCGGCAGCCGTGGAGGCCAAGCCGTTCGTCCACAGCGATTACGAGACGGTGACGACGCTGGAACGGCTCGATTGGTGGGTGGCGGAGGCGCTGCGCGTCGGCACCGTGGCGGTGGATACGGAAACCGACAGCCTGGACCAGGTTCGCGCCAATCTGGTCGGCATCAGCCTGGCCACCGCGCCGGGCGTCGCCTGTTATATCCCGCTGGCGCACCAGTCGGGGGAGGGGCTGCTGGCGGAACGCGTCGATCAACTGGGGATTGCCGAGACGATTGCCCGGCTCAACCCGCTGCTCGCCGACCCCGGCGTGCTGAAGGTCGGGCAGAATCTGAAATACGACATGATCGTGCTGCGCCAACACGGCGTGCCGGCGCTCGGCCCCTTCGATGACACGATGCTGCTCAGCTATGCGCTCGATGCCGGGCGCTGGAATCACGGCATGGACGACCTGTCGACGCGCCACCTGGGGCACACGCCGATTGCCTTCAAGGATGTGACCGGCGGCGCAAAAGGCAAATATGATTTCGCCCAGGTGGCATTGGACAAGGCGACCGCATATGCCGCCGAAGACGCCGATGTGACGCTACGGCTGCACGCCAATTTCCGCAATCGGCTGTGGCGCGAGCAGGTAACGAGCATTTACGAACAGGTCGATCGGCCGTTGCTGCCGGTGATCGCCGATATGGAACTCGCCGGCATTCGCGTCGATCGCAGTGCGCTCGCCGGCCTGTCGGCGGCGTATGAGGTGGAGATTGCCCGGCTGGAAATCGAGATTCATGCGCTGGCCGGTGGGCCGTTCAGCATCGGATCGCCGAAGCAATTGGGGGAGGTGCTGTTCGAGCGGCTGGGCCTCAAATCCGGCAAGAAGAGCAGCAAGACCGGCGCCTGGACGACCGATGTGACCGAGCTGGAGCGGCTGGCCGACGATGGCGCCGAAATCGCCGCCAAGGTGCTGGAATGGCGCCAGCATTCAAAGCTGAAATCGACCTATACCGATGCCTTGCAGGCGCAGATCAACCCGAGGACCGACCGGGTGCACACCAATTATGCGCTGGCGGCGACCAGCACCGGGCGATTGAGCTCGAACGACCCCAACTTGCAGAATATTCCGATCCGCACCGAACTGGGGCGCCGCATTCGTCATGCGTTCGTGGCGGCACCGGGCCATGTGCTGATGGCGGCCGATTACAACCAGATCGAATTGCGGCTGGTGGCGCATATCGCCGATGTGCCCGAACTGAAGGCGGTCTATGCCGAAGGCGGCGATGTCCATGCGCTGACCGCGAAGGAAGTGTTTGGCGAGGTGACGCGCGACACGCGAGCGCGGGCGAAAACCATCAATTTCTCGATCATCTATGGCATTTCGGCGTTCGGGCTGGCGCAGCGTCTGGGCATCGATCGCGGGGAGGCGGCGCGCTATATCGAGCTGTATTTCAGCCGTTTCCCCGGCATCCGCAACTACATGGCGGAAACCATCGCAGCGGCGAAGGAACATGGATTTGTCACCACGCTGTTCGGCCGCAAGGCGCATGTGCCGCTGATTTTCTCAAAGAACCAGGGCGAGCGGCAGTTTGCCGAGCGCGCCGCGGTCAATGCGCGGGTGCAGGGCACTGCGGCAGACATCATCAAGCGGGCGATGGTGCAGATACCGGGGGCGCTGATGGCGGCCGGGCTGGGCGGCACGCGGATGCTGCTGCAGGTGCATGATGAACTCGTGTTCGAAGTGCCGGAAGGCGATGTGGCGGCGGTCACGCCGGTAATCCGCGATGTGATGGCGGGGGCGCACCGGCCACTGGTCGACCTGTCGGTGCCTTTGGGCGTGGAAATTGGGTCGGGCGTTAGCTGGGGCGACGCGCATTAGTTTGAGTTAATGGCTGATTGAAGCCCTTCCTCTCCCGCTTGCGGGAGAGGCGAGGCGCGCGGCGTCGCGAAGGCGACCTCCGTCGCGCGCGCCGGGTGAGGGTGTGCCCGAGCGCAGAAGCAAGAGAACGTCCTCACCCGCTCGCCGAAGTCGGCGGGTCGCCTCTCCCGCAAGCGGGAGAGGGTGGCTTGAGTTTGAACGGATGCATCCGGCCACCTCATAGAAAAAGGGCGGACCTTGCGGCCCGCCCTTTCGCTTTTGCCTGACAGGCAGATCAGAACTTGACGTTGACCTGCATGTTGTAGCGGCGACCCAGCGCGTCATAGGTCGACGGGTAGGTGTTGCCGCTGTTGAACGAGGTCGAACCAGCGGTCGAACCGACGACCGGCGGCTTCTTGTCGGTCAGGTTGGTAACGGTGAAGATCAGCGCGATGTTTTCCATCACGTTGAAACGGCCGGTCAGATCGAAATAGTCGTAGGACTTGATCGAACCGAAGTCACCGAAGAACGGACCCTGGTCGAGAACGTCCTGCGGCTCCTGCTCGACACCGTCGATGTGGCGCCACAGCAGCGAGATGTCGACCACATCGAAGCCCAGCGTGGTGCGAACCGACGACTGCCACTTCGGCTGGATCGAACCGGTGAAGGAGCAGTTGACCGAGTAGAAGCCGACGCATTCACGCAGGAAGCCACCACCGGGTGCGGTGACATCGGCGTTGAAGCTCGAACTGAAGGTGTAGTTGAAGTTGGCGATGATGCCGAGCTTGGCGAAGCCGATGTCGTTCGAATAGCTTGCCGTGACATCGATACCATCGGTCTTGATGAGACCCAGGTTCGACGACACTGCCGACAGGCCGCGCGTGTTGGAAGGATCGCCGTCAAGGGCGCCGGTTGCCGGGTTGCGGAAGATGGTCGCGCAAGCCGGGCTGGAGGCGTTGATCGCGTTCCAGCTGCCACCCGGGGTGCGGGTGCCGAAGCAGGCAGCGACGATATCACCCGGAAGCGGGGTGGAGACCGCGTCCTTGACCGTGATGTTGTAGTAATCGACGGTGATGGCGAGGCCCGGCGCGAAGGTCGGCTGCAACACCGTACCGATGGTCCAGGTGTTGGCGGTTTCCGGCTGCAGCAGGAGGTTTCCGCCGCTGGTCAGGTTGGCCTGGCCGGCGGTCGGGTTCATGATGCCACCGAGCGTTGTCGACGGCGCACCCTGCGCAAGGCAGACGCTGCGCAGCGTCGCGTTGGTCGTCGGGCTGCTGACGACAACGCCAGCCGTGTTGCGCTGTTCGGCGCAAGGATCGACGCCGAGGTTGGTCAGGCCGGTGACCTGCGGGGCGAACAATTCGCCGATGTTCGGGGCGCGAACAGCGCGGCTGTAGTTACCGCGGAGCTTGATGCCCTGAACAACTTCCCAGGTGCCGCCGACCTTCCAGGTGAAAGTGTCGTACGACGGTTCCGAAGGTGCATCGACATCATAGCTGGAATAGCGCGCGCCGCCTTCAAACGTCAGGTTTTCGAAGAACGGCTTGTCCTGCACCAGCGGGACGATCAATTCGCCGTAAACTTCCTTGACCTGATAGCCGCCCTTGATGTTCGGCGCAGCACCGCCGGCGCCACCGAGTTCGCCCGGCGTCTGCGCCAGAAGATCGGAATTCTGCGACGCTTCATACTTGCGGTATTCGGCACCGATGGCGAAGCCGACAGCATCGGTTGCGAACGGCACGGCGACGCCGACATCACCCGAAACCAGGCCGCGGACCTGGGCCAGCGAGGTCTTGTTGAGCGTGGTGCTTTCGACCTTCAGGTAGTCAGCGCCAGCCTGGCTGATCGAGCCGGCCGGACCGAACCAGTCGATCGGCACAGCGCCAGCGACCTGGGCGACCGGGTTGGCGCGGGTGCCGTTGACCAGCAGCGAGTTACGAGCGCGCGTTGCCGACACATAGTTCTGCAGCGTCTGGCGATTTTCCGATTCGCCATACGAACCCGACAGATCCCAATCGATCGAATTGGTGATCTTGCCCTTCACACCGGCGCGATAATCGAAAATCGTGGTCGAGAATTCACTGATACGCGGACCGACTTCAACCGTGCGACGCTGGACGTTGGTAGCGACGGTGCGATAGTTCGGGTCGTTCTGGTTAACGGCAGTCGCTGCAGCGGCGCAAACTTCAGGCGTGAAGCGAGCAACATAGGTGCCAGCGGCACCGACGTTGGCGGCGCAAATCTGCGTGCGCAGGCCGGCGGGCAGGAATGGGTTGTTCAGATTGATAACGGTCGGGGTGCCGAACAGGCCCGACGGTGCGATGATGGTGTTGACGGTGTTCTTGGAGAACATGCCGCGGGTGTAGACCTGCAGGGCATCGGAGATGTCATACTTGGCCGAGCCGTAGATGTTGAAGCGTTCGAACGGCGTCTGGAAGATGTTGAACGGGTTGAAATTGAACGGTGCGTACAGTGCGCGGGCGAAGCCGGTCGCCGGATCGAACTGCAGGTTGCCGTTCGGGGTTGCCGGGTTGGTGTTCGGCACGCCATTGACGACCGGGCGGATGCCCGAGAGGCGCGTGGGAATGGAAGTGCCCGAACCCGACGGACCGCCGGTGAAGCTCGACAGGCCGGTGATCGAGAAGTCGCGAGCGCCCTGATAGACCGGATCGGTCTTCTGGTAGCCGACCGAAAGGACGGCGTTACCGCGACCTTCGTCGAAGTTGCCACCGACGGTCAGATCGGCGCGGAACGACTGGCCATCGCCCTGTTCCGTCAGGCCGGTCGAGAGCTGGAGATCAACGCCCGAGAAATCCTGCTTGGTGACGAAGTTGACGACGCCGGAGATGGCATCGGCACCATAGGTCGTCACGGCGGCGCCGGTCAGCGCGTCGACGCGCTCGACGAGGGCCAGCGGGATGTTGTTCAAATCGACGCGGCCGGCGAGGCCCGACGGGGCGATGCGGTTGCCATCGAGAAGGACGATGTTGCGGGTCGAACCGATACCGCGAAGATCGACGAACGAGGCGCCGCCGTTGCCGTTGTTGACGGCCGAACCGATGCTCGGGACGATACCCGGAATGTCGCGCAGCACTTCTTCAGCGACGTTCGAAGCGCGCAGCTGGATGGTTTCGGCGGTGGTCACGTTGACCGGCGCAGCCGAGATCAGGTTGGGGTTCTTGATCAGCGAACCGGTGACGACGATCGTGCCTTCGTCGTCGGCGGCTTCAGCGGCTGCAACGGCAGTGCCGGCAGCGGTCTGGGCAAGGCCGGCAACCGGCGACGCGAGCAGGGCGAGCACGAAGGTGGCGGCGCCGCCCTTCAGAGCTGCCCGGTTGAGCGAGGTCTTCGCAGAGAGCACAGGTTGGTTCCTTCACTAAAAAATTGTTGCGCGATGTTACGCCGTCAATTCGCACCACCCGCGAGGGTGACCCCAATTTTCAACGTAAGACCCTGCCCCTCAGCAGCGCACCGCTCCAGCCATGACGGCCTTGGCTGTGTCTGTCCTTTATTCAGGGGGAGTCTGTAAAGCGTTCGGAACCACGGCCGTGCATTCAAAGGACAGGTGTTGCAACACGGCAACAGCCCGGTTTCAGCTGCGTTACTGTCGGAAGCGGCCCTGTTCAGCCCGGATCAAAGCCCTGCAGACCGTTCCCCGACGCCGCCAGCGCCGCCACATAGCCGCGCAGCAGGTCGCGCTCCGCCAACGGGATATAGGGGTTCCAGGTGTCGATGATCAGCACGGCGCGCAGTTCATCGGACGGATTGACGGCTTCATGCTCAATGGTGTCGTCAAAGGCGAAGGCCTGCCCTACCACCCAGGGCCGGGTTTCATTGCCGACGCGGAACTCGCACCCCGGCGGTACGATCAGCGGCAGGTGGATGATGGTGCGGATGTTGGTGGCGCCGGTGTGCGGCGGAATATGGGTGCGAGGTTTGAGCAGCGAGAAGAATGCCACCGGGCCACGCGTTGCCAGATCGAATAGCGGCAGGGTGTCGAGCAGAGCCGCTGTCTGCGGGCAGCGCGTGCGCATCACGTCATTGGGGACGCCGTGCTGGATCAGGAACTGCGCCGACCAGGCATCGCTGTGGTTGAGCGTCGCCCATTGGTTGACCGGCACGCCGGGCGGATACGCGACATAGGGTGCAAAGCCCTCCCCGCCGGCAGCGAGCAGCGCCTGCAATTCGGCGCGAATGACCGGGGTGGCGGCCTCCAACTGCGCCAGCCAGGGGAAATGCGCCCGAGCGAGAAACTGTTCCTCGGGCAGATAGGGGTAATGCAACACCAGCGGCTGGTGGTGATAGAGCCGCCGCCGGCCCAGCGAGGCGTCGACAAAATGCCGGAAACGCCGCGAATCATCATCGGCCAGAGCGGCGAGTTGCGATGCCAGCGCGGTATCGAGCCGGCTGGCGAGCGCTTCGTTGGCACGGGCGATATAGGCACGGGCATGGGCCAGCCCGGCGGTGAAGCCGGGGCCGGCGGGGGCCTTGGGGTCGGTGGCGGCGAGCAGGCGCTGATAATATTCCATGGCCTGCGGGGCCTCGCCGGCGGCTTCGTGCAGGCGGCCCTTGCAGAGCAGCGCATGGTCGAAATAGGGGTCGCGATCGAGCGCCTTGTCGAGCGCTGCGCTTTCCGCCGCAGTATCGCCCGCCGCGCCATGCGCCGTCGACAGATTGTACCACAGCAAAGGGGATGCCGGGTCTGCCGCCGCCGCCCTGGCCAACAGCGCGGCCGCTGTCAGCGGGTCGCCTTGCCCCAGGGCGCGCAGGCCGGCAGCATTCAATTGGGCGGGATCATCGGCCATCGGTCATGTCCAGTCGGGGGTCGAGCAGTGCGGCGGGATCGACGCGCACATCAAGCCAGGTGACGCCCCAGTGCAGGTGCGGCCCGGTGGCGCGACCGGTGGCGCCAACCGCGCCGATGGTTTGGCCCTGTGTCACCACATCGCCGGTTTTCACAGCGATGCGCGACAGGTGCAAAAAGGCGGAGACCAGCCCCATGCCATGGTCGATCATCACCAGATTGCCCTCCAGCGTGAACGGTCCCTGTGCCAGCCGCACCACGCCGGCCGCCGGGGCCACGACCGGCGCGCCCGGCGGGGCGGCGAAATCAAGCCCGGCGTGCGGTGCCATCGGCGTGCCCGACAGGATGCGTTGTGACCCATAAACGCCGGATACGGTGCCTTTTGCGGGCGCGATGAAGCGCCCGGCCCAGCCGGTTTGCGCCGAGATTTCGGCGCGGGCGGCGGCGATGGCAGCGATTTCGGAAGGGCGGCGCGCCTCGAATTCGGCGTCGGGCACCGGGCGCGGCGGCAGTGTGGGCAGCGACTGGATGCGCCATTGCCGGGGGGTGACGGTGATCGGCTGGGTGACGATCTCGCCGCCGGCGGTGCGCCAGGCCAGCGATGCTCCGCCTGCCGCATCACGCCCGAAGCCGATGATGTAGCGGCCATCGGCGGTGACGGACACCGGCCGGTCATCGAGTTGCAGGTTGGTCGCGCCGGCGGGAAGGCGGCCGCGATGGATGCCGCCCTGGGCAACACTGATGGTCGGGGTGACGATCGTGCCGATGGCACCCGCCGCAGCCGGCACCGCCAGCAGCATCAGGCCGGCCAGCGCCTTCAAAGCTTTCCCTGCGCCTTCATCTCGGTATAGCGCGCCGTCGCGGCGGCGGCATCGATATAGGCTTCCTGCAGTTCATGGCTCCAGTAGCGCAGCGCCGGCAGGCCGATGCGCTTGCCGGTGACGGCGCAGGTGACGAATTCGCCGGGCGCCAGCACATGATAGCTGCCGGACAGATAGCGCAGGCGCGCCGGGCGACCGAGAGTATCGAGCATCAAGAAAACCTTCGAGTATCGAGCATTAGAGTAACCTTCCTTGGGCCGGCGATCCGGTCGTGACCGGTGTTTCGCCATCGGCAAAGCGGATCGTCAAGCGCGATTCGGCCTTGGCGGCGGCGGCGCTGCCGACCAGCCGCCCCGATGGCGCCAGCACGAGCGCATAGCCGCGCGCCAGCACCTGTTCAGGCCCCAGCGATGCGAGCAGCCGCCCGGCCTGATCGAGCCGCGCCCACGCCCGCGCTGCCGTGTTGGTGACGAGCAGCGGCCGCAACCGCGCGCTGCGTGTGTCGAGCCGGGCGCGGTCGCGGCCGACACCGGTGCGCGCGGCGCGATCAAGGCCATCGGATGCGGCGAGCAGCGCCGCCGCCGCCCGAGCTTGCCGCGCCGCAATCAGCGCTGGGCGCAGTGCCGCGCCGGCGCGTTCCGCGCGGCCGCGCCAGAACCCCGCCGACGCCCGCAGCCCGCGCGGCAGCCGGTCGAACAGTTCGTCGGCGCGCTGCACCGGCAGCGCCAACAGGCTGCGCGGCTGCGGCAGCCGCTGCGCCAGCGCCTCGGCACGTTCCCGCCGCTGGCTGACGAGGCGGGCGGCGGCGCGGTCGAGCCGGGCGCCCTGCATCGCCAGCGCAGCGCGCAATTCGGCCAGCACCGGCACGGCGCGTTCGGCGGCCGCGGTCGGCGTGGGTGCGCGCCAGTCGGCGGCGAAATCGATAAGCGTTGTATCGGTTTCATGGCCGACCGCGCTGATGACGGGGATATTGCTGTCGGCGACGGCGCGAACGACGCTTTCCTCGTTGAAGGCGGCCAGGTCCTCGATCGAGCCGCCGCCGCGTGCGACGATGATCAGGTCGGGACGCGGCACCGGGCCGCCGAGCACGATGGCGTTGAAACCGCGCACTGCCGCCGCCACCTGCCGCGCCGATGCCTCGCCCTGCACCGCCACCGGCCAGACCAGCACGTGGCGCGGAAAGCGATCCGCCAGCCGGTGCAATATGTCGCGGATCACAGCGCCGGTCGGCGAGGTGACGACGCCGATGACGCGCGGAATATGCGGCAAAAGCTGCTTGCGCGCCGGGTCGAACAGCCCTTCGGCCTGCAGCTTCAGCCGCCTCGCCTCGATCTGCGCCAACAGCGCGCCGACGCCGGCCGGCTCCATGCGCTCGACGACGATCTGGTATTTGGAGCGGCCGGGAAAGGTGGTCAGCTTGCCGGTGGCGATGACTTCCAGGCCATCTTCGGGCCGAAAGCTCAGGCCGGCGGCATGGCCCTTGAACATGACCAGGTCGATGACGGCGCGTTCGTCCTTCATGGCGCCGTACCAGTGGCCGGAAACATGGCGTTTGAAACCGGTCAGTTCGCCGCGCACCCGCACTTGCCCGAACGCCGATTCGACGGTGCGTTTCAGCGCGCCGGCGATCTCGCTGACCGAATATTCCGGCGTGTTGCCGGGCAGCAGGGGTTCATCATCCACCCGCCTGTCATAGAAGGCCGGGGGCGATGGGGGAAGGGCAGGTTGAAGCCTGCGCCGACCCTGCTAAGGACGGCAGTATGAGCCAGACGCCCGACAGTTTTGACATCCTCGTGCTTGGTGGCGGCGGGCGCGAACACGCGCTGTGCTGGAAATTGCGGCAAAGCCCCCGCGTTGGCCGGTTGATCTGCGCGCCGGGCAACGCGGGCATCGCAGCGGTGGCCGAATGCGCCGATCTCGATATCAAGGACCCGGCGGCGGTCACCGCCTTTACTCAGGCAAACGCCATCCGGCTGGTCGTCGTCGGCCCCGAAGACCCGCTCGTCGCTGGTGTCGTCGATGCCCTGCGCGCCGCCGGTATCGCCGCCTTCGGCCCAACTGCGGCGGCTGCGCGGCTGGAGGGCTCCAAGGGCTTTACCAAGGATTTGTGCCGCGCTGCCGGCATTCCCATCGCCGGCTTCCGGCGTTTTGCCAGCGCCGCGGAGGCGCATCATTATGTGGCGGTCCACCCGCTGCCGGTGGTCATCAAGGCCGATGGCCTCGCCGCCGGAAAAGGTGTCACCGTCGCCGAATCGAACGAGGAAGGGCTGGCAGCGCTCGCCGACCTCGATGGCGCCGTCGTGGTGGAAGAATGCCTGACCGGGCCGGAAGCCAGCCTGTTCGTGCTGACCGACGGCAAGACCATCTCGATCTGGCCGTCGGCACAGGACCACAAGCGCGCCTTTGACGAGGACACCGGCCCCAACACCGGCGGCATGGGTGTCGTCTCCCCGGCGCCGCTGCTGACCGACGCGCTGCTGTCGCGCGCCGTGGCCGAGATCATCAAGCCGACGCTGAAAGCCATGGCCGATGCCGGCACGCCTTATACCGGCGTGCTGTACGCCGGACTGATGCTCACTCCGCAGGGGCCCAAGCTGATCGAATATAACTGCCGCTTCGGCGATCCGGAATGCCAGGCGCTGATGCTGCGGCTGAACACCGATCTTGCCGACATCCTCCTCGCCTGCGCCGAAGGCCGGCTGCACGAAGCGGCCGCCGGTTGGTCGGCGGAAGCTGCGGTCGTCGTGGTCTATGCCGCAATGGGCTATCCCAAATCGGCGATCACCGGCACGGTTATCGACGGGATCGCCGACGCCGAGGCGCTGGGCGTGCAGGTGTTTCACGCCGGCACCCGCCGCACCGACGCCGGCAAGCTGGTTGCCGCCGGCGGCCGGGTGCTGGGCATTTCGGCGTTGGGCCATGACATAGGCGAGGCGCGGGCGCTGGCCTATGCGGCTATCAGAAAGATTCGCTGGCATGGCGGCTTTTATCGGCGCGATATCGGCAGGGTCTGACTTCATCCGGGGAATGCGATCGTGGAAATGAGTGAGCGGCAGGAACAATTCTCCGGCACCGGCGATGTGCGATCGGGCCAGGAAATAGACACCGCCCGGTTGACCGCCTGGATGGAGGCCAATGTCGCAGGCTTTTCCGGGCCGATGACCGTGCAGCAGTTCAAGGGCGGCCAGTCGAACCCGACCTACAAGCTTGTCACCCCCCACCAGAATTATGTGCTGCGAAGGAAGCCGCCCGGCGTGCTGCTGCCCTCCGCCCATGCCGTCGACCGCGAGTACAAGGTCATCACGGCTCTGCACGGCCAGGGCTTTCCGGCGCCGCGCACCTTTGGTCTGTGCACCGACAATGATGTCATCGGCACCTGGTTCTATGTGATGGACTGCGTCGATGGCCGGGTGATCTGGGATGCGACCTTCCCCGAGGTGCCGCGCGCCGACCGCCGCGACTATTTCGACGCGATGAACAAGACGATGGCCGACCTGCACATGGTCGATATTGCCAAGGCCGGCCTGTCGGATTTCGGCAAGCCCGGCAACTATTTCGCGCGCCAGATCGGCCGCTGGTCGAAGCAATATGTCGAAGATCCCGATGCTGGGCGCGTGCCGTCGATGGACAGGCTCGTCGAATGGCTGCCGGCGAACATTCCGGATGGCGATGAGACCAGCGTCGTCCACGGCGACTATCGCTGCGACAACATGATCTTCCACCCGGTCGAGCCCAAGGTGCTGGCGGTGCTCGATTGGGAATTGTCGACACTGGGGCATCCGCTTGCGGATTTCAGCTATCATCTGATGATGTACCGGATGCCGCCATCGGCGACGACGGGCCTGATCGGCAACGACCTGGCGGCGCTCAACATCCCGACCGAGGCGGAATATGTCGCCGCCTATTGCGCCCGCACCGGGCGTGACGGCATCGCCAATCTCGATTTCTATGTCGCCTACAACATGTTCCGGCTGGCCGGCATCATCCACGGCATCCGCGGCCGCGTCGTGCGGGGCACCGCCGCAAGTGCGCACGCGAAGAAGACCGCGGAAGGCGTCGAACTGCTCGCCGACCTGGCCTGGGAACAGGCGCAGAAAGTCGGCGCGCGCTGACCGGCGCTGCGGTCAGTCCCGAGGGGTCTCGATCACCGGCATTTCGGGCACCAGCATCATGCCGCGCCGCTGCGCCACCATCGGCGCGCCGCTGCCGCCACCGCTGCGCACGAAATGGATGTGGGTGATATCGGGCGCAAAGAACATGCCCCAGGTCCATTCGATCCACACCCTGACCTTGCGCCCCCAGGTGGGCAGCAGCAGCAGATAATAGCCGCGCCACGCCAGCCATGCCGCCAGCCCGGCCAGCCGCAGCCCGAAGATTTCGGCGACACCGTTCAGATGGCCGGTCGCCGCCATGGCACCGCGCGGCGTATACATGAAGGCGGCCGCCGCGCCGCCGCTGGCCACCGCGATCAGCGAGTCCGCCAGATGCTTTGCCTGCGCCACGGCGAACTGCGCCGTCGGCGGGCACGCCGCGCCATCGGCGCCATTGATGGCATGGGCGCAGTCCCCCAGCGCCCAGACATTGCCCAGCCCGGCGACCGTCAGATCGTCCGCAACAGTCAACCGGCCGCGTTCGGTCGCACTGCCCAGTGCGGCAACGAGCCGGTTCGGCCGGTTGCCGATCGTCGCCACCACGGTGCCGGCATCGACGCGCCGGCCATCGCGCAGGTCGGCGCCTTCGGCATCGATGCTCGCCGCTGCGGTCTGCAACTGCACATCGACCCCGCGCCGCCGCAGTTGCCGCAAGGCCGCAGCCCCCAGTTTCGGCGCCATTTCGGGCAACAGCCGGTCACCGCTGTGCACCAGCGTCACCCGCGCGATATCGCTCATCGCGTGCGGGAAATATTTGCCGATGCCCTTGATGCAGTCGATCATCGCGCCGGCGACCTCGACGCCTGAAAAGCCGCCGCCGATGACGAGGAAATGCCCCAGCAATGCCCGCCGCGCTGCATCGGGTTCCAGCTCCATCGCCGCCAGCCGGCGCAGCACGATATTGCGGATGTGCAGCGCGTCGCCGACCGATTTGAGCGGCAGTGCGTGTTCCGCCATGCCCGGAATCAGGTCGACGCGCGCCCGGTTGCCGACCGCCAGCACCAGATGGTCGAACGCGAACCGGCATTCGCCGACCAGCGTCGATGCCACCACCTCGCGCGCATCAAGGTCTACCGCCGACACCGCCGCCATGACAAAACGCCCGCCGTTCTGCACATCGATGACCTCCCGCAGCGGCGCCACGGCGTGTTCGGGAAAAATGCTCGCCCCCACCACCTCGGGCAACAACGGGTTGTAGGTGGTATAACTGTCTTCCGAAATCAGCACGACATCCCAGCCCGCGGGCAACCGGCCCATCAGGTTTTTCGCCAGCGTCGCTCCGCCAAAGCCGCCGCCAATGATGGTGATGTTGGGCATGGGGCAACTTCATCGGCCAATTCCGCCCGGCGAAAAGCCCGAAACCGCCGCCGCCGCCGCTGATTGGCAAGAAGCCGCCAGTCGTCGCAAGAAATCGGGGTTGGCCGCGATTCCGGTTGCGCCGGCGCGCGTCCCGGGTCACCAAGCGTGTCGATGGCTTTGGGGGCTTTGATGCAGAAATGGCTGGCGCTGGCGGTAACGCTGCTGATTGCGGCGATCATCGGCGTCTTTGCCGCACAACCTCCGGCGCCGCTGCCGGCATCCGCCGCCGCCGACAAGTTTTCGGCCGGGCGCGCCATGGCCGATATCCGCGTCATCGCCCGCGCTCCGCACCCGACAGGATCGGCAGCGAATGCCGCCGTCGCCGCCCATCTCGTCCAGCGCCTGCAAGCGCTCGGCTTCGTCGTGCGCCAGACCGCAGTGCCGTTGCCCGAAAAGCCGCGCGCCCGGCTGGAGGATTGGAGCGGCAGCGACGCCGCGTCGGTAAAGGCCGTCAACATCATCGCGCTGCGCCCCGGCCGCGACCCTGCGTCGCCCGCCGTCGCCATGATGGCGCATTACGACAGCGTCTGGGCATCCCCCGGTGCCGCCGACGATGCTGCCGGGGTTGCCGCCGCGCTGGAAATCGCCCGCGCCATCCCGCGCGAGACCCAGGCGCGCGATCTCGTTATCCTGCTGACCGATGCCGAGGAGATCGGCCTGGTCGGGGCGCGCGCCTTCTTTGCCGAAGGCAGCGCCGGTGATCCGCTCGCCGGCCGCATCGGCGCGCTGGTCAACATGGAAACCCGCGGCGGCGGTGGCCGTGCCATCATGTTCGAAACCGGCCGCCAGAATGGCGAGATGGTGACGTTGCTGGCCGACCATGCCAGCAACCCCGCCGCCAATTCGCTGGCGGTCAAAATCTATGAACTGCTGCCCAACTCCACCGATTTCACCCCGGCCAAGCTGCGCGGCATCGCCGGGGTCAACTTTGCCTTCATGGGCCGCGCCGAACTCTATCATTCGCCGCTGACCACGCCTGACGCCATCGACCAGGGCTCGGTCCAGCATTTGGGCGCACAGGGCCTCGCCATCACCCGCGCGCTGGTCACCGCCGCCGCCTTGCCTGCCGCCGCGCCCGACCTGGTGTTCAGCGATGTGCTCGGCACGCGCATCATCGCCTATCCGGAAGGGTTCGGCTGGCTGATCGTCGGCGCCATCGTCGCGGCCATGGTCGTCGCGGCGCGTGGCCAGACCCGCCACTGGGACCGCCGCAGCCTGGGCGCCGGCCTGCTCGACGGCGTCAGTTTCACACTGGCATCGGGCGTGCTGCTTTACGTCGCCAACCTGTTGTCGGGCGCCGACGCCAAGACGAATTATTACGATCGCCTCGCCGCGCTACCGCGGCTGGAAGTGCAGGCGCTGCTGCTCGTCGTCGCGGGTCTGGCGCTGGCCATCGGTATCGCCGGGCCGAAACGCACCACCTGGGGCGGCTGGCTCGGCCTTGCGCTGCTTAATCTCGTCATGGTGACAGCGCTGCAGATCGTGATACCCGCCGCCGCGCCGATCCTCGCCTGGCCGCTGCTGGCGGCGGCGCTGGCCATGGCCGTCGCGGCGCGCGGTGGCACCGCGTCCCCGGGCGCGCTCGGGCTGGTTACAGCCAGCGTCGCCGCGGTGTTCGGGCTCGCCTTTGCCGGTGGTTTTGCGCACTTTGCCTTCCTCGCCATCGGCGGGCCGACGCCGGCCGCCATCGCTGCGTTCGCGCCGCTTGCTATGTTGCTGCTGTGGCCGTTGCTGCCCGGCATCTCGCGCCGCGCAGCATTCGGCGCGGCGCTGGCGCTGGTCATCGCCGCCGGTGCCATCGCACTGTGGGTGCGGCTCGATCCGATCGCCGCGTCGGTGCCGCCGTATCAGGAGCGCGGCGCGAAGGCCAAGGCGCCGAAGTAGGATAGAGCCTCCGGCGGCCCTGCACCCGGTTATTCGGGGGTGACTGTGCCGTCTGCCACCCGCAGCCGTACCGCGCGGCCGACGTCGGCGAACAGCGCGCTGTCCGTCCCGGTCATCCACACTTGCGAACCCGTTGCCGCCAATCGCTCGAACAGCGCCGCGCGGCGTAGCGGATCGAGATGCGCCGCAACCTCGTCGAGCAGCAGCAGCGGCGGCTTGCCGGTCCGTTCCGCCACCAGCTCGGCATGCGCCAGGATGATCGCGATCAGCAGCGCCTTTTGCTCCCCCGTCGATCCGCGTGCCGCCGGCTCCGCCTTGGCGGCATGGGTGACGAGCAAATCGGCACGGTGCGGCCCGACCAGTGCCCGGCCGGCGGCGGCATCGGCGGCGCGGCTGCGCGCCAATGCGGCGGCCAGGTCCGGCACCGCCTCCCCGCCCAGCGCCAGCAGCGGCCGCGCGAAGGGGCCGTCGAGTGCCACGGCCAGCCGCGCCGCCAGCGCCACCACGGTATCGGCGCGCGCCGCGGCGACATGGTCGCCATGCTCCGCCATCGCCGCCTCCAGCGCCGCCAGCCAGTGCGGATCGGCCGGGGCATCGCCGGTCAACAGCCGCGTGCGCGCCCGCATCGCCGCGTCATACCGCACGCTCTGCCGGGCATGGCCGGGGTGCAGCGCCAGCACCAGCCGATCGAGAAAGCGCCGCCGTGCCGCCGGCGTGTCGGCAAAAATCCGGTCCATCGCCGGGGTCAGCCAGACCAGCGCCAGCCAGTCGCCGAGCGTCGCTGCGGTCGCCGCCGCGCCATTGACCCGCACGATCCGGCGTTCCGGTGCGTTCGCTGCCGTGCCGGTCCCGATCTCAACGTCCCCGCCTTCGGCGTTCAGCGTGGCAGCGATGCTCCAGCCGCCGGGGCCACCCGTCCGCGCCGCATCCGACAGCGCCGCGCCGCGCAACCCCCGTCCCGGCCCGAGCAGCGAAATCGCATCGAGGATGTTGGTTTTGCCGGCACCATTTTCGCCGGTGATGACGATGGCGCCGGGCGCCGCGGCAATCGCCAGCGCCGGATAGGAACGGAAATCGGTCAGCGAGAGGCGGGTGATGGCAGGCATTGCCGCCGGTGTAGCGGATTTGCGCGCCCTGTCATCAACACCAAAGGTTCATCAATACCCCGCCGCGCGCCCCGGCAGCCCCGCCATGAACCCCGCCGCCTGCGTCTTGATCGCATCCTGTTCCGCCGGCGCAAACCGGTCCCAGCCATCATACATGCGCAGCAAGCGGTGGTTGCCGCCCAATACGTCGCGGTTGCGCGCCAGGAAATCCCAATACAGGCTGTTGAACGGGCAGGCATCCGGCCCGGTGCGGTCTTTCACCTTGTACCGGCAGCCGCCGCAATAATCCGACATGCGGTTGATGTACGCCCCGCCGGCGGCATAGGGCTTCGACCCCATCAGGCCGCCATCGGCAAACTGGCTCATGCCAATGACATTGGGCGTTTCCACCCATTCATAGGCATCGTCGTACACGGCGAGGAACCACTCATGTACCTGCACCGGGTCGGTGCCGACCAGCATGGCGAAATTGCCGAGCACCATCAGTCGCTGGATGTGATGCGCATGGGCATGCCGCCGCGTTGCGCCGATGGCCTGTGACAGGCAGCGCATGTCGGTCTCGCCGGTCCAGTAGAACGCCGGCAGGTCGCGCACGGCGTTCAGATGGTTGCGCGCCGTATAGTCCGGCCCGGCGATCCAGTGAATGCCGCGGACATATTCGCGCCAGCCCAGGATCTGCCGGACAAAGCCTTCCGCCGCGTTGATCGGCACGGTGCCGGCGCGATACGCCGCCTCCGCTACTTGGCAAACCTCGAGCGGCAGCAACAGCCCGGCGTTGATCAGCGGCGACAACTGGCTGTGGAACATATGGTCCTGGCCGGAGACCATCGCGTCCTGGTAATCACCGAACTGCGGCAGCCGGTGCGCGATGAAATCGCCCAGACATTCGAGCGCCTGATCGCGCGTCACCGCATAGGAAAACGGCAGCAAGTCACCGAAATGCCCGCCGAACCGCGCCGCGACCAGCGCCAGCACGTCCTGGGTGATCGCATCGGGCGCAAAACCCGGCGGCCGGGGGTAGGCCAGGCCCTTTTTCGGCGGCTTGCGGTTGTCGGTATCGAAATTCCACGCCCCGCCTGCGGGTTGGCCCGCGTCCATCAAAATGCCGGTGCGCCGCCGCAGCAGCCGGTAATAATCCTCCATCACCAGGCGCTTGCGCGGCCGCGCCCAATCGGCAAAGTCGGCACGCGTGTCGATAAACCGATCATCGGGGAGGATCGTACACGGCAGTCCGGTCAGCGCCCCCCACCGTTGCTGCGCGTCGATCACCCGCCATTCGCCGGCCTCGACAGTCGTGATGGCGCTCGCGCCATGCCGCACCGCCGCCCGTGCCACCTCGCCATCGAACGACTGGCTGTTGGCGAGATCATCCAGCGTCACATAATCGACCGTCCAGCCGGCACCGCGCAGTTCCACCGCAAAATGCCGCATCGCACTGAAGATAAACGCGATCTTCCTCTGGTGGTGGCCGACATAGGTCGCCTCATCGGCAACCTCCATCATCAGGATGATGGCGTCGGATTTGGTGGCTCCGGTCAGCGCGGCAAGGCTGTGGCTAAGCTGGTCGCCGAGGATTGGGATGAGGACAGGCATCGGGAT
Organism: Polymorphobacter sp.; assembly: GCA_049318305.1. Classification (GTDB taxonomy): domain Bacteria; phylum Pseudomonadota; class Alphaproteobacteria; order Sphingomonadales; family Sphingomonadaceae; genus Sandarakinorhabdus. Next base: position 49,042 of record JBMOGO010000001.1, read on the forward strand.
GCTGTCGAGGCACGACGCAGCGTGCGCAATGTGGGGGAGTGTCACGGCGACGGCTTTCGCCGTCGTTCCGCACCGTCATGCCGGTCTTTCCACATCGTCGGCTGCGCCATGCCTGGAACCCGCCATTCGTAGATCGGGAACGGCGCACGGGCGATGACCGAAAGTGGGACAAAGCCGTCATTTCTTACTGCTGTAAGGAACGACAGCTTCAGGTCCGATAGCAGACGCAAACTGATCGCGCGATTTGCTCGATCGAAGGAACCGCTTGGCTACAGCCTGGCCTCTGCAACGTCAGTAACGGAAGCTGGTCGTCATCAGCATGCCGAAGCCGTCGTTGGAGAGCAGACCATCGGCCGGCAGCAGATACTGCGTCCGCCGCCAGGTACCCTCTAACCCTAGTTGAAGCCAAGGCGCCGCCCGCCAGAAGACGTTGCCCCACAGGGTTTCATTGCGTGCCTTGTCACCGGGCACCAACTGGTCGCGGTTCGGTCTGTCGAAGCCATAGCCGAACGTCGAATGCGCTGTGTCCGACCAGGCCAGCGCCACCTCTCCCCAGCCGCCGCTGGCATGGACTTCACGGCGGGTCACCGGGTTCACACTGGCGCCAATGGCAGCGCCATAATTGCCAAGCGCCTGGCCTGTCCAAACCTCGCCCTGCAGCGCGACGCGCGGCGACAGGCTGACCCCGGCGTCGACGGAAATGCCCCGCGCCTGGTTGGTTCGCACATCATAGGGTGGTGTCAGATTATAGAATTTGCGAAACTCGCCATATACCGCTGAAAGGCCGACCTCCCACATCGCCCGATCCAGCAGGCTAGACCAGCCATCAGGTGCGTGCGTCACCGCCAATCGGGTTTCGACGTTGGGGATGCCATTATCTTCGGTGCGGTCGGTCAGGTCCTTTGAAACAAAGGTCGATATCGGATCGGTCAATGCAAGTGCGGCCTCGACCTGCGTGCCGCTGGCGACCGGTGCCCGCCATTCGGCGCGCAATTGGGCGCGCGGTGAATTGGCCGGGTTGCCTGAGAAATACAGCGCCGAAACACTGTCGACGACGTCTGGCTGGCGCGGGCTGAACAGTTCGAACATCAGGCCCGCCGAAAAGGTCCAGCGGCCGTTGTTTGCCGAACCATAACCGAACAGCGGCTGGAACCCGTAGCTCGCGTTGAAAAGACTGCCATTATAAAAGGTAAACATCGTCCGCGCCGACACCGTCCAGTCGTCGCCCGCGGGAATATCGATACCGAGCGAAATGCGGCTGTATTGGGCGGTCATGTCCAGAACGTTGTCGCGCCCGGTCACGTCCGGCGGCGCGAGGTAGAATACCGAGCCTGCTGGCCCTACGGTTCGCCGCGACGAGACCAATGTGTTAAGTGTAAAGGCACCGCCGAGTATCACATCGGCATTGCCGACTCGGACGATATGATCGGACGTTCTCGATGGCGCCGAAACGGGGGCCGCAGGTTCCGATTCAGCAGCAGCTACGACCGGCACGGCAATAGCCGCCGTCGACGCAGGGCCAGACTTTCCAATGACGAGCCCCCGCAACTCAGCGATCGCTTTGGCTTGCGCATCGATCTGTGCCTGCTGGGCGGCAATCTGTCGTTGCAGTTCGGCAACCAACGCCGCCTGATCAATTATCGCCGCTGCAGCCGTGTTCGGCAGGGTTAGCAGCGCTGCCGCTGCAACCAGGCCGCGCTTCACGGCCGAGCCGCGTCGTCGCGGTACACCGTCACGCCTTCCTTAATGGTTTCAACCACCTTGATTGATTTGATCGTGGTCGGCGTCACCTTCAACGGATTGCGATCAAGGATGACGAGATCGGCGAGCTTGCCGACCTCGAGCGTCCCCTTGGTCTTCTCCTCCTTGATCTGGAAGGCGCCATAGACGGTTACTGAACGCAAGGCGTTATAGGGCGAAACACGTTCATCCGGCCCGATGACCCGACCGCTGGCGGTCATGCGATTGACACCGGCATCGACCAGCTCGAGAATTGATGGCGACGGCGTCACCGGCGCGTCATGGCTGAAGGTGAAGGGCAGCCCAGCCTTGACAAAGGTGTTGGCACCGGCAGCGGCGGCGGCTCGTTCGGGACCCCAGAAACGTACGGCAAGATCGCCCGCCTTGGCGATCGAGGCGGTCAGGAAGGTCGGGATGGCGCTATAACGACGCATCTTTTCAACCTGGTCCGGGCGCAACACCGTGGCGTGGATGAAGACCGGGCGGTGATCGCGCATGCCATATTTGCGCACTGCCTTTTCAATGGCGTTGAGCGCCTGATCGGCGGCCGCATCGCCGTTCATGTGCATGTTGATCTGGATATCGGTCGTCCAGAAGCGATCGAACGCGGCATCGAGCGTTGCGTCCTCGATCTGGCGATAGCCCGAGTAAACGCCGGTCTTGCCCGGCGGATTGTTGGCATATGGTTTGGTAAACCAAGCCGTATCAAGACTGCCGTCGAGCCAGAATTTGATGCCGCCCATGCGCACCCGATTGATGTACCGGCGATCGTCATCGGTGCGCGCCGCCAGCTTGACGCGCCCCGCAGTCGCGTCGGCGCGAACTTCATTGGCCTGCGCCAGCATCGGATCGATGATCGAATCCTTGGCGCAGACATAAAGATCGATCGGCAGCAGGTTCTTGTTGATCGCGTTGCGGACAATGGCCATGTCGTCATCGCCAAGGCCAATGCCGCAATCCTGTGCCGTGGTCTGGCCCATGCTCGCCCACATCCGGGCGCCGCCGATCATCACATCATCAGCCATTTTGCCGGTAAATGCCGGCCGCTTGGCGCGGACCAGGTTGAGCGCCGTTTCCTCCATTGGGCCGGCCAGCGCCTTGCCGTCGGTCTTGCGCGTGAAGGTGCCGCCGGCCGGATCGGCGCTCGCCGCCGTGACGCCGGCCGCCGCGAAGGCCGCGCTGTTGGCGGCGCCCAGATGGCCCGAATTGTCGACAATCATCACTGGAATGGTCGCCGAAATGCTGTCGAGCTCTTCGACGGTTGGCGTGCGACCTTCCTTCATCTTGGCCGCCGAATAGCCAAAGCCGACAATCCAGGCGCCGGGCGGCGTACGGGCAGCCTGTGCCTTCATGCGATTGAGGAGGTCAGGAATGTCCGGCGTCCCGACCAGATCGGCATCAACCAGATTCTTGCCGAAATAGACCATATGGCCGTGGGTATCGATGAACCCGGGCAACAGGGTCTTGCCGCCAAGGTCAATGGTCTTGGTCGCGGCAGGAGCCGACTCACGAGGTCCCGCATAAATGATGCGACCATTTCCAACCGCGAGCGCGCCAACATAGGCAGGGTCGTTGCCGGCCATCGTCAGAATGTCGCCGTTGACGTAGAGCGTATCGGCGGATTTAGCCGCAATACGGGGCATTGTGAGTTTGGGCGGCGCATTGCTTGCCGCACAAGCTGTCAGCAGTACCACCGGTATAAGCATCGCAAACCGATCAAATGGCATGCCCCATCTCCTTCGTCTGAGTCGTCTGGGGTGGTGGATTGGGATATGCACAGAAAGAAAGCAATTGCTTATTTAGTCATCCTGGTACGATCAGAGGCGCGCGCGATCCTCGAAATATGGCGCGAGATAGTTGCAGACCACGGCCTTGGCTTCACCAACCCATGCCGCGTCTTCCGCCGCTTCCTCGTGAAGCCAAAGGTCCAGAACGGCCATTCCCACCTCGATCGCCACTCGCCCGACGCGCATCGCGGTGACGGGGTCGACATTCGCCCGGTCGATCAACATATCCGCCACGATCCGGGCAGATTCGATGGATTCGGCGCGGTCGTAGGTTTGAAGCTCCGGCGAAATTCTCATGGCGATTCGAATGGCGGCTGCGCCGGTCGCTCCTTGGCGCCGCCCTGCTGCGACATCGATGGTCTGGCAGACGATTTCACGCCAGGGCGCCCCATCGCGTATTTGATTGACGAGGCGAGTCAACGCCTCCGTCCAGCGCCGTGACAGCCGCAAGTGGAGCGCAATCAGGATCGCCTGCTTGTTTGCGAAGTACTTATAGAGCGTCGCGATGTTGACGTCGGCGGCTTCGGCGATGTGATTTGTCGTGAGGGCCTCATATCCTCTTGCCTCGAGCAGTTCCGCTGCAGCGTCGATGATCCGGTCGACGGTGCTGTGGCCCTTGTGGCCCGTCGGCGCGTTCCGGAGGCGAATGTCCGCCGTTTGCATCATGTGGTCGTTCCTTCAGCCGGCACGCTGACCAGCAATAACCATCACGTCAATGTTTCTAAGGACAACCGTAGTTGTGCGCGATGTGCCATGCCGCTCAACCGCTGACGAATGGCGGGTTCCGGCAAAACCTGACGTTTACGGATCAATCGGGGAACGGCTTGAAGTGGGTCGGGAGCGGCCATTCGGTTTCGGCGTCTGTCCGGTCGATCCGCCTCCCGAGTTGCATGCGAGAAGTGCATGGGGTCTGGGGCCCAGGCCCCAGCCGCCGGAGGCTCTCTTACCGCCGCGGGGACCAGTCCGCCATGTTGACCCGGTCCTCGACAAAATAGGGCTGGCCGTTTTCGCCGATGAACATTTTCTCCATTTCGGCGCGGTTGAATGGACGGGCGCCGAGGCGGCCGAGGATGGCGACCTGGTGGCCGCCTTCATCGACAGCGCGGTCACGGTCCAGGCCCTTGGAGACCGCCAGTGCCGGTTGCTTGGTGCGGGCGAAGGCGATCAGTTCGGGTTTGGGCGGCGGGGAGAAGCCATAGAAGTTGGGCTGGCTTTCGGGGGAGATCAGTTGCAGCACCTTCATGCCGTTGCGGCCATCGGCGACATAGGCGAAGGTCGAGGCGTTGGTGCTGCCGATGATGACGTCTTCGGCATCGTTCAACTTCCCGTCGGCGGTGAAGCGCTGATAGAGTTTGGGTGCTTCGGGCGCCTTTACATCGACGATGACCAGCCCTTCGCCCTTGGCGGCGACATAGGCATAGGTGCGCGCCACATAGACCTTGCGGGCGTCCTGCATGGCGATAATCGCGCCGGGCACCGGCACGGGGGCGGCGAGGTTCGACACATTGAGCACTTCCAGGCCGCGCGCCGTCGTTACCCACAGATAGCGGAATTGCAGCGCCGACGCGCGCGGGTCGTCCATCGGCACGGTGGCGGCGAGGCGGGGTTTGAGCGGATCATCGAGATCGACCACCACCAGCGCGCGCGGCGTGGTTATATAGGCGAAGTGCCCGCCGAGAATGATGTGGCGCGCGCCGGTGAGCACGCCGTTCGGGTTCCAGGTGACGGCGCGCTTGAAGAAATTGTTGCGCGGTTCGCCATCGGCCAGCGTGTCGATATCGGTGGCGATCAGGCCCTCTATCGCGTCGGTGATGAAGGCATAACGATAGACCGGGTGGAACGGCTGTTCCTGGTTCATGCCGCCCAGCGGATCGGCCGGCACTTCGCCCTTGGCCCGCTGCGCCTGCTCGCCCTGCATCTTGTCGTTGCGCAGCACTGCGATCGGCTGGTTGGTAGCCAGCGCCATGCAGGTGGCGTTGGGCGATTTGATATGCGTGTCGTGGCCGAGCGGCGAGAAGGGGGCGCGGACGATCTTTTCCGAAACGCCCTTGTTGCCGATGTTGGCGATGTCATAGGCGCGGAAGCCGCCCTTGCCCTCGGCAACGAACAGATATTCGCCGCGATGCTGGATGCAGCGCGCGGCGCCGCCGGCGTCCTGGTGGACGTTGCGAATGTCTTCGGTCGGGTTGGTTTCGCCCGACATTTTCTTGTCGAAAATTTTGCCGCGCACCCAGTTGACCAGCTCGCGGCCGTGCTTTTCGACCATTTCGCGATAGAAATCCGGATAGGCGTACTTGTGCAGATAAGAGCCAAACACCGCCTGCGGCTCGCCGAATTCGGTGACGCGCACGGCTTCGATGCCGCCATCGAGGCCGATCCAGGCGTTCATCCCGACGAAATTGATGAAGTTCGTACCGTTGAGCATCAGCTGCGCCATGATGGCGTTGTTGTCGTTGGTCTTGGCGACATGGCAATCGCTGCAGGTCTTCGTTTCCTCGGTCCGTTCCGTATGCGGATAGTGCGGCGCGAACGCCTGGCTGGAGAACCCCGACGCCGCGATCGGCGGCTGCTGGATATAGATGCGCTCGCGGTTGATATTCGTCGACGTCAGGATCAGTGCCGATGACGAACGGATCGGCGCGATGATGCCGCCCTTCGAGGTCTGGTGGCGGCCGAGCTGGAACATGTCGTCGCGTGCTACCTGCGGGTTGTAGGTCGCGTAATTGCGGGTTTCCTGTTCTTCGTACTTGTGGGTGCTGGTCTTCCAGTTCGCCTCGATCGGCAGATGGCAGCCGCCGCAGCTCGTCGTCCACGACAAATGGCAGGTGAAGCAGGCCATGTTGTCGTCGCCGTGGGCACGGTCCTTCACCGCGACGCCGGGGCCGAAGCTGGCATAGTTGGTCTTGCTGATCAGCTTGGCGCGTGCCGCCTTTTCGTTGAAATCGGGGTGACCGCGCGTCACGCTGTCCTTGGTCAGATGGATGCGCCATTCCAGCTTGGGGTTGCTCGTTGATCGTTGCAGCAGCACGCGCCGGCCGTTCTGCACCACCCATTCGAACCGCGGGCGGCCATCGGGGTTGCGGATGACGGTCAGGTCGGTGCCGCCCGGCCGCGCTGCCAGGTTACTGGTTTTCAGCGACGGATAGGCATCGGCAGTGCCGTGGCAATCCTTGCAGCCGACTTCGACGGCGTTGGCGACCTCGCCATGTATGAAGCCATTGCCATGGCCGTCCTGGGCGAAGTGGCAATCAGCGCATTGCATGCCGACTTCGGCATGGATCGACATCATGTGGACCGCCTTGCCGGGCTGGCCCTTGTGGCCGCCGGGCTGGTTGGTCTGCGGGTCAGCGACCGGCTCGACGAACTGGCCGTTGCCGGCCTTGCGCCATTTTTCGGGGTCGTCATTGGCAACGATATGGTCGGTATCGGTGCCATAGGTCGCCATGTTGCCCTTGCTGTCGAGCAGGTTGCCGGCGCGATCGCGCTTGTAGATGGCGCGGAAATTCCAGCCATGGCCGTGGTAATCGGCGAACTGTGTGTCCTTGTTGTCGGCGTTGCGGTCGTTGACCGTGCGCATGAAGTCTTCATTGCCCCATAGGCCGCGCGGTGCCGCCGCCTCCGGGTTGCGCTCATTGGTTTCGCGCACCTGGGCCGCGGTCGGATAGCGCTGGGTCTTGTAGATGCGCTGATAATCGGCATCGCTCATGCCTTCGGGGCGCGGCGACTGGTTGTCCGGGCCGGGCCACATGCGCGGCGCGTCGGATTCATAGTCCCACATGGTATAGCCGTAGTAGGAATTGATGAACATGTTGGGCTGGTGCATGTGGCAATTCATGCACTGCGCGCTGGGGATGGCGCGGGTGAATTCATGTTTGATCGGATGGCCCGGCTGGTTGCGGGGGATCGTCGGATCCTTGGTCTGCGTTTCGCCGTCGCGGCCGGCTGCGGCATAGACCGACGAATGGCGCGGCTCGCGATCATTGGCATAGACGACATGGCACGCGGCGCAGCCCGAGGTGCGGTAATCGCCCGGCTGGTCGTTGGTGCCCATGAACCAGGTGAACGGATCGTTGAGCCGGGTCTTGTGGATGTTGATGACCGGCACGGCGATGCGCAGCCCGGTGCCGGGGCCGCGGTTGGACTGGCGGATATCGGGGCGGCCGGGCTCCTCCAGCCGCTGGATGGCGCCCAGGGAATTGGGCAGGCCGACTTCGGGGAAGATCGGATTGATGTTGCGGCCGCCGCGTTCGAACACGCGGAAGATATCGCCCGGCGCCAGCACCTGCCATGCGGGCAGCGGCACCAGGAAGGGCAGCGCGCCGCGGGCTTTTTCCGCCGCGGTCAGGTCGCCAAACCCGCGACCCTTGGTGCCGGCGGAAAACAGCACGCTGGGTTCGCTGGGGATGGCGTGGCCGCCCGCATGCTCGCCGCCATGCTCGCCCTTCACCGCACCATGGCCGCCCTCGCTGCTGCCCATCGCATGGTCATTGTCGAGCGACAGGATCGGCTTGGGCTTGCCATCGCGGCCATAGGATTCGCCGAACACGTAATTCTTGTAGGGGGCGATGCCGTTGTTATAGGCAGCGCCGCCGAGCAGCATGACGCCGGTGGCCATCATCGAGCGTTCGGCGGCCTCGATGACCTCCATATGGCAGGCGCCGCAGCTTTCGCGCACGACGCGATAGTCTGATGGGTTGACGAAGCGCACGAATTCCGGCGCTTCCTTGTTGAGCAAGGTATAGCTGCGCTTGGGGTTGGCGGACCCCTGCCGGTCGGGGTGTTCCGCCGTCGGATAGTGCCAGGCCTCGGGGTAGCGCGGCAGCACATGCGCGTCGGCCGTCAATTTCGCATAGCCGGCGGGATCGGTTGCCTTGAGGTCGGCGCGTGCCAGCACATTGGTGTTGCCGCCATGGCAATCGGTGCAGCCGAGCACCACGGCCTTAGGCGCGTGCATCGTCCATTCGTCGCTGGCGGTGTGGCAGGTCAGGCAGCCGGCGCTCTTGGCGTCCGCTGTTTCCTGCGACTGGTTGCGCGGCGCCGCCGGCGTGGTGACCAGCTTGTAATCACGCGTTACCGGCTTTTCGCCTTCGGACGCCGGCGCAATCGCGGTGAACAGGCCGACAAGTCCGGCAACCAGGGCGATACGAAGGCGGCGCATAGACATCATCAATAGGACAATACGGCGTTGAACAACACACTGTAATAGCGGTCGTTGCGGGGGCTATTGGTGAACAGGTCGTTGAACCCGGCCGACGGATCGAACAGGGCGCCCGACAGGCGGAAGACCAGATTCTGGTTGAATTTGGGTCGATAGATTACCGAGGCCGAGGCATCGGTGCCGATGGTCTTGGGAATGCTGCCTTCGACGCGCAACGCCTGGATGATCGCGGTGTTGACAAACCATAGATGATTGACGCTGGTCGAAACGCGCAGTTCGGGCAGAATATCGAAATCGGCGCCGATGCCGGCGAGAATGGTGCCGGGGTTGTTGAAATTGGACTGTCCCTGTTCCTTCGACGAGCGCAAATTGTTGAGCACGCCGTTGCGGGTATTGACCCCTATGGCACGGCCACCCCCGGCAAACGGGATGACCTGGCGGATCCAGTAGCTGGTGTCGGCCCCCGCGAACTGCGGGTTTTCGAAGATCGCGTCGAAACCGCGCTCGACATCGTCATAAGGGTTGGAATCGCCCGATGCGTACAGGCCGGACAGGCGAATGCGCGTCCAGTCGAAATCCAGCGATGGCTCGGCGGCGAGGAAGAAACTGCGGATTTTCGCCGGTTTCGACGTGAAGATCGAATTGCGGTTGGTGCCCAGCGCATAGGTGGCGCTGGCAGTCAGGTTGAGCCGGCCGATGCGGCCATCGGCGTTATAGCCGAGATAGACGACGTCATATTCGCGCGGTCGAAGGTCACCGAGCAGCGCCGGGCGAACCGGGAAGCCGTTGGTATCGACCTGGGTGTCATTGCGTTCGCGGTTGCGGTTGTAGGTTACGCTGAACTGCGAGGTCAGGCCCGGAACCGGCAGATCCTGGCGATAGACGTTGGCGACGAACACCCAGTCGCTGCGGATATCGCGGACCACATCGTTCAGGCCCGAATTGGTGTCCTTTTCCAGCCGCCAGAACGCCGCCAGGTTGTATTGCAGCCGGTTGTTGTCGCGGGTGCCGAACAACCGCACACCGAGCTGGTTGTCCTGGAACAGGAAGCCGCGGAAATCCGACGAGAATGGCTGGATGCCGACGCGCACCGAATCGAAATCATAGCGGTCCGACGTGTTGCGCAGGTGATAATCGAGGAACAGTTCCTGCACGCCGACGAACACATCGGTGCGCAGCGAATTGCGCGACGGTTCGACGTTCAAAATGCGCTGTTCGGCAACATCGACATGGTTGACCTGGAAGGCGATGGCGGTGCGCAGTTCGTATTCGGGCGGCTTGAAGGCGGTCGACCCCTTGGTCAGCGCCGCGCCGACGATGAAGGTCTGCGCAAACACCGTCGAATGCTGGCGGCCGAACACATCATTGTTGCCCGGCCGCTCGGTGGTCTGCACGCCCACCGGCTGCGGGAAACTGCGCGGTTCGGCGACGGTATCGCTGATAAAGGCCAGCTGGATGAACTTGTCATGGGTGCCGCACAGCGGGCGATCGCCCTTCAACGTGTTCTGGTGATACGGGTCTTTCCAGTTCGACTTGATCAGCCCCAGCGTTTCGATCAGCCGCCAGCGATCGGGCAGCGGCAGGAAATCCTTGGGGAAATCGCCCGGCTGTGGGCCGGCAACGGCGCCGGGGTTGATCTGTTCGATACCCGGCGGCAGGTCTTCGCCGAACAGGCCGGGGCGGCGGCGGCCATCGATCGGTGCCAGCGCCGGATCGGCGGGACCGGCGCGTTCCTCATCGGGCAGCCGCTCCTTGCCGGGATTGAGCTTGGCATAACAATCGAAATATTTCGAAAACAGCCCAGCCTGGGCTGGCGCCGCACTGGCCAGCAACGCCGCCGCAAGGGGGAGGGCGCTAAATCCCCTGGCAGACATTTTGCTCGGCCGTATCGACAAAGGGGGCAAATGGGCAGCCAACAAAGCGCAAGCGCACATCGGCGCCGTTGCTCGCCTTGACCAGCAACTGGTCGGTGCGAATGGAGGCCGGCGGCAGGTTGATGCCGCCTACGCGCAAGCCGGCGTTATGGGTGCCCAGGAACGAGATCATGTCATCCTGGTCGATGCCGTCGCCCGAAACGCCGACCGCGCCGACCAGCACGCTGCCGCGGTACACCGGCACGGAGCCGGGAAAGATCTGGATGCCGTTCTGCAGCCGATTGCCGCCGCCCGGCGTGTCGGGCAGGAAAGTGCAGCGGGTCGGGTTGCCGCCGCCGAGCACCTGTACCAGGTTTTCGAGGATCAGCGCCGATTGCAGCCCGACCGAAAACGGCGAGAAATTGGCGATCGGCCGCGAGAACGGCCCGTTCGACTGCGCCACTTCACCATCGGGAAAATACGGACGCTTCACCAGCCCGAAGGCGCGGTTGCTGACGCCGAACTTGCCGGTCAGGAAATCCGGCCCGATGAAGCTGTTCGACCGCGCCACGAAATCACGCACGTTCGGGTCGGGCGCGCCGGTCGCCTTGGTCACCGCAGCCAGGTCGGACGCGGCGAACCGCCCCGAGAAAAACGCCGCTGTCCGGGCCTTTTGTAGCGAAACGTCGATGCCGAAGATCGGTGCATCGGGGGACCGCACGACACCCAGCGCCACGCCGCGGGTATCGACCACCGAAATCGACACCTGCGCGCGCGAATCGAGCGGCTGGCGGATCTGCGCCCGCGCCCGGCTCATGATCTTGAAGGCTTCCTCCAGCAGCGCCCGCGCTTCGGCGGCGGTCAATGGCGAAGTGACTTCGGCGCCATCGGTGGCGGCGCGCACCGGGTAACGGTTGTTGCCGGCGCCATCGGTCAGGATGAAGGCATCGGGGTTGTTGAACTCTGCCAGTGAGGCGTTGCGGATGCCGCTGGCTTCGGTGCCATACACTGCGCCGGCGACGATGCTGCCGCCGAAAAATCCGCCGACGGGCACCAATGCGCCAGCGCTGCCGTTGATGCTGGCAAAGCTGCGCGCGCTCGCCGGGCTGGACTTCAGATCGCCCGCCTGCATGTCGGTATAGCGCAGCAAGGTGCCGTCGACGCTGATACGTTCGGCGCGGATCGTCACTGGTGCGTCATTGCCGGTGGTGGCGGCGACCGCGATGGCCTCCTCGTCATCCTGGTCGACATCGAGAATTTCCGGATCAAAGCCGTAATCGCCATCGGCCATGATGCCGACGCCGCCGACCATCACGCCATTCTTGTACAGCGGCAACCCGCCCGGATCGGCGGCGAGGCCAAGCGGCGAGCGTTTCGGGCCAATGAGCGCGCCGCTGCCGCCACCCGGCGCGAAACGCGCGCTCAGGTCCGAACAGGGGAGTTGCGAGAACTGCACCCCGAACAGCGGCCCGGATTCAAGACCCACCGTGGTGCGCGACGGCGGAAAATGCTGCTGGACGATCTGCGACGCGGTGCGCGTTGAAAAGGCATTGCCGCCAGATGACAGATAGGCCCCGGTCACCGCCTTGGCGATGGCGCCGAGTTCGGCCGGGACGGTGACGCCCTGCACATCGGTGTTGCCCGCCGTGCCGCGCCGCGTCGTCGCCGTGGCGCGCGCGCCGTTCATGCGGAACACCGCCAGCACATTGCCCACCCGGTCCACCACCGCGATTACCGCCGGCACGTTGCGCGCCTGCGCCTCTGCCACCGCCCGCGCGATAACGTTTTCGACATCGGCGGTGGACAGCGATTCCGCCGCCGGCTTGGCAAACACGCTGGCCGGGGTCGCCGGTGTCGACGGCGCGCCGCCAGGGCTGCCGCCGCTCACATCACTGGGCGCGCCGTTGCCGGTCGCACCTCCACCGCCGCCACAGGCCGCGAGCAGCAGCGCCAGACCTGAGACCAGCGCGACGCCGCGCTGCCTAGCGACTATCATCGCAGGCCCCGAACCTTGCCCGCCACACCCGCGAGCGCGGCGCGAAACTCCGCGGGCTGCCAGCGGTTGGCATCACGCGCTGCGGCATAGGCGCGATCGAGATCGGGGCGAATCGCCAGCGCGGCACTACGATCGACGGCGCGCGAACTGATCAGCGCCGCGATCAGCGTGTCTGCCGCCATCACCGCCTGTGCGCCGCCCTGGTAATCGGTATAGGCGCCGGCATTGCCGACCAGCACCGCATCGAGCATCGCAAAGGTCTGCGCCTTGTCGAACGTGCTGCGTTCGAACGTCGCCGCGAGAGCTTCGGCAGTTTTCGACAGCGCCGCTGCCGCCTTGAGCGCCCCGGCCCGGTCACCACCCAGACTGGCGTGGAAGGTGCGCGACTGCGCCTGCAATTGCTTGCCAAGCTCGGGTGCCGCGACTTTCGCCGCTGCCGCCAGCATCAGCAGGCTTTCGTCATTCCACACCGGCTGTCCCGGCTGGATCGGCCGTGCCGCGTTCGTGCGCGCCGTCAACGGCACCGCCGGGTCGTCGGAGAAGCTGCGATGGCACGACCGGCAATCATAAAAGTAGAATTCGGGGAAACTGCCAGCCGATCGCGCCGGATACAGCGCCAGCGTGCGCTTTACCGCCAGCGCCTGGCCGACCGCCCAGATCTTGACGCCGCCGGGAATACCCTTGCGCTGCGCATAATCGGCGTCCTCGTCATGATGCGACTGGAGCGAGGTGAACAGGTCGAGCTCGAACGCCACGCGCGGGTGGCCCGCGGCCATGATGCGGTGGGTGACGAACTGGCCCGGCTTGTCAGAACCATAATGGCAATCGAGGCACAGGTTGGCGCGCACCGACGGCCGGTTGATCGCCCACATGCCGCGCGCGACATTCTGTTCATGCGTCGCCGATACCGCGGTGTGCGACGCCAGCCATTTGCCGGAACCGCCGTGACAGGCCTCGCAGCCGACACCATCGGCCTGGCGAAAGCCGAGACCGCGATTCGGTGCCGGGTCACCATGACAGGCGATGCATTCCTTGCTTTGCGCCACATCGGCGATGCCGAGTCGCGTGCCGATGGCACGGGCGCGCGGTTCCTTCAGCAAGCTCCAGGCGCGTTGATGCGCGCCGGTCAGGCTGGTCGGGCTTTGCCAGGTCAGCAGTTCGTTCTGGCGGACGCGTGGCCCGGTGGCCTCCTGCCGGCCGTGACAAGTGGTGCCGCCGCAGCTGGCAACGCCTTCGTGAATGGCCGAATCATGGCTGCCCATCGGCGCAGCGATCGCCGCAGGCGCCAGAAACAGTGCCAGGCACGGCGCTACAAGAGCGACCAGCAGCCGCCACCCTGTTGTTCGATCTGCCCCCCGACCTGTCATCGCTACCCCTGACGACGCCCCGTCCAGATACGGTAGCAAAGCCCGCGCCGGATGCAAACTGCAACGCGCGAGATTTGTTAAAGAAGCGAAATTACGGGCTGGCACGCGACCAGCCCGGAATAACGGAAAAGGCCGCTAGAGCCCAAGCACCGTCTTGGCGATGATGTTCTTCTGCACCTCGTTCGACCCGCCAAAAATCGTCCAGGCGCGGCTGTTGAGGTATGTCGGCATCGCCAGTTGCGCCGGTTTCGATCCGATCGGTTCGGGGCTTTCATTGCCGTACAGCGGGCGTTCGGTGGCGAGTTGCAGTCCGTCATAGCCAAACAGTTCGACCGCCAGTTCATCGACATGCTGCCGCAGCGACGATGCCACCAGTTTGATCAGCGATGTCTGCGGCCCGGGGGCACGCCCCTGCGCCAGTTCGCCAAGCACGCGCAATTCGGTCATTTCCAGCGCCTCCGCCTCCAGCCGCAGCCGCGCCAGCCGCCGGTCGAAATCGGCATCATGGCTCAGAGCGCCATTGGTTCCTGACGGCTGGTCGCCCGCCAGCCGTTCCAGCCGGTCGAGATCGGCGAGCAGGCGCGGCGCCGCGCACGAGCCGCCGCGTTCATTCTCCAGCAGATATTTGGCGATCGTCCAGCCCTGGCCCTCCTCGCCGACGCGATCGACGACCAGTGCCTCGACATCGTCGAGAAACACCTGGTTGACCTCGTGATCGCCGGCCATCCCGATGATCGGCCGGATGGTGATGCCCGGCTGGTCCATGCGAATCAGCAGGAACGAAATGCCGGCCTGGGGTTTCACATCCGGGTCGGTGCGCGCCAGGCAGAACATCCAGTCGGCATAATGCGCGTGAGTCGTCCAGATCTTGGAGCCGTTGACGATATATTTGTCAGCGCCAGAGTCCTTGGCCAGCACCGCCCGCGTCTTCAGGCTGGCGAGGTCCGACCCCGATCCCGGTTCCGAATAGCCCTGGCACCACAAATCCTCGCCGGTGAGGATGCGTTCAAGGAAACGCGCCTTTTGTTCGGGCGTGCCGAAGCGCGCGATCACCGGCCCGACCAGTTTCAGCCCGAGTACCGACAGCGCCGGCGCATCGGCCAGCGCGCATTCCTTTTCAAAGATATAGCGCTGCACCGGAGTCCAGCCGGTGCCGCCAACCTCGACCGGCCATTGATAGGCCAGCCAGCCACGGGCGTGGAGGATGCGTTGCCATTCCAGCCCGATTTCGGGTTCGACGAACACCGACGGCGTTCCGTTCATGCCATCGCGCAGCCGTTGAGGCAGTTCGGCCGCCAGGAAGCGGCGCACTTCATCGCGAAAGGCCAGGTCGGCGGGGCTGAAGCTCATGTCCATGCGCTATCCTTCCGTTCCGGCGGCCCAGCGCAGCGAGCGTCGCAACAGTTCATAATAAATCGGGTAGTTCCAGCCACAGCGTTCCGGATGCGGCCAGAACGGCGTGAACACCGCGACGTCGTAATGGCCCCGGCAATGGCCCAGCGTGCAATAGACTATTTCGCCGCGCCCCTGTTTGCGGCGATACAGGATGGGTACTTCGGCATCGCTCCACTGGCTGTCGACGAACCCGGTCGCCTCGCCGGTGAAGCGGGTGAACAGCAAGGTTTCGATCGGCGCCGTCGTGCGCGAAAGGTAAAGCTCGTCGTTGATCTCGAAACTCGACATGCCGCGCGTCAATGGGTCGTCGATCGGCGCGACTTCGACGGTGAAGGTGCCGATCGGGGGGTGCGCGACGAACTGGCTGCCGAGCATTTCCATCAACGCCGGCGCTTCGTCGGGCGCATCGACCAGCCCCGATTCGAGGAAACGCAGGATGGAATTGGTGCCATGCAGCGCCAGCCAGCGGCCACCGCGATCAAGGAACGCCTGCAAAGCCGCGACTTGCGCCGCATCGGGCACGACATCGCAGGTATAGGTGACCAGGAAATCGCAAATTTCCAGCCGGTCGGTGTTGGCATAATCCATCGCCACCGTCGCCCGGATGCGCGGCTCCTCGGCGAACAGCTTGAGCAGTTCCAGCCGGGCAAAATCAATATCATGATATTTGCCGGCGGCGATGAAATGCGCCTGGATCGGGCGTGTCGACATCACCCCTCTCCCGCTTGGGGAGAGGGAGGGGCCCGCCGCGTCTTCGCGGTGGGAGGGTGAGGGAGCGAAGAAACGCCCCGCCGCGTCTTCGCGGTGGGAGGGTGAGGGCATTCCATGACGATCAATCCCTGATGAAGCCGCCACCATCGACCGTCAATTCGGTCCCGGTGGTAAAGCTCGCCTCGTCCGACGCGAGGAACAGGCACGCCGCCGCAATCTCCTCCGGCTTGCCGCACCGCCCCATCGGATGGTTCTGAGCAAAGCCGGCATAGGCCTGTTCGCGGGTCAGCTCCGGAGTCAGTTCCAGATAGCGTTCGAGCATCGGCGTTTCGATGGCGCCGGGATGGACGCTGTTCGCCCGGATCGGCCAGCCTTTGGCGGCGCAATCGAGCGCGGTGCATTTGGTCAGCATCGCCACCGCCGCCTTTGATGCGCAATAGGCAGCGAACACCCCGCCGGGCCGCAGCGCCAGCATCGACGAGATATTGACGATCGAACCCGATTCGCCGGCGCTTACCATCGCCGGCAATGCCGCCTGGGTGCCGTGGAACACCCCGTCAAGGTTGATCCGCATGGTCCGTGCCCAGCTTTCCTTGCTGACATCCGACACGGCACCCGGCTCCGAGATGCCGGCATTGTTGACGAGGATGTTGAGCTTGCCGAAACTGCGCAGCGTCGCTTCAACCGCGGCTTCCCAGCTTTCCGGCAAGGTCACATCGAGCAGCACCGCGTCCGCCGCTTCGCCGAGTTCGCGCGCCAGCGCCCTGGCCTTGTCGACCTGGATATCGCCGAGCATCACCCGCGCCCCCGCCGCCACAAAGGCGCGCGCCGTGGCACCGCCCAAGCCTTCGGCGCCGCCCGAAATCAGCGCGACCTTGCCGCTCAACCGCCCCATGACGTCCGTCCCCGATCGTTCATGCCGCCCGCCGGTACGCATCAAGCGCCGCCGTGCCATCGCCAAAGGTCAGCGCCAGCACCCGGATGCGTTTCAGCGCATGACCGATCACCAGTTCATCGGTGATGCCCATGCCGCCGTGCAATTGCACCGCCGTGTGCGCCACGGTCAGTGCCGCATCGCCGACGAACGCCTTGGCGCCCGCGGCGGCCCGCGCGAAGTCCGCATCCGGGGCCAGCGCGGCGCGCATGACCTGCGAGCGTGCCTGTTCGACCAGCACATAGGCATCGGTCATGCGGTGCTGGATGACCTGGAAACCGCCCAGCGGCTGCCCGAACTGCGTCCGCGTCTTCACATAGGCCAGCGTCGTGTCGAACAGCAACGTCATCAGCCCCAGCATTTCCGTCGCCGCGGCCAGCCGCGCGGTCGCCACCACCGGCAACAGCGCCGCCAGCCCGCCGCGCAGTTCATCGCCCGCCGCGATTTCGACACCGCGCAGGGTGATTTCTGCCGCCACCGAACCGTCGGCGAGCCGATAGGGCCGCCGGTCAACGCCCGGCGCATCCACCGCAACGAGCCACAGCCCGATACCGTCCACCGCACGCACATCGCCGCTTTCGCGCGCCGACACGATCAGCATGTCCGCCGGGCCGCCGGCCAGCACCGCGACCTTCGCGCCATCGATCACCACGCGGTCCCCGCGCCGCCGCGCCGTGGTGGCGACATGCGCCAGGTTATAGCGCGCCTCGCGCTCGGCATGGGCCAGTGCGACGATCATCGTGCCGGTGATCAGCGGTTCGAGAACGGCACCGTGCTGCACCGCAGTGCCCGCCGCATCGAGCAGCGAACCCGCGACCACCGCCACATCAAGAACGGGCTCCGCGACCAGCCCGCGGCCCATCGTCTCCATCGCCGTCATCAATTCGACCCGGCCGCCACCAAGTCCGCCGTTTTCCGCCGACACCGGCAGCGCCAGGATACCGCTTTGCGCCAGCCGCGTCCAATGTGCCGCCGCAAACCCCGCCGGGGTAATGCGCGCCGCGCGGCGTGCCTCCAGATCGCCGCCATAGCTGTCGGCAACAAAGCGTTCGACCGCCGCCTTGAGCAGCGCCTGGTCCTCGGTGAGGTCGAAATTCATGCGCGTTCCACTGTCACGTCGAGCCGCCGGAGCCCGCGCAGCAGCATGTTGGGCACATGCGACAGATCGGCATCCGGGGCGAGTTCGAACCGCGCGATCCGGTCGAACAGCACCCCGAACGCCACCGCCAGCTCTTTGCGGCTGAGCATGTTGCCGACGCACATATGGATGCCGCGCCCGAACGCCAGGTGGCTGCGGGCGTTCTTGCGCGCCGCGTCGAAGCGGTCGGGGTCGGCGAATTTCGCCGGGTCGCGGTTGGCGGCGGCAAAGCGCAGCATCATCATGCTGCCGGCGGGTATCGTAACGCCGCCAAGCTCGGCATCCTGCTTGACGACCCGCCACAACCCGGCAGTGGGGCTTTCCAGCCGCAACATTTCCTCGACCATGTTGGGGATCAGGCTGCGGTCTGCGCGCACCTTGGCGTCCTCCTCGGGGTTCTGGATCAACAGAAGCACGCCGCCGGCCAGCGTCGAGGTGGTGGTTTCATTGCCCGCCACCATCAATTGCTGAATGACCGACAGCAGTTCGGAATCGTCCAGCGGCGCTTCGCCTTCGACGTTGGCGTGCACCAGGTCGGACAACAGGTCCTCGGTCGGCACCGCCCGGCGCGCGTCGATCCGGGCCTTGATGGCGTGCTGGAATTCGACGACTTCGCGAGCGCATTCCAGCTCTCGTTCCTTGGAAATCATGCCGCCCAACCGGTCGGCAAAGGCATCCGACCAGCGTTTCACCGTCGCAATGCCCTCGGCCGAAATGCTGCCATCGGCCTCCCCGATGCCGATCTGGCTGGCGATCACTGCGACCGGCAGTGGAATCGCGAAATCACGGACGAAATCGATCTTGCCATCGGCAGGAAAGGCATCGACGAGGCGGTCGACGATCGCCTTGATATCAGCCTCGATGGCATCGACGCGCTTCATCGAGAAGGCCAGATTGACCAGCTTGCGGAAGCGCGTGTGCACCGGCGGATCGGCGGTCAGCAGCGTGTTGCGCTGCGGCCAGCCCTTTTCGAGTTCGGCGGTGACATCCGGGTCGGCCGACCGTTGCCCCGCCAGCAGCGCGCTGAAGTCGTTCGAAAACGCCTCGACCCGCCCCGTCGCCTCGGCGAGCAGGTCGTACGAACTGACCAGCGTGATATTGGTGCCGGGCAGCACCAGCACCGGCCGCTCGGCAATCGCGGCCTGATAATAGGCGAACGGGTTCGCCAGCACCTCGGGGGCGAACAGGCTGGTGGTATCAAGATCGATGCTGGTCATGCGGCACAGGCTAAGGCGCTTGGGGGCGAAATGGCGACGCTGATAAGTAAGAGGGGTGACATGATCGCGGCCCTGCAGATCACGCCGGTTGCGGCATCTGGCTGGCGAACTCGGCCATGTCGAAATAGTCGCGCCATTCGCTGATCTTGCCGTCTTTCAGCACAAAGACGCCCATCACGCGAATGACGATGGGCCGGCCGCCGAGCAGAAAGCGGTCGGTGCGTTCGGTCATCACGACATTGTCGCTGGCGACGATATGGTGGATCTCGAACTGCGCCGAACTGACCGGGAACCCGGCGATAAAGGCCTTGAAGGCGGCGATGCCCACGCACGGCGGCATCGGGATATTATGGTAGAAGATATCGTCGGCGAGCGCTGCGTACACCGCCTCCCAGTCCAGCCGGTCCCAAGCTGCACAAAAGTCGGTGACAATGGCAAGCGCAGTCATGGCAGGTCTCCCAAAGATGTGCAGTCAAAAGCCGGTCAGGGGTGCGCCATCGCGCCGCCATCCACCACAATGCCATGCCCGCTGACGAAATTCGCGTCGCTGCTGGCCAGGAAAGCGATGACGGCGGCGATGTCATCCGGCGTGCCGATACGTTTCACCGCGGCCTTGTCGCGCCAGAACGTCTCGAATTCCGGTGCTGCGGCAAACGCCGGCGCGGTGATACCGGTCAGGATCGCGCCGGGTTGGACGCAATTGACGGTGATGCCCAGCGGCCCCAATTCCGTCGCCAGCGACCGCGTCAGCCCGAGCACGCCGTGCTTGGACGCGGCATAGGCCACCATGCCGGCATCGCCATGATCGGACATCACCGAGCCGATGGTGATGATTCGCCCCTGGCGGCTGGCTTTCAGTGCCGGCAAGGCAGCGCGGCACAGCCGGAACACCGCCGTCAGGTTGATGGCGATGGTGTCGTCCCACGCCGCATCGCCATGGCCGTCGAGCGGCGTGAAGGCGCTGATGCCGGCATTGGGCACCAGGATATCGATGCCGCCGAGCCGTGCGATGGCTGCCTCGACGATGGTTTCGGCGGCGTTCGGCGCCATGACATCGACCGAAAGATCGACGGCATCAGCGCGATCGACGCCGAACATCGCCGTACCTTCCGCCGCCAACCGCCGCGCCGTCGCCCGCCCGATACCCGACGCGGCACCGGTGACCACGGCGCGCAGACCGGTCAGATTATAGCCGCCCATCAGAGCTTGAGGATCAATTTGCCGTCGTTGGCGCCCGAAAACAGCTTCATGAAGCTGGCAAAGGCGTTGTCGATGCCCTCGTCGATGTCTTCATCGAACACCAGCTTCCCCGCCGCCAGCCAGCCGCCGAGCACCGCCGCGCCCTCGCCGAAACGCGGGATGAAGTCGCGCACCAGCAAGCCGTGGATCGACGCCGACTGCACGATGAGTTGCCACAGGTTGCGCACGCCGACCGGCGCCGGGGCGTTATATTCCGAGATCAGCCCGCACAATGCCACGCGCGCGCCATGCGCCAGGTTCATCAGCGCGGCATCGAGCACCACGCCGCCGACATTTTCGAACACCACATTGACACCGTTCGGTGCGGTCGCGGCAATCGCCGCCGACAGCGCCGCTTCATCCTTGCCGCGGTAATCGATGGCGGCATCGAAGCCATAGCGGTCCACCAGCCGCGCACATTTCACCGGCCCGCCGGCGATGCCGATGACCCGGCAGCCCTGAATCTTCGCGATCTGCCCGACCAGACTCCCAACCGCGCCCGCCGCGCCCGACACCAGCACCGTGTCGCCGGCCACCGGCTTGCCGGTTTCGAGCAGCCCGAAATAGGCAGTGAGCCCGACCGCACCGAACAGCGAGAGGAAATTGGTGACCGATGGCACCGCGTCCGCATCGATTTTCTGGGTGAATCCCCCCGGCACCGCGACCGAATAGGTCTCGATACCGTTCAGTCCGAGCACCCAATCGCCCACCGTAAAGTCCGGATTGGCGCTGTCTGCCACCCGCCCCACCGTCGTTGCGCGCACCGGCGCGCCCAGTTCGACGGGCGGCATGTACGACGGTGCATCATCCAGCCAGCCCCGGATCGCCGGATCGAGCGACGCATAAACGTTGTTGACCAGCACTTCCCCGGGCGCCAGCACCGGTGTTTCCACGCTTTCCAGCCGGAAATCTGCTGCCACCGGCGTGCCATCGGGCCGCCGCGCCAGCACGAAACGCCTGTTCTGTGGCATCAAATCACCCTTTTTCCGTCAACAATCGTCGCTGTGCCGGTGGTGAAGCGCGACCGCGGCCCGACCAGGAACAGTGCCGCCGCGGCAATCTCTGCCACGCTCGCCGCCCCGGGGTTGAGGCTGTTGACCCGGCACGGCGGCACCAGATCGCCCGCTTCCACCGCCGCGATCTTGGCAAAATGCGTTACCGCCGCTGCCGCCGCGCACGCCGCTGCGCCATCGGGGCGGCCCTGTATGGCATCGACCGACGACAGGTGCAGGATGGCGCCGCCGCTGCCGCTGTCGCGCATAAGGCGCAGGCCCCATTTGGTGGCGATCACCGCGACCTCGACCGTGTCCTCCCAGACCTGCCGGAACAGCGCCGGGCTGGTGTCGGCGAGCGGCGCCGAGCATTCCATGCCAGCGGCATTGACCAGTGCATCGAGCCGCACCGGGGCAACGGCGGCCCATTGCGCTTCGTCGCGCGGGTCCGCCGGCGCTGCCACCAGGGAGTAGCCGTCCGCCGCCAGCCGCGCCGCAAACGCCGCGCCGGCGGGCGTTTGCGCGCCCACGATCATCGCTGTCCGCGTGCTCATGCCGTCAGCACCCAGCCGCCATCGACGACATGATGCGCCGCCGTGATGCCGCGCGCCGCATCCGACGCCAGGAACGCCACGGTTTCGGCAATGTCGTCGGCGCGCGCATAGTCCTTCAACGGCAGTTTCTGGAAGCTGTCGCCGGCATCCCAATAGGCATCGCCGCCGAACGCCGCCTCGGTCATCGCCGTGCGGGTGCCGCCGGGGCAGATGGCGTTGACGCGGATATCGTCACCATCGCTGAGCATTTCCTGCCCCACTGCACGCGCCAGCGCGATCATCGCCGCCTTGGCGGTGCCATAGGTCGTCGTCTGCATGATCGGTTTCAGCCCGGCGATCGAGGCGATGAGGATGATGCTGCCCACAGCCGGGCGCCCCTGCTTGCGCATCTGCGCCACCGCCGCCCGCGTGCCGAGGAACGCGCCTTCGACGTGCACGCGCGCCTGTTGCCGCAGTTTCGCCATGTCCATGTCGATGATCGTGCCGAAATCGGCCGTGCCGGCGTTCGACACCAGCACATCGAGCCGCCCAAACCGGCCCACGCATTCCGCCACGGCGGCATCCCAGGCCGCGGCATCGGTGACGTCATGTGCGAACTGGCCGGGCGCCGGCCGGATATCGGTGCCGAGCACCTGCGCACCGCGCGCCGCCAGCAGCGCCGCCGACGCAGCGCCAATGCCCGACGCGGCGCCCGTCACCAGCGCCACCTTGCCTGTCATGTCATCATCCATGTGCCAACCTTGCCGGAGCAACGCTGCCCCGGCCACTAGGTTTTGTCGCAGGCCTGCACCCGGTCATCGACGATCCGGACCGCAAAACGCCTGATACCCGCCGACGCCGGTGGCCCCAGCGCGCGCCCGCTCGCCAGGTCGAAGCGCGCGCCGTGGTGCGGGCACAGCAACGCGGCGCCGCGCACCCGCGCCCCGTCCAGCGGCAGCAGCGCATGGCTGCAGACGGCGGCGAGCCCGAACCAGCCGCCGGCGGCATCGCGGGCAATCAGCACTCGCCCGGCGGCGCTGTCCCGGCACGAAACACCGCCCGGCGCTATGTCCGCCGGTCCCGCATCGACCCAGTTTTCCGTCATTCGACCTCGTGTGCTGCCAGCGCAGCATTGCGGGACAGCGCAGCAACGGGTATTCTGCCCTCGATTTCCGCGCAAGCCAGGTCCAGCAGAGGCCAGTCCAGAGAAAGCGCAGGCGCGGAGCCATCTGGGGAGTGTGCGCGATGGACCTGTCTGCCGATCTTGCCGCCGTGTCGGTCCGCAGCCTCGACGATGTCCGCCCCGCTGCCGAGGCATTGCGCGATATCGCCAAGCGGCTGGGCGACCTGCGCGTTGCCGTCTGCGACAATATCGCGTCGAAACAGACCATGCTCGATGCTGACGGCAATGTGCTGGCTGCAGATGTCTTTGGCTGGACCGGGGAGGGAGAACGCTGGTGGGCTGATTCGCGTCTCGCGCTGTCATCGCCATTGCCGCGCGCCTGCCGGTACGAATCGGAACCCTTCTGGGTCAATGCGCAGGGCTTTCACACCCGCCAGCCCAACCGCTACCTCGACCAGATCGGGCTCGATAACTTCGAAAAGCGGGCGCTGACCCGCTGCGCTATCGTCATTCCGATCCATTTGCCGTTCGGTCAGATCGGCGCGGTCAGCTTCAACGGCTGGGACAAGACCCGCGACGACCTGTCGGCGGAATATGACGCCCATGCCGATGTGCTCGGCATCCTGTCGCAGCGCTTTGTCGCCGGCTATACCAAGGCGCATCGGACGCGCCAGTGGCTGCCCAGCGACACGCAATTGACCAAGCGCGAAGTCGAATGCCTGCGCTGGGCCAGTATCGGCAAGACCGACAAGGAAATCAGCCTGATTCTGGCGCGCAGCCATGCGACGGTGCGCTTCCACATCCAGAACGCCGGGGAAAAGCTGGACGCCGTCAACCGGTCGCAGACGATCTTCAAGGCGGCACAACTGGGGTATCTCGGCGCCGCAGCCTAGCGGCTGGCGAACGCTGCAACAATCAACCCAGCAGCGGTGCCTTGAGGGTGAACGAACGCCCGGCACTCGCGGCCACCGCCTCGGCCCAGGTCGCGACCTTTTCAATCTCGTCGGCGTGCAGATCGGCCGCCGCCAGCACTTCGGCATCACGCGCCGCAGCGTCAAAGCCGGTGCCGGACTTGGAATGCGTCGTGAACGCCGGCCCGGCGACGACGGCTGCAACATCGAGCGGCACGGCGAACAGCCTGGCCAGCGCTGCCAGCGCCTCTGCCGGCTCCGCCATCAATGTTTCGGAATCGAGCGTTGCCACCCGCGCCGGCCCGAATTGTTCGATTATCCGCGCGAACAATATATGCTGCGCCAGCCAGCCGATTGCTGCCGCCTGCAAATCGGTCTGGCCGAGATAGTCATCACCCGAATAGCCGAACGGATGCAGGCCCTGGCGCAATTGCTTGACCAGCAGGTCGCGCGCCCACAACCGCCCGGTCATGCCCTTTTTCGCCACCGACCCGAGATAGGTGCGCAGCGGCGCATAGAGCAGCAGTGCCCGCGATTGCGGACGCATCGTCAGCATCGCCGGCGCCATGCCGTTGAGCAGGTTCGATGGCTTGATGACCACCGCCTCCCCGGCGGCGAATGGCCGCGCCAGCAGTGCCAGCCCGTCATCGAGCACCGGGGCGATCTGCGCCGCGGTGCCGCCGCGCAGTTGCCAGCCGACTAAGTCGTTGAGCAGCACCGGCTCCTTCAACCCCATCGCCAAGCCCGGGGCGTCGAATGCCCGCGCCAGCAGCGTCGAACAGCAGAACGCCGAATGAAAGATGTAATGCAGCGGTGCCCGCACCGGCCGTGCCGCCATCGCCGCGCGGCGGCTCATGACGACCGGATCCCCCTTGGGCAGATATTCGTCGGTGACGAACGTCGCAGCGCGGTGCACCGACCGTTCCAGCCGGCGGAAATGCACCGCGTCCTGGCCGGGATCATACCGGTGCGGAAACCACAGCGGATCGCGGGCAATGGCTTCGATGCTCGGATCCGACGTCTGCATCGTGCCATTTGACGGTGAAGCGAGCGCCTCGCAAGTGCTATCCCGTCTTGCCTTGCCAAGTGTAAAACGTGTATTCATCGGCCAATACACAAATCAACGGGAGTGTGGCGTGCCACCGATCAAGACGATGCTGGCGGTGTCCGCCGCGATGATGATGACCGCTGCCGCACAGGCTGCCGATCCGGCACCTGCCGCTGCACCCGCCGCTGCGGCACCCGCCTCCACCGATCGCATGCAACAGATCGTCTGCCGGAAGGACAAGGTCATTGGCAGCCTGGTTTCGACCAAGAAGACCTGCCATTCGCGGGCGCAATGGGCCTATATCGACGACACCAACCAGGCCTTCAGCCGCGATCTGGTCGACAATACGCGCACCAAGCCGGGCGGCAACTGAACGCTTTTGAAGGAGCTACAAGATGTTCTGCGCACGTTTCCTGCCGATTGTGGTGGCGTTGACATTTGCAGCGCCCGTCGGTGCTGCTGAAACGCCGACACCGGCGCCCGCTGAGGCTGCGCCCGATCGTTCGCAGGAAATTGTTTGCCGCAAAGACAAGGTGATTGGCAGCCTGATCGCGAGCAAGAAGACCTGCCATTCGCGAGCCCAATGGGCCTATATCGACGACGTCAACCAGACCTTCAGCCGTGATCTGGTTGACAGCACCCGCACCAGACAGAGCGGCGACTGAATCGTTGCCGGGGGGGGCGCCACCCCCGGCACAAAGCCTATTGTGGGGTCAGCACCAGCCGTCCATCGCCCTCATCGACATGGACGGTGCAGCCATCGGCCACCTTGCTCTGCAGGATCAGGTCGGCGAGCGGGTCCTGCAGATGCTTCTGGACGGTGCGCTTCAGCGGCCGCGCGCCATAGACCGGATCATAGCCGACCCTCGCCAGCCAGCGCCGCGCTGCATCGGTAAGGTCCAGCGTGACCTTGCGATCCTTCAGCAGCGCCTGCACGCGCAGCACCTGCAAGTCGACGATCGGTGCCATGGCGCTTTCGCCGAGCCGCTGGAACAGCACGATTTCATCGAGCCGGTTGAGGAATTCCGGGCGGAAATGCCCGCGCACCACCTCCATCACCTGGGGTTCGGCATCGCTGATCGGCTGATCGTCGCGCAACCCCGCGATATACTGGCTGCCCAGGTTCGAGGTCAGGATGATCAGCGTGTTGGTGAAATCCACCGTGCGCCCCTGGCCGTCGGTCAGGCGGCCGTCATCGAGCACCTGGAGCAGGATGTTGAAGACATCGGCATGGGCCTTTTCGACCTCGTCGAACAGCACGACCTGGTAGGGCCGGCGCCGCACCGCCTCGGTCAGCACGCCGCCTTCTTCATAGCCGACATAGCCGGGAGGGGCGCCGACCAGCCGCGCCACGGCGTGTTTTTCCATATATTCCGACATGTCGATGCGGACCATGGCGCGCGGGTCGTCGAACAGGAAATTGGCCAGCGCCTTGGTCAGTTCGGTCTTGCCGACACCGGTGGGCCCGAGGAACAGGAAGCTGCCGAGCGGACGGTTGGGGTCCTGCAAGCCGGCGCGGGCGCGGCGCACGGCGGATGATACGGCGTGCACCGCGGCGGCCTGGCCGATGACCTGTGCCGAGAGGATGTCCTCCATCTTGAGCAGCTTGTCGCGTTCACCCTCCAGCATCCGATCGACCGGAATGCCGGTCCAGCGTGACACCACGGCGGCGATATCGTCGGCGGTGACCTCCTCGCGCGTCATCGCATCGGATGTTGCGATCTCGGCCTCGGCAAGCTGGCGCTCCAGCTCCGGGATGCGGCC
This sequence comes from Polymorphobacter sp., assembly GCA_049318305.1. Lineage (GTDB taxonomy): Bacteria > Pseudomonadota > Alphaproteobacteria > Sphingomonadales > Sphingomonadaceae > Sandarakinorhabdus. The sequence goes on from JBMOGO010000001.1 coordinate 75,948, forward strand.
ATAGGTCAGCTCCCCGGCCTTGGCGAAATCGCCACCGCGCTGCGCCTGGTCGACCTCCAGCCGGGCTGAATCAAGCTGTTCCTTGATCTTCGTTGCCGCCGCCAACTTGTCCTTTTCGCCCTGCCAGCGCAGCGTGAGCGCGCCGGATTGCTCCTCCAGGTCGGCGAGTTCGGTGCGCAATGCCGTCAGCCGGTCCTTTGACGCCGTATCGGATTCGCGCTCCAGCGCGCCGGCCTCGATCTTCAGCTGGATGATACGGCGGTCGAGATTCTCGATCTCCTCGGGCTTGGATTCGACCTCCATGCGCAGCCGCGATGCGGCTTCGTCCATCAGGTCGATGGCCTTGTCGGGCATGAAGCGGTCGGAAATATAGCGGTTCGAAAGCGTCGCCGCGGCGACAATCGCACCATCGGTGATGCGGACGCCGTGGTGGAGCTCGTATTTTTCCTTGAGACCACGCAGGATCGAGATGGTGTCCTCGACGCTCGGCTCGCCAACCATCACCGGCTGGAAACGCCGCTCCAGCGCCGCGTCCTTTTCGACATATTTGCGATATTCGTTGAGCGTCGTCGCGCCGATGCAGTGCAGCTCCCCGCGCGCCAGCGCCGGTTTCAACAAGTTGGAGGCATCCATCGAGCCTTCCGATGCGCCGGCGCCGACCAGTGTGTGCATTTCATCGATGAACAGCACGACGTCGGAACCTTCGGCGCGCACTTCATCGAGGACGCCCTTCAGCCGTTCCTCGAACTCGCCGCGATACTTCGCACCGGCTATCAGCGCGCCCATGTCGAGCGACATCAGCCGCTTGTCCTTCAGGCCATCGGGCACATCGCCGTTGGCGATGCGCAGCGCGAGGCCCTCGACCACGGCGGTCTTGCCGACGCCGGGTTCGCCGATCAGCACCGGGTTGTTCTTGGTGCGCCGTGCCAGCACCTGGATGGTGCGGCGGATCTCCTCGTCGCGGCCGATCACCGGATCGAGCTTGCCGTCACGCGCAGCTTGCGTGAGGTCACGGGCATATTTGTTGAGCGCGTCGAAGTTCGCCTCGGCACCCGCGGTATCGGCGCTGCGGCCTTTGCGGGTGGTTTCGATGACGCCATTCAGCGCCTGCGCCGTCACGCCCGCCGCAGCCAGCGCCTTGCCGGCGGCGGTCGTCGTCGCCAGCGTCAGGGCGACAAGCAGGCGTTCGACGGTGACGAACGAATCCTTGGCCTTGGTGGCGATCGTCTCGGCCTGGTCGAGAATGCGCACCGTGTCGCTGTCCCAGCTGAGCGATTGCGCGCCGCCGCCGGAAACCTGGGCGATCTTGGCGAGCGCCTGGTCGGTCAACTGCATCGCGGTTTCGGGGCGGCCGCCGGCGGCGCGGATCAGGTTCGCCGCCATGCCTTCATCGTCTTCGAGCAGCGCCTTCAGAACATGTTCGGGGGCGATACGCTGGTGGTTGTTGCGGATGGCGACGGTCTGCGAGGACTGCAGGAACCCCTTGGCGCGATCGGTGAATTTTTCGATGTTCATGCGATTGGCTCTCCCGTTGCTGCCGATATGGTGTGTCTTTCGCGCCACACAAGACGGGTGGAATCCCTTAGCGGCGCAGCGTAAAGCGCACCTTGCGGTTGCGGAAATCAAGCGACAGCCGCTTGAAGGATTTGAGCAGATCGGTGCCGAGCAGCAGCGCCGGCTGCTTTTCCAGACCGAACAGCTCGAACGGCGGCGCATCGGTGAAGGCCACCTGGACATTCTGCAGCACGATGCCGCCGATGCGCAGTTCGGGCAGTACTGCCAGGTCGGCGATGAAGTTTTCGCCGGTCACGCTGACGAGGGCGATTTTTTGCAGCGGCGCGCTGCGGCGGGTCTGCAACTTGGCCAGCATCGCCCGGTTGCCGATGGAAATTTCGGCGCCGGTATCGATAACGGCATAGCTGCGCGCGCCATCGACGCTGACTTGCGTGAGGATCAACTGGCCCTTTTGGCGCCGGGCGGTGACGACGATCTCGCCTTGCTCCCGCGCCGCCGGTAGCCGCGAATCCTGGATGGTCACGGTCTTGGCATCGAAATCGAGCAGTAGCCGCTGGTCGGTCAGCGCATCGATGCCGATGATGCCCTGCGCGCCGATGAAGCGTTCGGGCAGCGCCGGGGCGATAATGCCGTCGATATCGCTGCTGCCGATGCGCAGGGTTTCGATGAACACGCTGGCGACATCGCTGCTGCCGGACATGCCGCGGACTTTGACAACGCTGTCTTTCGGCAAGGCCAGTCTTTCCGCCAGCGCGGCGCCGATCACCGAGCGATCGGCGCCGCTGTCGACGAGAAAGCTGTAGGGCCCGCGGCCATTGACCCGTACATCGACGAACAGCCGGCTGCGGCGTTCCTCGGCTTCCAGGTTCTCGCCGACGACTTCGAGCGTATTGTCGATACTCGCGGGCGGGATTTTGAGCAGGGGTTCGGGGGCGGCAACGGCGAGTGCGGCGGCAATGGCAAGCAGGAACATGCGGCAACCGTGCGCTTCCCGGCGGCGAACGGCAAGATGGCAGCGCTTGCCGCGGCGAGCGGTAGCGCCTAGACACAAGCCGTCATCTGGGGAGTAGCCCGGCGGTGCATCCTGCGCCGCGCCCTTGCGTCAACATGCTCGGCCGAGAGGTCGTGGTGCAAGGGGACCGGTCATCCGGTCGGGCGAGACCAATGACGCAGCCTCCTGTCCCGGTCGGGCAGGGGTGGCTGCGTTGTTGTGCTCCCGCTGCCCGGCCCCGGATGTGCCCCATGCCTGAAGCCCTGACTGCAATCCTCACCTCGACCGGCGTCGTCGCGCTCGCCGAAATGGGTGATAAGACCCAGTTGCTGGCGATCGTGCTGGCGACACGCTTTCGGGCGCCGTTCGCAGTGATTGCCGGCATCCTGGTGGCGACGCTCGCCAATCATGCGCTAGCCGCCTGGGCGGGCTCCGCGCTGGCCTGGTGGTTCGATGGTGCGCTGTTTCGTTATGCCGTGGCACTATCGTTCATCGCGATGGCGGCGTGGACGCTGGTGCCCGACAAGCTCGATGATGTGCAGGCTGGCCCGGGCCGATATGGTGCCTTTCTGACGACACTGGTGGCGTTCTTCATCGTGGAGATCGGCGACAAGACGCAGGTGGCAACCATCGCGCTGGGCGCGCGCTTCGACAGCGTGGCGGCGGTGACCATCGGCACGACGCTGGGGATGATGCTGGCCAATGTGCCGGCGGTGTTCCTGGGGCAGAAACTCGTCGACCGGGTGCCGCTGCGGACCGTGCACCGGGTGGCGGCGGGTCTGTTCCTGGTGATGGGGCTGTGGCTGGCGGCGGATACGGCGGGGTGGGTGGTATGAGATTTTCGACGCGGTGGCGCGAAGCAAAGTTGCAACCTGTCATCCCGGGCTTGACCCGGGATGACAGGACATGATGGTCGTTTGCGCTGCGTGTCAGATGACGCCGCGTGCCTTCAAATCGGCAATCTCGTCACCGCTCATCCCCAGCACATCGGCGTACACCGCGTCATTGTCCTGGCCGATCGTCGCTGGTGCGGCACGGCGAACCCGGCCTTGCGTTTTCGACATTTTGGGAAAGACGTTCTGCATCTTCAGCGTGCCCCAGCGGTCGTGGGGAATCTCGATGATGGCATCGCGGGACTGGAAATGCGGGTCGTCGAGCATGTCCTGCGGGCGGTACAGCTTGCCGGCCGGCACGCCATGCTTGATCATCAGGGCTTCCAGCGCATCGACCGTCAGCGTGCGGGTCCAGTCGGCGATCAGATTGTCGAGCTCGACCTGGTTCTTGCCGCGCGCCACATGCGTCGCATAGCGCGCGTCCTTGGCCAGTTCGGGCCGGCCCATCGCGTCGCACAGGCGGCCGAACACCGTGTCCTGGTTGGCGCCGATCAGATATTCGCCGTCGCTGGTCGGATAGACGTTCGATGGTGCAATGCCGGGTAGCACGCTGCCGGAGCGTTCGCGGACATAGCCCGAGGCGACATATTCGGGGACGAGGCTTTCCATCACCTGCAACACCGATTCGTACAGCGATGAATCGACGACCTGGCCTTCGCCGGTCTTGTCGCGGTGGCGCAGCGCAGCAAGGGCCCCCATGCAGCCATAGGTGGCGGCAAGGCTGTCGCCGATGGAGACGCCCATGCGGGATGCCGGCCGATCCGGATCACCGACGATGGCGCGCCAGCCGCCCATCGCCTCGCCGATGCCGCCGAAACCGGCGCGATCGGAATAGGGCCCGGTCTGGCCGTAACCGGAGACGCGGACGATGATCAGTCCGGGGTTTTCGGCGTGCAGCACCTCCGGCGCCATGCCCCATTTTTCCAGCGTGCCGGGGCGGAAATTCTCGATCAGGATGTCGGCGGTGGCGATGAGCTTGCGCGCCAGCGCCTGGCCTTCGGGGGTGCGCAGATTGGCGCTGACCGCCTTCTTGTTGCGCGCGACGACTTCCCACCACAGCGGGTAATCACCGCGGCCCCAGACGCGCATCGGATCTCCCTGGCCGGGCGGTTCGACCTTGATGATCTCGGCGCCCATGTCGCCGAGCAATTGCCCGCAGAACGGCCCGGCGATGAGCTGGCCCATTTCGACCACGCACAGGCCCGCCAGCGGACCGTGGTTCGGTGTTTCGCTCATTCGGCTGCCACCGCATGATGCCAGATCGGCGGGCGCGGTGCCGGCAGCCCGGTTTCGGCAAAACACGCGGCGCGCAGCGTTTCGACATCGCCGCCGAAATTGAACAGGTCGTTCGCCGGCTTGGGCGCAGCGGCCATTTCGGCGCGCAGGGTTGCGGTGCCGGCAGTGTCGATCACGCCGTTGCCGTCGACCACGACGCCATAGGCGCGGGCGCCGTTCGGCGTTACCAGCCCCTGGCGGATTTCCTTGGCCACCAGTTCGGGCGCGCGTTGCAGCGGGTCACCCCAGCCGCCGCCGCCCCAGGTGATGAAGTGCAGCACGTCATCGGCTTCGACATCGAGGCTGTCGAGCTTGTTGGCGACGATCGTCTGCGTACCATCGGGCTTTTCCAGCACCTTGCGGGCGCGGCTGCCGGGGTTGCCGCCGTTGACGCCCCATGGGTAGGTGAACCAGCGGTCGTCGTGGATGCTGACCGTGCCGGGGCTAAGGAAGCGATAGCTCATATGGATGCCGTTGCCGCCGCGGTTGAGCCCGGCGCCGCCGGTATCGGGCAGCGCTTCATAGCGTTCGATGCGCAGCGGGAAATAGCGTTCCAGGAACTCGTTGGGCACATTGGTGAAGCCCGGCCACAGCGAATGCCCATCGGGGCCATCGCCGAACGGCTTGCCGGGGATGCCGCCAAACCCGATCTGGAATAGCTGGAACCATTCGCCGTTCTTGCCGGGGCGGGTGTCGCGGCCTGAATACATCAGGTGCGGCGACGACGAGAAACCGGCGGCGCACAGGAACTCCGGCGTGCGCTGACCAAGCAAACCGCCCAGGATATCGAAGATGCGTCCCAGTGCATGGGTGCGGCCCGACAAGGCGGCGGGATAATTGGGCTTGAGCAGCGAGCCTTGCGGGATCTTGACGTCGATCAGATCGTAAAAACCGTCGTTGAACATGATCTGCGGATCGAAGACCATGATCATGTAGATGCCGAAG
>JBMOGO010000002.1:0-77041 GCA_049318305.1 Polymorphobacter sp.
AAACCCCAGCGGCAACCCGGCATCCGGCGTGAAGCCATAGAGCGGCTCATCGGGCAGCGCCGCGCGCAGCACCTCGCGCACCGTCAACAGGCGCGGCAGGTCGATGCCGGTGTTCAGCCCCATGGCTTCGAGCATGAACACCAGGTCTTCGGTGACGATATTGCCGCTGGCGCCCGGCGCGAACGGGCAACCGCCGAGCCCGCCGAGCGAGGCATCGAAGGTGGTGATGCCGACTTCCAGCCCGGCGATGACATTGGCCAGCCCTAGCCCGCGGGTGTTGTGCAGATGCAGCCCCGTCAACCGGTCATGGCCGATGGCGGCATGGACGGCGCGCACCACCGATTGTACCTGGGCCGGGTTGGCATAGCCCGTAGTATCCGACAGGCCGACTTCATCGACGCCGGCGGCCATCAGGGCTTCGGCGAGTTCGACCACTTTTTCCTTGGTCACCACACCTTCCAGCGTGCAGCCGAACGCCGTCGAGACGCTGCCTTCGAAATGCGGGCGCTCGGCCGCCGGCAGCGCGGCGACCATCGCGGCAACGCTGCGCACTTCATTGAGCACCTGGGCATGGGTGCGGCGCAAATTCTTCAGGCTGTGGGTCTCGCTCGCCGACAGCGGCAGGGTCAGTTTATGCGCGCCGGCAGCGATGGCGGCCTCCGCGCCCTGGGCATTGGGCACCAGCACGGCGACGGTCAGGCCGGGGTGGCGGCGGGCGTGCGCCACCACGGCGGCGGTATCGGCGAGTTGCGGCAGCAATTTCGCCGGAACGAAACTGCCGACCTCGATCTCGCGGACTCCGGCGGCGACGAGTGCATCAATCCAGGCGCATTTGGCGGCCAGCGGCAGCACCGGGTCGATGGACTGCAACCCGTCGCGCGGGCCGACTTCACTGACCAATATATCGATCGCGTCTTGCATCGGCGGGTGCTTGCTCCACAACTTGTCCGGACATATGCCGTGCCGGCACGCCGATGACCAGAGGGACAACCATGCAGACACTGCCGCTCGCCGGGATCAAGGTGGTGGAGTTCACACATATGGTCATGGGACCGGCGGTCGGCGCGATTCTGGCCGAACTCGGCGCCGATGTCATCAAGGTCGAACCCGTCGGCGGCGATGCGACGCGGCGGCTGCTCGGTTCCGGCGCCGGCTATTTCCCGATGTACAATCGCGGCAAGACCAGCATCTGCATCGATCTGAAGGCGGCGGACGGGATTGCGGTGGCGCGGCGGCTGGCGGCGTCGGCGGATATCGTTGTCGAAAACTTCCGCCCCGGCGCGATGGACCGGCTGGGGCTGGGCTATGCGGCGCTGCGCGAGGCCAATCAGCGGCTGATCTATTGTTCGGAAAAAGGCTTTCTGGCCGGGCCCTACGAGGATCGCACTGCGCTTGATGAAGTGGCGCAGATGATGGGCGGGCTGGCGTACATGACCGGGCCGCCCGGCCGGCCATTGCGGGCCGGGGCGTCGGTCATCGATGTCGCGGGCGGCATGTTCGGCGTCATCGGCGTGCTGGCGGCGCTGGAGGCGCGCCACCGCACTGGCACGGGGATGCATGTGCAGAGCGCGCTGTTCGAAACCACTGCCTATCTCGTCGGGCAGCACATGGCGCAGATGGCCGTCACCGGGAAAGCCGCAGCGCCGATGCCGGCGCGGGTCTCGGCCTGGGCGATTTATGACGTGTTCGAAACCGCCGATGACGACCAGGTCTTTGTCGGCGTCGTCACCGATGCGCTCTGGGCGAAATTTTGCACGCTGTTCGGGCTGGATGACCTGTGGGCCGATGCCGGCTTGCGCGCCAACAACGCCCGGGTGCTGGCGCGCGAAACGCTGATGCCGCGGGTGCGCGCCGAGCTGAAGCGCTTCACCAAGGCGGAACTGATCGCGCGCCTCGATGGTTCGGGCCTGCCGTTCGCCCCCATCGGCCGGCCGGAGGACCTGTTTGATGATCCGCACCTGCTCGCCGGCCAGGGGCTGGTGCCGGTAACGCTCGATGACGGCACCCAGACGCTGCTGCCGGTGCTGCCGGTGGCGCTGGATGGCGAACGGCTGGGCGGTGGCAGCCTGCCGCGCGCCGGGGCGGACACCGATGCCATACTGGTCGCGCTGGGCATGACGCCGGCGGAAATCGCCGCTTTGCGCGCGCACGCCGCCGTCGCGGGGTAGGCGCACCCCCCGCCGGGCTGCTACGCTGGGCTGCGGCCCGATACCCGGGCACGCAGACCGCAACACTGTCAGGGGCGTCATGGCCGACATCGCCGAATGGATCCGCAGCCGGGGCATCAACGAGGTCGAATGCCTCATCCCCGACATGAACGGCGTGCTGCGCGGCAAGGTGCTGCCCGCTACCAAGCTGGTGCAGTTCGCCCGCGACAACACGCTTCGCCTGCCCTCCAGCGTGTTCGCCGTCACCATCACCGGCGATTATGCCGATGTGGAGGGTGACGACGAGGCGTTTTCCGACCCCGACATGGTGCTGGCGCTGGATGGCTCCACCCTGTGCGTGGCGCCTGGCTTCAAGACGCCGACTGCCTATATCTTCGCCGATGCGCACCACCCCGATGGCACGCCCTGGGCTTCGTCGTCGCGCCATGTGCTCAAACATGTGCTGGGGCTGTATGCGGCGCGCGGCTGGCAGCCATTAATGGCGCCGGAGCTGGAATTCTACCTGACCGCGGTCAACCCCGATCCCGACCTGCCGCTCACCCCGCCGGCCGGCCGGTCGGGTCGCGCCGAAACCTCGCCGCAGCCCTATGGCCTGGAGGCGATCACCGAGCATGAGGACCTGATCGAGGCAATCTATGAGTTTTCCGAAGCCGCCAATCTCAATCTCGACACGATGATCCACGAGGCCGGGACAGCGCAGCTGGAGATCAATTTCGTCCATGGCGAGCCGGTGCGGGTGGCGGACCAGGTGCTGCTGTTCAAGCGCATCGTGCGGCAGGTGGCGTTGAAGCACGGGGTTTATGCCACCTTCATGGCGAAACCCATGGAGCATCAGCCGGGCAGCGCCATGCATCTGCACACATCGGTAGTCGATACGGTGACCGGCACCAATTTGTTCGCCGGCGACGATGGCGTGGACAGCGAATTGTTCCGGCATTTCGTCGGCGGGTTGCAGACGTACTTGCCTGAAATCACCCCAATGTTCGCCCCCAACGTCAACAGTTTCCGGCGGATGCGGCCCAGCCACGCCGCGCCGATCAACGTGCAATGGGGCAATGACAACCGGTCGTGCGGGCTGCGCGTGCCGATTTCGGACCGCAACAACCGCCGTGTCGAGAATCGCCTGCCCGGCGCCGATGCCAACCCCTATCTCGCCATGGCGGCGGCGCTGGTCGCCGGCTACCTCGGCATGGTCGATGGCATCGAACCGACAGCCAAGGCGGGCGGCAATGCCTATGACTATGAACGCACCCTGCCACGCACGCTGGAGGTCGCGCTGGAACGCTTCAACGCCTGTGACCGGGTGCGCGAACTGCTGGGGGACTATTTCTTCCGCGCCTTCACCGCGATCAAATCGTCGGAGCTGGAGGCGTTCCAGGGGGTCATCAGCTCGTGGGAACGTGACCATCTGCTGCTGAAGGTCTGATCGCCCATGGCCAATACTGGCCTTGGCATGGCGCAATCCTGGTATGCCGCAACGGCGCACCCCGCGCCGCGCTGGCCGGTGCTGGCTGGTGAAATTGTGGCCGACCTGGTGGTGGTCGGCGGCGGCGCCACCGGCCTGTCGGCAGCGCTGCACGCCGCCGAAGCCGGGATGCGCGTCGTGCTGCTGGAGGCCGGGCGCATCGGCTGGGGCGCATCGGGGCGCAACGGCGGGCAGATCATCCCCGGCCTGCGCAAAGGGGCGGCGGAACTCGTCGCGCTCTATGGCGTGGAGCGAGCGCGGGCGCTGTTCGACCTGGCACTGGCGGCGCGGGCGCTGGTGCTGGACCGTATCGAACGCCACGACATTACCTGCGACCTGCGGCTGACCGGGCATTTGTACGGCGCGGTCAAGCCGGGGCAGCTGCGTGATTTCGAGGCGGAGTTGCGCGTGCTCGAAGACGTCATGGGCTATGGCGCGGCGAGGCTGCTGGGGCGGGAGGCGGCGCTGGCAGAGGTCGCGACACCCTATCAGGGCGCATTGTTCGATGCCGGCGGCGGGCATTTTCATACGTTGAACTACACGGTCGGGCTGGCGCGCGCGGCGGCGGCGGCTGGGGTGGTGCTGCACGAAGACTCGGCGGCGCTGGCGCTCGCGCAGAGCGCGGCGGGGGTCGTGGTGCGCACCGCCGGCGGCGCGGTGCGGGCGCGGCAGGCGGTGCTGGCCGGCGATGCGCTGCTGTCCGGCCTGTCGGCGCGGGTCAACCACCGCATCATGCCGGTGGCCAACTATATCGTCACGACGGCGCCGTTGCCCGATGCGGCGGCGCTGATCCCCGGTGACGCCGCGGTTTCGGATGCGCGGTTCGTGGTGAATTATTTCCGCCGCACCCCTGACAATCGCCTGATGTTCGGCGGCGGCGAACGCTATTCACGCAAGGCCCCCGCCGATATTGCGGGCTTTGTCCGGCCGTTCCTCGAACGCACTTTCCCGCAGTTGCGCGGGGTCGGTATCGAGCATGGCTGGGGCGGGCTGGTCTCCGTGACGCGGTCACGCCTGCCCGATATCGGCCGCGATGGTGCGGTGCTGTGGGCGCACGGCTATTCGGGGCAGGGCGCGATCCTGTCGACGCTGGGCGGCGCGCTGCTGGCGGAGGCGGCGACGGGGGTGACGACGCGCTTCGACCGCTTTGCAGGGGTGGCGCCGGGGGCGTTTCCGGGCGGCAGCGCGCTGCGCGGGCCGCTGCATGTGCTGGGGATGCTGTGGTACGCGCTGCGCGACCGGTTGGGGTGACGCCTCACCTCTCCCGCAAGGGGAGAGGTGCGCCCTACTCATGAAACTCCGCCAGTTCCGGAATGCGCGTGAACGCAATCCGCGGCCCCGATGATCGCGCCGCGCCGGCGCTGTCATGCCCCAGCGTCACCGCATCACGGCCGAAGCGCGTGTTGACCTTGTCCATTGCCTGGCTGAGCGCCAGGCGGCGGTGTTCGGCGCGCGGATCAAGGCTGGTGGCGCCGCCGAACAGGTGCAACTGCACGGCATCGGCGGCGACGAGTTCGCCCAGCGTCACGCCGACCTGGAGCAGGCGCGCGCTACGAAACTCGGCGCGCATCCGGGTCCACAGGCCTTCCAGCGCGATCAGCAGGGTGACGGTGTCCATCACTGCCGGCACCCGCACGCTGGCGGCCCATTTGTCGCCTTTCGCGCCGCCACTGCCTTCGGCGCGCACCTGCAGGCCGAGCAGCCCGGTGCGGCGTTCGGCGCGGCGCAGGCGGGTAGCGGCCTTGGCGAGCAGGCGGCGGGTGACGAGGCGGGCGCGATCCGGGCTGCGTTTTTCGGGGCCGAGCACATGGCTGTGCCCGATGCTGCGGGTTTCGGTCGGCACTTCGGCTAGGTCGGCACCTTGCAGCAGCCAGAACATGCGGTTGCCCCAGACGCTGCCCCAGGCCAGCCGCGCCTCGCGCTCGTCAAGCGCCAGCAGGCGTTCCATTGTCACCACCCCGGCGGCGGCGAGGCGCTTTTCCATGTTGCGGCCGACGCCGGGGATATCGGACAGCTTCAGCGTCGACAACCGTGCCTTGAGTGTGGCCCCCTCGAGGATGGTCAGGCCATCGGGCTTTTTCATGTCGGCGGCGATCTTGGCGAGCAGCCGGTTGGGGGCGACGCCGATCGAGGAGGTGAGGCATTCGCCGACATTGGCGCGGATGCCGGCCTTGATGCGCGCCGCCAGCGCCGTCACTTCGGCAACACCGTTTTCATTGTCCATCAACCGGCAGGCGACTTCATCGATCGAACAGACCGCGGTCACCGGGACATGGCGTTCGACCTCGGCGATGATCTCGTGATGGAAGCGCACATAGTCCTGGTGGCGGCCGGGCACGACGACCAGGTCGCGGCACAAAGCGCGCGCTTCATAGATTTTGGTGCCGGTGCGGATGCCGAAGGCCTTGGCCTCGTAGCTGGCGGCGATGGCGCTGGTGGCATCGGTATCGACCGGCGCAACGACCACCGGGCGGCCCCGCAGGGCAGGGTTCAGCTGCTGCTCGACACTGGCGAAATAGCTGTTGAGATCGAGATACAGCCAACGAAGGGGCGGCGGTTCGGCCATTGCGGCACGATAGCACAATGCGAACGAAAGCGGAACGGGGCTGTTTTCCAGCTTTCTTGCTGCCGCCCGGACGCTAAGGTCGGCGGCGAGGGGATTTGCAGCGCATGGACATTACCGCAACTGAAGAACCTGCCGGCATCATCGCCGTCGAAGCCGATGCGCTAGCCGGGCGGCAACTGCGCTATTACGACTTCGCCATGGCGGCGTTCGCCGTCATCCTGATCTGCTCCAATTTGATCGGCGCGGGCAAGGTGGCGCAACTGGTGTTGCCGGTGGTCGGGCCGGTCACCTTTGGCGCCGGCATCCTGTTCTTCCCGCTCGGCTATGTGCTCGGCGACGTGCTGACAGAGGTTTACGGCTATGCCCGTGCCCGTAGGGTTGTGTGGGTCGGTTTAGGCGCGTCGGTGTTCGCTGCCGGCATGGCGTTCGTCGTCGTCGCGCTGCCGGCGGCGCCGGACTGGACAGGGCAGGCGGTGCTGGCGGAAGTGTTCGGCCAGGTGCCGCGCATCTTCCTCGCCTCCATCCTGGCGTTCTGGGCCGGGGAAATGGCCAATGCCTTTGTGCTGGCACGAATGAAGGTGATGACCGGCGGCAAGCATCTGTGGACGCGGACCATCGGATCGACGGTGGTCGGGCAGGGGGTCGACAGCCTGATCTTCTACCCGCTGGCGTTTCTCGGTGTCTGGGAAACCAAGCTGGTGGTGACGGTGCTGGCCACCAATTACCTGCTGAAAGTGCTGTGGGAGGTGGTGTTAACCCCCGTCACCTACCGCGTCGTCGCCTTCTTCAAGCGCGCCGAAGGGCTCGATGTGTTCGACACGAAGACCGATTTCACGCCGTTCAAGACCCGCGTCTGATGTCGTCGCTGCAACACGCCAAGCTGCTGCTGATGGGCTTCACCCACCTCGGCAAGGATGCGCTGCATATCTACGTCGGGCTGGCGGTGCTGCTCGCCGCGGCGCTGCTGCTGCGCTGGCCGCTGCGGCGCTTCCGGCCGCTGCTGGCGGTGCTGGTGGTGGCGCTGGCGGGAGAGGCGTGGGACATGTTCGACACGCTGCGCGCCGGGCTGCCGCTGCACCTGCGCGGCAATGGTTTCGATATCGCCAACACGCTGTTCTGGCCGCTGGTCATCACCCTGCTGGCGCGGTTCACCCCGGCACTGTCGCGGCGGTGAAGCTCAGCCGAGCGCCGCCTGCAACGCTTCGAACATGCGGCGGCCATCGGTGCCGCCCTGTTCGGCCTCGATCAGGCGTTCGGGGTGGGGCATCAGGCCCAGCACATTGCCCTGCGCATTGACGATGCCGGCGATATTGCGCGCCGACCCGTTGACGGCTTCGGCATAGCGCAGCACCACCCGGCCTTCGCCTTCCAGCCGGTCGAGCACATCGGTATCGGCGACATAATTGCCATCGTGATGCGCCACCGGAATGCGGATCGTCTCGCCGGCGGCATAGCGGCTGGTGAACATCGTCTGGCTATTTTCCACCGTCAGCGCGACGTCGCGGCAGACGAAATCAAGGCCGGCATTGCGCATCAACGCGCCGGGCAACAGCCCCGCCTCGGTCAGCACCTGGAAACCGTTGCACACGCCGAGCACGGCGCGGCCTTCGCCGGCAGCCGCGGTGACCGCGGCCATCACCGGTGACCGCGCGCTCATCGCGCCGGAGCGCAGATAATCGCCATAGGAAAAGCCGCCGGGCAGGGCGATGAGGTCAAGGCAGTCCGGCAGCGCGGTTTCGCGGTGCCACACCATGGTGGGCGCTGTGCCGGTAATCGCCTCGATTGCCACGGCAAGATCGCGGTCGCAATTGCTGCCCGGAAAGACAATGACCGCCGATTTCACAGGATCTCGATCCGGTAGTTTTCGATGACGGTGTTGGCGAGCAGCTTTTTCGCCATCTCGTCGATAACGCTTTCCGGGGTGCCGTCGGCGAGATCGAGCGCGATCACCTTGCCCTGGCGCACGCCTTCGACACCGGCAAAGCCCAGCCCCCCCAGCGCGTTCTGGATGGCACGGCCCTGCGGATCGAGCACGCCGGGTTTCAGGGTGATGGTGACAAGGGCTTTCATGGGGGCAGCCTTTACGGCGCTGCGCGGCGCGGGTCCAGTGCCGTGCTAGGCCGCGCGGCGATCGCCGAACAGCCAGCCGCCGCACACCGCCGCCAGCGTTGCCCCGGCAAATTGCGCCGCGATGAAGCCCGGCGCATCGACCAGCCGGATTCCGGAGAAACTGTCGGTCAGGGCGCGCGCCAGCGTGATCGCCGGGTTGGCAAAGCTGGTCGACGAGGTGAACCAGTAACCGGCGGTGATGACGCAAGCGACCGCCACCGGCACCCAGTGCGGGCGGTGACGCAGCGTGCCCAGGACGGTCAGCACCAGCGCAAAGGTCGCCACGCCCTCGCCCAGCCATTGCCCCGGCCCGGTGCGGATTTTCACGCCCGCCTGGATGAGCGGCAGGTCGAACATGCCATGCGCAAGCATCACGCCGACCAACCCGCCCGCCAGTTGCGCCAGCGCATACAGCCCGGCGTCGCGCCACGACAGTTCGCCGCGCCAGGCAAACACCAGTGTCACCGCCGGGTTGAACTGCGCGCCCGATACCGGCCCGAGCATGGTGATCAGCACGAACAGCATCGCCGCGGTCGCCAGCGTGTTGCCGAGCAGCGCCACCGCCACATTACCGCCGGCCAGCGCCTCCGCCATGATTCCCGACCCGATGACGGTGGCGAACAACAGGGCGGACCCAAGGGCTTCGGCGAACAGGCGCCTGCGCAGGTCCATCACAGGCTGCGCTGCATGTAGACGACATCGAGCCGGCGGCCGAACTTCAACCCGACATTGGTCAGCCGCCCGGCCTCCGCAAACCCGCAGGCGCGATGCAGCCCTGTGGAGGCATGGTTGCCGCTGCCATCCCCGATCACCGCGATCATTTCCCGAAAACCGGCATCCCGTGCCGCAGCGAACAGCGCCAGCAGCAAGGCCCGGCCGACGCCCTGCCGCGCCGCATCCGCGGCGACATAGATGGAGTTTTCGCAGGTATGGGCATAGGCCGCCCGGTCGCGGAACTGGCTGGCATAGGCATAACCCAGCACGGCGCCGTCGGCTTCCCACACCAGCCACGGCCAGCCCTTGTCGAGCACCCGCGCCAGTCGCGCCGCTATTTCGGCGGTGTCCGGCGCTTCGGTTTCAAAGCTGGCGGTGCCGGTCAGCACATGCGGCGCATAGACGGCGGCGATGCCGGCCGCATCGGCAACAACGGCGCGGCGGATCATGCGCTGCGCGGGACCTTTTCGCCATCTTCCTTGGTGAAATCGGCGGGCAGGGCGCCGTCGAGCACGGTCAGCACCCGTTCGGACGGCCGCGCCAGCACGATGCCTTTCGGCCCGAACACAACCGGCCGGTTGATCAGGATCGGATGCTCGGCCATCGCCTTCAGAATCGCCGCATCTTCAGCACCGATCAAGCCCAGTTCCTCGGCCGGCGTGCCCTTGACCCGCATCAGCGCCGCTGCCCCGCCGACCGCCGCCGCAACTTCGGCCAGCGTCGCCGCATCGGGAGGGGTCTTCTGATAGTCGATGACGGTCGGTTCCACTCCCGTCGCGCGGATCATCGCCAGCGTATTGCGCGACGTGCCGCATTTCGGGTTGTGCCAAATGGTGACGGTCATCAGCAGCAGCC
The DNA here is from genome assembly GCA_049318305.1 of Polymorphobacter sp. Lineage (GTDB taxonomy): Bacteria > Pseudomonadota > Alphaproteobacteria > Sphingomonadales > Sphingomonadaceae > Sandarakinorhabdus. The sequence continues at coordinate 9,878 of JBMOGO010000002.1, forward strand.
GGATTTCGCAGCGACGGGCGCCAGCGCCGGCGCGCAGCAGGCGCCGTCCGCCGCGCTGTCCCCTGCCAGCCGCGACAGCGCCGGGGAGCTGCCGTAATCGGCGGCGCTGCCCTTGGTCAGGAAGGTTTCCCACACCACGCCCTGCGGGTCGGCGATCCAGCTCTTGCTCGATGTCGCATAGCAGCAGGTGGTGGCGGCTTCCTCGAGCACCGGGCCATCAGCACGCGCCAGCCGGGCGCCGACGTCGGCAAGCTCCGCCTCGTCCTCGACCTGGATGCCGAGATGTTCGATGCCGCGCGTCGCATGGCCGACCGAAATGGCAAAGTTCAGCCGCGGGTCCTCGAGCATCCATTTGGCGTAATCGGGCTGGGTGACGCTGGGTTCGGCGCCGAACAGCGTCGTGTAGAAGCGCATCGATTGCGCCAGGTCATCGACGCCGACATGGACATGCATCCGCTTCATGCGATCTTCCTTTCGGGAATGGCGGCACACACCGCCCCGGCACAACAATTTTCGGTCAGGAAATCGACCAGCCCGCGCATCATGCCAAAATCGGCGACATAACAGCGTTCGCGGCCGCGCGCTTCGACCTGCACCAGCCGCGACCGGCGCAGATGGGCAAGGTGGAACGACAGCGACGAGGCCGGAATGCCGAGCTCGGTCGAAATATCACCCGGCAACCGCCCCTGCGGCCCGGCCACGACCAGCAGCCGGAACACCGCCAGCCGCTGTGGTTGCCCCAGTGCGGCCAGCCGGTCGGCCATCAGGCTGAACATTGGTTCCATAATTCTGGAAATATCGAATTTAGGCCCACGCCTGTCAAGCCCCATGCTGCCGCGCTTCGTATCTATACTTGACCTTGCGCGCCCGCATGGCAGGAGGGCGGCACAAACTCTGGGGAGCATAAACATGGCCGGACCACTCAGCGGGCTGCGCATCATCGAACTCGCCGGTATCGGCCCCGGCCCGTTTGCGGCGATGATGCTGGCGGATCATGGGGCGGAGGTCATCCGCATCGACCGGCCCGGCGCGCGCATCGATGCGCGGGATCCGCTGTTGCGTTCGCGCCGGCTGATCGGGGTCGATCTCAAGTCGCCCGAAGGCAAGGCCAGGGTGCGCGACCTGGTGAAATCCGCTGATGGCCTGATCGAAGGCTTTCGCCCCGGCGTCACCGAACGGCTCGGGCTGGGGCCGGACGTGCTGCTCGGCGACAATCCGAAACTGGTTTACGGTCGCATGACCGGCTGGGGCCAGACGGGGCCCTATGCCCATGCGGCCGGGCATGACATCAACTACATCGCGCTCGCCGGTGCGCTCCACGCCTATGGCCGCGCCGGGGAAAAGCCGACCCCGCCGATCAACATGGTGGGAGATTTCGGCGGCGGCGGCATGATGCTGGCCTTCGGCATGGTCGCAGCGCTGCTGCATGCGCAGAAAACCGGCCTGGGCCAGGTCATCGATACCGCGATGACCGATGGCGCCGCGGTGTTGATGAGCATGATCTGGGGCTTTCGCGCCAATGGCATCTGGTCGGACGATCGCGGCACCAACATGCTCGACACGGGTGCGCATTTCTACGACACCTATGAGACGTCCGATGGCAAATGGATCAGCATCGGCAGCATCGAGCCGCAATTCTATGCCGAACTGCGGCGTCTGGCGGGCCTGACCGACGACCCGGATTTCGACGAGCAGATGAGTCGCGCCGCCTGGGGGCCGTTGAAGGCCAAGCTGACCGCGCTGTTCCTGTCGCGCACCAGTGCGCAATGGTGCGAACTGATGGAAATGACCGATGTCTGCTTTGCCCCGGTGCTCAGCATGGCCGATGCACCCAGCCACCCGCACAATGCCGCGCGCGGGACGTTCATCGAGGTCGGCGGCGTCATGCAGCCGGCGCCGGCGCCGCGCTATTCGCTGACGCAGACAGATGTGCCTGTGATGACGACGGCGTTCGACGCGGAGCTGTCGTGACTTTCCCTCTCCCCTTGCGGGAGAGGGCGACTCGCGCGAAGCGCGGCGGGGTGAGGGGTTTTGTGCTCGCCCCCTCACCCCGGGCCGCGCTGCGCGCGTCTCTCGCCCTCTCCCGCAAGGGGAGAGGGTGACATGATCTACGCCACAAGTCCCGCTCACTTCCGCGGGCGCCTCTACCCCGAAGCCGCTTCCGCCACCCGCACGCCGTTCCAGCGCGACCGCGACCGCATCGTTCATTCGGGCGCCTTCCGCCGCCTGCGCTACAAGACGCAGGTGTTCGTTGCCCCCGATGGCGACCATTTCCGTGTCCGCCTGACCCACAGCCTGGAAGTCGCGCAGATCGCCCGCACCCTGGCGCGCGCGCTCGGGATCGACGAGGACCTGACCGAGGCGCTGGCGCTGGCGCACGACCTGGGCCACCCGCCGTTCGGCCATTCGGGGGAGGACGCGCTCGCCGCCGCACTGGCGCCTTATGGCGGTTTCGATCACAATGCCCAGACGCTGCGCATCGTCACAAGACTGGAGAACCGCTACCCGGGCTGGGATGGTCTCAACCTCAGCTGGGAAACGCTGGAAGGCCTCGCCAAGCACAATGGCCCGATCTATGCGCCGACTTGGGCGATGGCCGAGGCCGATGCACAATTCCCGCTCGATCTTGCCAGCCATGCCGGGCTGGAGGCGCAGGTCGCAGCGCTTGCCGACGATATCGCTTATGACAATCACGATCTGGATGACGGTATTCGCGCCGGGCTGTTCAGCATGGAGGAGGTCGCCGCCGACGTGCCGTTCACTGCGAAAAGCTGGGCCGCGGTCACCGCGCGCTGGCCGGGCGTCACGGCAAAACGGCGGCTGGTGCCCGAACTGGTGCGCGACCAGATCGGCCGGATGACCGACGATCTGCTGATGGAAACCCGCACGCGGCTGGCATTGGCCAACCCGCAAAGCGTCGCCGATGTGCGCGCCGCCGGCCGGCCATTGGCGGGGTTTTCGCCGACCATGCGCGCCGAAACGGCGGCGCTGAAGGCGTTTCTGCGCGCCCGGATGTACCGCCACCGCCAGGTTGCGGCGCTGCGCGATCCGTCAAAGCTCGTCGTCGCCGGGCTGTTCGCGGCGCTGCACGCCGACCCGGCGGCGATGCCGGCGGACTGGGCGGCCGCAACACCAGCGACTGAACCCGGACGGGCGCGCCACGTTGCCGATTTCATCGCCGGCATGACCGACCGCTATGCGCTGAAACTGTACGAACGGCTGGTCGGGCGCTCGCCCTTGCCCGCCGATATCCAGATCTGAAGGACCACCGATGACCGAAATCCAAGGCTTTACCCACCCGCGCTTCGCCGCTGTCCGCGACGCCTTTGCTGCCAATTTTGCCAATGGCGCCGATATCGGCGCCAGCTTTGCCGCGACGCATGAGGGCGAAACCGTCGTCGACCTGTGGGCCGGCCATGCCGACGCGGCGCAGACCCGGCCGTGGGAGGCGGACACAATCGTCAACGTCTATTCGACCACCAAGACGATGACGGCGCTGACCGCGCTGCTTCTCGCCGACCGCGGCGAGCTCGATTTTGCGCAGAAAGTCGCGCATTACTGGCCGGAATTCGCCGCCAACGGCAAGGCAGGCGTGACCGTGGCGCAACTGATGAGCCATGCGTCGGGCCTGTCGGGCTTTCACGAGCCCACGCTGGTCGATGATTTCTACGACTGGGAAAAAATCACCCGGCGGCTGGCGGCGCAGGCGCCGTTCTGGGCGCCCGGCACCGGCATCGGCTATCATGCGGTAACGCAGGGCTATCTGGTCGGCGAAGTTGTGCGCCGCATCACCGGGCAATCGCTTGGCACGGTGTTCCGCACCGAAATCGCCGAGCCGCTGGGGGCGGATTTCCACATCGGCCTGCCGGCCAGCGAGGACCACCGCGTTGCCGAATTGATCCCGCCGCCACCATCGGGCGGGTTGTCGGGTTTCGGTGACCGGCCGCTGACGAAGAATATGGCGACCAACCCGCCGATCGACCCGCTCGACACGCGCACTCGCGCCTGGCGCGGCGCCGAAATTCCCGCTGCCAACGGCCATGGCAATGCGCGATCGGTTGCTGAAATCCAGACGCTGCTCGCCAATGGCGGCGTGTCGAAGGGCAAGCGCATCCTGACCGAAGCGGGGGTGCGCCGCGTGCTGGAGGAACAGGCTAGCGGCGAGGACCAGGTGCTCGGCGTGGCGATGCGCTATGGCCTGGGCTATGGCCTTGCCGGGCCGGCGCGGCCGCTGCCCAACCCCGACTGCTGCTATTGGGGCGGCTATGGCGGCTCGGTCGTCATCATCGACATGCAGGCGCGGATGTGTCTTTCCTATGCGATGAACAAGATGGCCCCGACGACGATCGGTGATACCCGCGCCGGCGGCCCCGCAATCGCGGTGTGGCAGGCGGTGATGGCATGAGGGTGCTGGCGCTGGCGCTGCTGCTGGCGGGGCCGGCGCTGGCCGGTGATGCGCCGCCCCATGCGCGCGCGCTCGCCGCCGGCTACAAGGCGGCATTCCTGTGCTCGGGGCTGTTCAATGCCGGGCAGACCGAGGCACAGGCGACGGCGGACGATCTGACCGGCATCTACCGCGAATATCAGCCGCTCATCGCTGAGCTGCCGGCGACCATCGACCGTGCCGGCCATAGTGTCAGCGTCCGCTTCCATGAAAAACTGCCGCCGCGCATCGCGGTGTGGCGGCCGCTGCTCGGCTGCGCGCAACTGCCGATCGGCGGCAGCGATGCGGCGGTGGTGCCGCGCCTGACTCCCGATTTCAAACAGCCCGACCTTGCCGCCGTCGATGCCGCCGCCTGGCCGCTGGGCGATGCCAAGGCCATGGCGAAACTGCCGCGCCGCACCGCACAGGCGCTCGATGCGGTGGTGGCCGGGGCCTTTGCCAAGCCCGACACCACCGGCGTCATCATCCTGCAGGGTGGCCGCATCGTCGCCGAACGCTATCGCGCCGGGTACGACCTGCACACCCCGCAACGCACCTGGAGCGTCGCCAAAAGCCTGACCGCGACGCTGGTCGGCCGCGCGGTGCAAATGGGCCACATCGACATCACCGCGCCGGCGCCCATTCCGGAATGGCGCGCGCCCGGTGATCCGCGCGCTGCGATCACCATGGAACAGCTGATCCGGCTGACCTCGGGCCTGTGGACGAACGGCCCCGGCAACCGCACCGATGCCGTCTATCTGGGCGGGGCGACGGTGCCCGAAACCGCCGCCGCGATGCCGCTCGATCACGCACCGGGCACGAACTTCAACTATTCGAACAACGATTTCATGCTGGCGGCTTACGGCGTCGAAACCGCGCTGGGCGATGGCGCGCTGGGCTTTCCGTTCACGCAATTGCTGTGGCCGCTGGGCATGACGCGCACCACGCCGGAAACCGATTGGCGCGGGCATTTCGTGCTGTCGAGCCAGGTCTGGATGACGGCGCGCGACCTGGCGCGGCTGGCGCTACTCTATGCCAATGATGGCGTCGGCCCCGATGGCCAGCGCCTGTTGCCGCCGGGCTGGGTCAAGGCGGCGACAATGCCGACGGGGGCGCAGCCGCCAGCGGCTGCCAAGCGCGGTTACGGCGCCGGGCTGTGGCTGTTCGGCGCCGCCGCTGGTCTCCCTGAGGGCAGCTATGCCATGCTCGGCAATCGCGGTCAGTTCGCCGTGGTGGTGCCGGCGCGCGGCATCATCGTCGTGCGGCGCGGCTTCGATACGTCCGATGCGCCGTTCGATCCGGTGGCGTTCACGGCGGCGGTGTTGAAAGCCATGCCATGACCGGCGATTTTACCGTGCCGCAGGATTGGGGGCGCTACACCGCCGCCGAACATGCGGTGTGGGACACGCTGTTTACGCGCCAGGCGGCGTTGCTGCCCGGCCGCGCTTCAAAGGCGCATCTGGCGGGGCTCGATGTGCTGCGCCTGTCGAAACCGGGCATTCCGGATTTCGAGGAATTGTCGGAACGCCTGCACAAACTCACCGGCTGGACGGTCGTCGCGGTGCCGGGCCTTGTCCCCGACGATGTGTTTTTCACCCATCTCGCCAACCGGCGCTTTCCCGCCGGCAACTTCATCCGCCGCGCCGACCAGCTCGATTATCTGGAGGAGCCGGATGTCTTTCACGATGTCTTCGGCCATGTCCCGCTGCTCAGCCATCCGGTGTTTGCCGATTATATGCAGGCCTATGGGCAGGGGGGCTTGCGCTCATTGGGGCTGGGCGCGCTTCACAAATTGTCGCGTCTCTATTGGTACACGGTGGAATTCGGGCTGATCCGCGAGGACGGCAATCTGCGCATTTCCGGTGCCGGCATCGTGTCGAGCTTTGGCGAATCGCAGTTCGCGCTCGATGACCCGAGCCCCAACCGTATCGGCTTCGATCTCGCCCGCATCCTGCGCACCAAATATCGCATCGACGATTACCAGCAGGGTTATTTCGTCATCGACAGCTATGACCAACTGTTGCGCACGACGCTCGATACCGATTTCGGGCCGCTCTATGCCGAACTGGCGGATGTGCCTGACCTGGAGCCCTGGGCGGTTATGGACACCGACGCGGTGATAACCCGTGGCACGCAAGCCTATGCGACGGCGAAGGGCTAGGCGCGCTCGAGCAAATCCGCCGCGTCCAGCCCGAGTTTCTCGATACGCGCCTGCACGCGCGGCCATTCCTCGGTCAGGAACACGGCGCGTTCGGCCTTGAGCAAGGCCCGCGCCGCACCCTCGGCAGCGAACAGCCCGACGCCCTTTTTCGCGGTCACCATGCCGCCGGCCTGCAGGTCGTGATAGGCCTTGGCGACGGTCAGCGGGTTGACGCCGGCTTCGGCGGCCAGCGCGCGCACCGATGGCAGCAAGGCGCCATCGCCCGATTCGAGGATGCGCGTCACGATCACATCGCGAATCTGTCGATAGATGGGGCGCTCGGTGGAGAACATGGTGTCTTATCGCGCTGAGACAGTGCCGCGTCAACCTTTTGCTGATTGCGGGTGACCGGGCGCTGCACAGGCGGTAGAGCGGGCGCAAAGGGAGACGCCATCATGCGCAGACTTGCCGCCACCGCGACCATCCTCATGCTGCTGCCGATCGCTCCGGCGCGGGCGCAGGCCACCGCCGCCATCCTCGCCTGTGCCACCATCGCGCGCGATGCCGAACGGCTGGCCTGTTACGATGCCGCCGTCGCCGATTCCTCGCCGCAGGCGCGCGCCGCCAGCAAGGCCCGCGCCGCCGAATCGGCGCGCATCGCTGCCGACGAAGCCGCCATCGCAGCTGCTGCCGCCAAGGCGAAAGCCGAAGCCGATGCCATCGCTATGGAAAAGGCCAAGCGCGAAAATTTCGGCGCCGAAGGCGTGACGGCGCGCGGTGTCGAACGCTTCGCCCCGGCCCCGGGGGAAATCCAGCAGATCGACGCCATCATCACCGATGTGTTGACCAACCGCTCGTCGCAGAATGTCTTCCTGCTCGATAATGGCCAGATGTGGCGCCAGGTCGATGCCGGCTCGCTGCCCAATGTCCGCAACGGCGATGCGGTGAAAATCGTCAAGGCGGCGCTGGGGGGCTATGACCTCAACTTCATCAAGCAGAAGCGCCGGGTGCGGGTGAAGCGCCTGCGGTAACTGTTTTCCTCTCCCGCAAGCGGAAGCGGGGCGAACTCACATCAGCCACAAAGACTGCAATTCCCGCACCATCCCCACTGGCAGCGCCGCATCGTCACCCGCTGCCCCGGCATCCCCCGGTGCATCGGCCGCCGCCATGTACCGCCAGCCCTGGTGCGCCCGGCGCGGCACCGCCGCCACCGGCACCGGGCCGGGTTTGAGCCCGATCCGGCACTTCACCCCCCATTCGGTCGTCACCATCGCCAGCGACAAAATCTCCTGCCGCGCTACCAGCCGGTGCTTGATAATCCAGAACAGCGACCCGCCGATCAGTTCGTCGGCGCGTTTCGGCATGAAGCGCGTCAGCGAACAGGAGTCATCACCCCAGCGTTGCTGCTGGAGCCGGGCCAAGGTTTCGATATCGGGGCAGCCGACGGCCACCTTGGTCAGATGCAGGTCAGCCAAGGTTCGCCACGCCGACCAAAGTCGCCAGCCCGAGGAACGACAGGAAGCCCATCGTGTCGGTCATCATCGTCACGAACACCGATGACGCCACCGCCGGATCAGCGCCCGCCCGGTCCAGCGCCACCGGCACCAGCACGCCGGCAAGCCCGGCCACCATGATGTTGAACAGCACCGCACAGGCGATGACGACCCCCAGCACCACATTGCCGAAGATGATCGCGGTGCCGGTGCCGACCAGCGTCGCCACGGTGCTGCCATTCAGCATGGCGACGCGAATCTCCCGCCAGATCGTCCGCCGGGTGTTCGATTCGGTCAGCTGGTTGGTCGCCAGCGCGCGCACTGCCACCGCCATGGTTTGCGTGCCAGCATTGCCGCCGACGCTGGCGACGATGGGGGCAAGCGCCGCCAGCGCCACCAGCTTCTCGATCGACGGTTCGAAGCTGGAAATCACCGATGATGAGATCATTGCCGTGCCCAGATTGGCGATCAGCCAGCGCGAGCGCGTCTTGTACGTCTCTATGACCGGCTCGTTGATGTCGCCATCGCCGGCGCCCGACAGTTTCAGCGCATCCTCGCCGGCTTCTTCCTGGATGATGTGGACGATGTCATCGACGGTGATCACCCCGGCGAGCCGGCCATTGCCATCGACCACCGCCGCCGAGATAAGCGCATATTTCTGGAACTGGAGGGCGACTTCCTCTTGGTCCATGTCGACCGGGATAAGCGTCTGTTCGCGCTGCATGACATCGGCGACGGCAACCGCCGGCGGCGTGGTCAGCAGCCACGACAGCCGCATCGTGCCGACCGGGCGGCGTTCGCTGTCGATGACGAAGATTTCCCAGAAGTCCGTCGCCGGATCGATGCTCGATCGCACCTGTTCGATGACATCGCCGACCGTCACATCCTCCGCCACCGCGACCAGCTCGCGCTGCATCAACCGGCCGGCAGATTCCTCGGGGTAGTTGAGCGCCGCTTCGATATCGGCGCGATCCTCGGGGGCCAGCGCCGACAGCAACTCCTGCTGCTCGGCATCGTCGAGATCCTCGAACACCGCGACCGCGTCATCGGTATCGAGCTGGGTGACGACTTCGGCGATCGCCCCCGCCGACATGGCGGCGAGCACGTCCTCGCGGACATAATCGTTCAGTTCGGCAATGACTTCGGCGTCGAGCGCATCGCCGATGGCCAGCGCCAGCGCGGCGCGGTCGCCCTCGGCGACCATGGCGAACAGTTCGGCGATATCGGCCGGGCGCAGCGGCGCCACTCGGGCGCGCAAGGCCTCGTCGTCGCCACTGTCCAGCCAGCCGCTGATCTCGTCGACGAAGCCGCGCGACAGGCGGCCTTCCTCCAGCGCGCCCTGCGCGCGCTCGGCATCGGGGAGGGTGGGATCGGCCATGCCCGGCTTATAGCCCGGCTGTCGGGGAGCGCCAGCCGCGCGTCGAAATGGCACCGCTTCGCGTACCGTTTCTATCGGCGCGTGCGTGCGTTATGACGGCGCCGAAACGGGGAGACGATGATGCAGCTACCGATGTATCCGGTCCTGCTGGTGCTGGGCAGCACGGCGGCACTGGGGCTGTGGATGGGCTGGAACTACCTCAAAGGCGTGCGCAATTCGGCGATGGTCGCCGGCATCCACCTGCTGCTCGGCGTATCGGGGCTGGAGGTGCTGGCGATCCTGCTTAGCGGTGCGCCCGATGGTTCCCGCGCCGCCACCAGCACGCTGGGGCCGGTGGCAGCGGTGATGCTTGGCGGTGCGATGATGACCGGGCTGTTCGTACCGATAATCGCCAAGCCGAAACCCGCCGCCATCGGCCCGACCCTGCTGGTCCATGCGCTGGTCGCGGCAACCGGGATGGTCGCGCTGGTCTGGTGGGTAGTAGCGGCGTGAGCTGGCGGGGCTACGGCAGCAACAGGCTCCCATCCCCATAACTGTAGAACCGATACCCGTCGGCAATCGCGTGCCCATAGGCCGCCTGCATCACCTCGCGCCCCATCAGCGCGCTGACCAGCATGAACAGTGTCGATTTCGGCAAATGGAAGTTGGTGACCAGGCCATCGATCGCCCCGAAGCGATAGCCCGGCGTGATGAAGATAGCCGTGTCGCCGGTAAACGCCTGGATGACGCCGTCCACAACCGCCGATTCGAGCAGCCGCAGTGACGTCGTGCCGACCGCGATCACCCGCCCGCCGGCCGCTCGCGCCGCGTTCAGCCGCGCCGCCGTTGCCGCATCGATGCTGCCCCATTCGGCGTGCATCCTGTGGTCGTCGGTATCCTCCGCCTTGACCGGCAGGAAGGTGCCGGCGCCGACATGCAGCGTCACTGTTTCGCGCCCCACGCCCGCGGCCGCCAGCGCAGCCCACAGCGCCGGGGTGAAGTGCAGCCCCGCCGTGGGCGCCGCGACAGCGCCATCCTTGGCGGCGTGCAGCGTCTGGTAATCCACCGCATCGCGCGCATCGGTGGCGCGTTTCGACGCGATATAGGGCGGCAACGGCATCTCGCCGGCCGCGACCATGGCGCTTTCAAGCCCCGATTCGGCTTCGAACCGCCACAGCACCGCGCCTTCGTCGCCGCGTTCCAGCACGCTGCCGGTCAGCCCAGCACCGAAATCCACCCGGTCACCGGCGCGCAATCGCCGCGCATTCTTGACGAAACTCCACCACATATCCGCCGCTTCGCGCTTATGCAGCGTCACGCCGACCTTCGCTGAGCCCTTGCTGCCGTGCAATTGCGCCGGAATCACTCGCGTATCATTGACCACCAGCACATCGCCGGCTCGCAACTGGGCCGGCAGATCGCGCATGATGTGGTCGGAAAGGGCCCCGCCGCGCACCACCAGCATCCGCGCCGCATCGCGCGGGCTGACCGGTCGCAGCGCGATATTCTCCGCCGGCAGTTCGAAATCGAAATCGCTGACCCGCATCAGGCGGTCCCGGTCGATCCAAAGCCGCCGCTGCCGCGCGCCGTTGCCCCCAGTTCGAGGACTTCGACCAGTGCCACTTGCGGCGCCGCCGTTACCAGCGCCTGTGCAATCCGGTCGCCGCGCGCGATTTCGAACGCTGCTGCGCCGTGGTTGATCAGGCACACGGAGACCTCGCCGCGATAATCGCTGTCCACCGTGCCGGGTGAATTGAGCACCGTCACGCCGTGCTTGACCGCCAGCCCCGACCGCGGCCGCACCTGAAGCTCGAAACCGTCCGGTACCGCCACTGCAAAGCCGGTCGGCACCAGCGCGAAGTGCCCCGGCGCGATGGTCATGGCGGCAGCGGCGCGCAGGTCGAAACCCGCCGCGCCCGCACTGGCATAGGCCGGCAGCGGCAGGTCGTCATGGCCGGGCAGGCGCCGGAATTCCACGGTCGTCATCGCATCGTCTCCCTTTGCGCCGCTATTCCCGCCGCGCCGCAGCGTGTAAAGCCTCCGCGATGGCACCGCATGACTGATTTTTCCGACGACGAACTCGATCGCTACGCCCGCCACCTGGTGTTGCCGGATATCGGCGGGCGCGGCCAGGCGGCGATAAAGGCCGCCAATGTTGCCGTCATCGGCGCCGGCGGGCTGGGGTCGCCCTGCCTGCTCTACCTCGCTGCCGCCGGTGTGGGGCGCCTGACCATTATCGATGATGACCATGTCGCTCTCAGCAATCTGCAACGCCAGGTGTTGTTTTCCACTGCCGACATCGGCCAGCTCAAGGTGGTTGCGGCCGCCCGGCACCTGGGCGCGCTCAACCCGCATGTCGCCATCACCCCCGTCGCTGCCCGGCTCGATGCCGGCAATGCCCGCGCCTTGCTCGCCGGGCACAGCGTCATCGCCGATGGCTGCGACAGCTTTGCCACCCGCCTCGCCGTGTCCGATGCTGCCCAATCGCTCGCCATTCCACTGCTGTCCGGCGCGGTCGGGCCGTTCGACGGGCAGGTGGCGACGTTTCGCGGGTATGAGGCGGACAGGCCCTGCTACCGCTGCCTCGTCGGCGATGCGCACGACCGCGCCGCGGCAAGCTGCGCCGAATCGGGCGTGCTCGGCGCGATGACCGGCGTCATCGGCGCGATGATGGCGCTCGAGGTGCTGCGCGAAATCACCGGTTTCGGCGACACGCTGGCCGGCCGCCTGCTGCTCTATGATGCGCTCGGCGCAAGGATGCGCACGATCAAGCTGCCGAAAGACCCGGCGTGCCGGGGCTGTGGCCCCTTGTGAGTGCGCTCCGACACCCCTATTTGCCGCGCTAGTGGCCCGCTCCCTCTCCAATCGTTCGAAACCGCAACGCGGCGCCTTTGCCGGCGTTGTCGCGTTCATCTTCAAATCTGCCATCATCACCGGGCTGATCGGGGTGCTTGTCCTCGCCATTGCCGTGGCGATTTCCTATGCCTCGCTGCCCGGTTTCGACGAGATGATGCGCTCCCCCAACGGGCAGTCCGTCGAGATTCGCGGCGCCGACAACAGCGTGCTGGTCTCGGTCGGCCCCAGCTATGGCGAATGGCTGGCCTATGGCCGCATCCCCAAGGTGATGACTGACGCGATGATCTCGGTGGAGGACAAGCGTTTCCAGATGCACCCCGGCATTGATCCGATCAGCCTTGGCCGGTCGGTGCTGGTCAATTTCCAGTCGGGTCGCAAGGCGCAGGGTGCCTCCACCATCACCCAGCAACTGGCGCGCAACGTCTTTCTGACCGCCACCAAAAGCTATGCCCGCAAGGCCCGCGAAATCATCATCGCGCTGGCGCTGGAGCGCAAATTCACCAAATCCGCAATCCTCGAACTCTATCTCAACCGGGTCTATTTCGGCGGCGGCGCCTATGGCATCGATGCCGCGTCGCGCAAATTCTTCGGTCATTCGGCGACCACGCTCAGCCTTGAAGAAGCTGCGATCATCGCCGGGCTGGTGCAGGCGCCGTCGCGCTTTTCGCCATCCGCCGATGCCGATGCGGCACGGCGGCGCGCGCAGATCGTGCTCGGCACCATGGTCGCCTCCGGCGCCATCACCAGCGCAGAGGCCGAGCAGACCGACATGGCAACGGTCCGCTTCGCGCCGCAGGAGCGCAAGGCCAGCGTGCGCTATTTCACCGACTGGGTATTGTCCGAAGTCGAAAACCTGACCGATGAAACCGTCGAGCCGTTGCAGGTGACAACGACGCTCGACCCTATCGGCCAACGCGCTGCCGAAGCCGCGATCATCGCCGAATCCCCGGTGGGCGCGCAGGGTGCGCTGGTCGCGCTGGCGCGCGATGGTGCCGTCAAGGCGATGGTCGGCGGCCGTGACTATGTGAAGTCCAACTATAACCGCGCGGTTGCGGCGCGCCGGCAACCCGGTTCGGCGTTCAAATTCTTCGTCTATGCTGCCGCGATCGAAGACGGGGTCAGCCCCGACGACATGATGACCGACAAGCCGGTGCGCATCGGCAACTGGAGCCCGCGCAACAGCAACGGCCGCTATGTCGGCGAGGTCAGCGTGCGCAACGCCTTTGCCCAATCGATCAACACCGTCGCTGTCGAACTGGCGGCGCGGGTCGGCTTTGACACCGTGGCCGAAATGGCGCGGCGGTTCGGCATCACCACGCCGATCGATCGCCGCCCGGCCATGGCGCTCGGCGCATCTGACGTGACGCTGTTCGAGATGACACAAGCCTATGCCACCGTCGCCAACGGCGGCCTGGAGGCGCGGCCCTATGCCATCACCCGCATCACTGCCGGTGCCGGGCGGGTGCTTTACGAACGCGAACCCGACAATCCCCGCGTCATCGTCGCGCCGTTCGTTGCTGCCAAGATGACCGAATTGATGCAGGCCGCGGTCGAAACCGGCACCGGGCGCGCGGCGCAGATCGGGCGGCCGCTGGCCGGCAAGACCGGCACCACCAGCAGCAACAAGGACGGCTGGTTCCTGGGCTTCACCAATGAACTCACCACCGGCGTCTGGATGGGCCGCGACGATGCTCGCGCCGTTCCCGGCCTGGCGGGTGGCCGCGCCCCGGCGCGGGCGTTCGCGGCCTATATGGCGCGCGCCGTCGGCGGCACCCCGCCGGCGCCGTTGGTGACCGATATCGATACCGGCGAGATGATCATCGAACCCGATGACCAGGTTTACGGCCTCGACCAGGGCGTCGAGCTCGGCCCCGATGGCGAACCGCTGGTGCCCGGCAGTGTCCAGTCGCCGCGCCCGGAACCGCAGGCCGATAATGACCCGGTGCTGACCGATGACTGGCTCGACCGCACGCTGAACGATGGGCAGCGGCCGCCGCAATAACGATTGACTCGAGGAGCGGCAGTCTTATTGTAGCAATCGCTACATGAGGAGCCTGCGCATGACCACGCCAATGGAAACCATCAACGCCTTCATGGCCGCCATGGCTGTCGGCGATTACGATACGGCGCTGAAATATATCGCGCCGACTTGCGATTACGACAATGTGCCGATGGGCAAGGTCTATGGCCCCGAAGGCGTGCGTGCCGTGCTCGAACCGTTTTTCGCGCCGACGATCAAAAACGAGTTCAACGTGCTGCGCGCCGTTGCCGATGGCCCGCTGGTGTTCCTGGAACGGCTCGACCGGCACCTGCTCGAAACCGGTTGGGTCGAACTGCCGGTGACCGGCGTGTTCGAAGTGCATGACGGGCTGATCACGCTCTATCGCGACTACTTCGACCTTAACACCATCATGTCGAAATGGCCGGCGCCAGCCGCCTGAGCGCCCAGTCCGCCGCCTCGGCCACCGCCGGGTCGGCATCATTGCGCAGTGCCGCCACCGCCGGCGCCAGCGCCGCATCACCGCTGTTGCCCGCAGCGTAGAGGCAGTTGCGCACCATCCGTTCGCGGCCGATGCGCTTGATGGGGGACCCGGCGAACACCTGCCGGAAGCTGGCATCATCCAGCGCCAGCAGGTCGGCCAGCGCCGGTGCGGTCAATTCGGCGCGCGGCGCAAAGGCAAGCTCGCGCGCCGCCTGTGCAAAGCGGTTCCACGGGCACACCGCCAGGCAATCGTCGCAGCCATAGATCCGGTTGCCGATGGCGGCGCGAAACTCCTCCGGCACCGGCCCCTTGTGCTCGATGGTCAGGTACGAAATGCAGCGGCGGGCATCGAGCCGGTACGGCGCCGGGAACGCCTGCGTCGGGCACGCCGTCTGGCAGCGGTCGCACGATCCGCAGCGGTCGGCGTGCGGCGCATCCGGCGGCAGGTCGAGCGTGGTGTAGAGCGCGCCCAGGAACAGCCATGAGCCATGCGCCCGGCTGACGACATTTGTGTGCTTGCCCTGCCAGCCGAGCCCGGCTGCAGCGGCCAGCGGTTTCTCCATTACCGGCGCCGTATCGACGAACACTTTCAGTTCGCTGTCCGGCGCCGCGGCGACCAGCCAGCGCGCCAGCGCCTTAAGCCGCTTCTTGATGACATCATGATAGTCGCTGCCCAGCGCATAAACCGAAATCACCGCGGTGTCGGGGTGGCCGGCATGGCGCAGCGGATCGAGCGCCGGCGCATAGCTGGTGCCGAGCATGACGACCGAGCGGACATCGGGCCACAGCCCCTGCGGCGAGGCGCGGCGATCGGCGGTGTCCGCCATCCACAACATATCGCCTTGGCAGCCATCGGCAAGCCACTGGCGCAGGCGTTGGCCCGCCAGCGGGGCGGCATCGGCGGCAGCAATGCCGAAGCTGGCAAAGCCGAGCCGCGCGGCTTCGGCGGCGAGGGCGGCGCGAAGAGCCGAGGCGCTCACGACATTGTCATCCCGGGCTTGACCCGGGACCCAGCTTTCTGCTGCACATTCACCAAGGCTACTGGGTCCCGGGTCAAGCCCGGGATGACAGAACGGCCGGTTCGAACTGCTCCAGCCACGTCGCCATCCAGTCGCCGACCTGCACCTCGGTCTCGCCCCAGAACAGCCAGTGCCCGACCCCCGGCAATTCGTGATAGTCCACCGTGCCCGCCAGCTTGCGCGCCGTCGCGCGGCTGATCCCCGCCACCGTGGTGCGATCCTCTGTCCCGACGATAACCAGCGCCGGTCTGTCGAGCCGCTTGTAATCGACCTTGGTTGCGCCGGTCGCCGACAGGTTGGGCAGCGTCATCTCCGCCATCACCCGGCCCGAATCCCAGACATGCGCTGCATATTCGGCTCGCGCGATGCTGTCGGGCACGCCGTTGTAGATGCCCCACATCGCCGGGCCTTCGGCGATCATCGTCGGGGCTTCCCACCAGCCCCATTTCAGCATCACCCCGGCCATGGTGCGCACCGTCGCCAGCGCCGGCACCAGTGTCGTCGCGGTGCCGGCGGTGGACAGCAGCACCAGCCCGGCGTGCGGCACCCGCGCCGCGACGATCTGTGCCAGCATGCCGCCCATCGAATGGCCGATGATCACCGGCGGTGCGCCAAGCTTTTCAAGCTCGCCGACCAGGAACCGCGCATAGTCCTCGACCGTCAATGTGCCGAGTTCCGCCGGCGGCGGCAGCGACGGGTCACGGTCGTGCAGCGGCAGCGCTGGTGCTATGACCTGATACCCCGCCGCCTCGAACCGCGCCTGCAACCGGGCAAAGGTCGCCGGCGTCGACCAGTAGCCGTGGATAAAGAGCAGCGGCGGTTTCAAGACGTCAGCAGACAATGTCAGCAGACGACGCCGGTCGAAGCCAGCACCGCCATCGTCACCAGGTCGGATGCAGTCGAGGTCATCGGTGCGATCTGCACCGGCCGGTTCATGTTGACCAGCAACGGCCCGATGACGACGCCGCCGGCGAGTTCCTTGAGCAGCTTGGCAGCGATGTTCGCCGAATGCAGCCCCGGCATGATCAGCACATTCGCCGGCGCCGACAGTCGCGAGAAGGGGTAGAGCGACTTTATGGCGGGGTTCAGCGCCACATCGGCCGACATTTCGCCTTCATATTCGAAGCCGACACCGCGTTCGTCGAGCAGTTGCACCGCGCCGCGCAGATTGCCGACGAATTCTCCCGGCGGGTTGCCGAAATTGGAATAGGACAGGAAGGCGACGCGCGGTTCCTGGCCGAGCCGCCGCGCCACCGCCGCCGTCTGTTCGGCGATATCGGCAAGCTGGGTCGCATCGGGCCGTTCGGTCACCGTCGTGTCGGCGATGAAGATGGTTTCGCTCTTGCCGACGATCATGTGGATGCCGAACGGACGATGCCCCTCCGACGGATCGATGACAGTGCGGATCTGGCGATAGGTGGTGGCGAAATTGCGGGTGACGCCGGAAATCATCAGGTCGGCCTCGCCCAGTTCGACCAGCATGGCGCCAAAGATATTGCGCTCATGGTTGACCATGCGCTGCACGTCGCGGAGCAGGTAGCCGCGGCGTTGCAGGCGCTCGTACAGCCGTTCCGCCATGCGCGGTACCAGCGGGCTGACGCTGCTGTTGTGGATTTCATAGCTTTCGGCATCGGCGACCCCGATGCGCACCAGCGCCTCGCGCACCGGCGCTTCGCGGCCGACGAGCACCGGCTCGCCATAACCGGAATTGCGGTAATTGACGGCAGCGCGCAGCACGACTTCCTGCTCGGCCTCGGCAAAGACGCAGCGCCGCGGCCGGTTGCGTGCCGCTTCGACCGCGCCGGCGAGGATCGAGGTCGTCGGGTTGAGGCGCGAGCGAAGCTCATGGCGATAGGCAGCTTCGTCGAAGAACGGCTTCTTCGCCACGCCCGATGCCATCGCGGCCTTGGCGACGGCGGTGGGGATTTCCTCGATCAGGCGCGGGTCGAATGGCGCCGGGATGATGTATTCCGGGCCGAAATTGCGTGTCTTGCCGCCATAGGCCGCTGCCACTTCATCGGGCACCTGCATCCGGGCCAACGCGGCAATGGCGTTGGCGGCAGCCAGCTTCATCGCCTCGTTGATGGCGGTGGCGCGCACATCGAGGGCACCGCGGAACAGATAGGGGAAGCACAGGACGTTGTTGACCTGGTTGGGGTAATCGCTGCGCCCGGTGGCGACGATGGCGTCGCTGCGCACCTTGGCCACGTCCTCGGGGGTGATTTCCGGGTCAGGGTTGGCCATGGCAAAAATGATCGGGTTCTTCGCCATCGATGCGACCATTTCCGGGCTGACCGCGCCTTTTTTCGACAGGCCGAGGAAGATGTCGGCACCGACCATGGCTTCTTCCAGCGTGCGGTCGTCAGTGATTGCGGCATGGCCGGATTTCCACTGGTTCATGCCTTCGGTGCGGCCCTGGTAGATGACGCCATTGGTGTCGCACATCAACACGTTCCTGACGCCATAAGCCTTGATCAGCTCGGTGCAGGCGATGGCGGCCGCGCCGGCGCCGTTGACCACCATCTTGACGTCTTCGGCGCGGCGGCCGGTCAGGTGCAGCGCGTTGATCATCCCGGCGGCGGCGACAATGGCGGTGCCATGCTGGTCATCGTGAAAGACCGGAATGTTCATCCGTTCCTTCAGCGTGGTTTCGATGATGAAGCATTCGGGCGCCTTGATGTCCTCAAGGTTGATGCCGCCGAAACTCGGCTCCATCAGCTCTACGGCATCGATGAAGCGCGTCACGTCTTCGGTATTCAGTTCGATATCGATCGAATCGATGTCGGCAAAGCGCTTGAACAGCACTGCCTTGCCCTCCATCACCGGCTTGGACGCCAGCGCACCCAGATTGCCCAGCCCCAGGATGGCGGTGCCATTGGTGATGACCGCGACCAGATTGCCCTTGATGGTATAGTCATAGGCGGCATCCGGATCGGCGGCGATGGCGCGCACCGGCGCCGCAACCCCCGGGGAATAGGCCAGCGACAGGTCGCGCTGCGTCGCCATCGGCTTGGACGCGACAATGTCGATCTTGCCCGGTCGCCCCATGCGGTGAAAGGCCAGCGCCTCGGCATCGCCGAAGTCATTCTTCTCGGAATCCGAAGTGCGTTCGCTCGCCATGACCGGTGTCCCCCAATGAGCGGCGGACGATAAGGGTTGGTTAGGGGCAGGGGCAAGCAAAAGGATTGCCGGCCCGCCGGCGTGCCGCCCTTCCGGACGGCTGGAATCCCCGCTAACACCGCGCGGTGACCGCTGCCGCCTCCCCGATGATCGCCCAATATCTGGCGCTGAAGGCCGAGGCTCCCGATTGCCTGTTGTTCTTTCGCATGGGCGATTTCTACGAACTCTTCTTCGACGATGCCGCCGCCGCTGCCGCCACGCTCGATATCGCGCTGACCAAACGCGGCGAACATGCCGGCGTCCCCATCCCGATGTGCGGCGTGCCGCATCACGCCGCCGAAAATTATCTCGCCCGGCTGATCAAGGGCGGCCACCGCGTCGCCATCGCCGAACAGATCGAGGACCCGGCGGATGCACGCAAACGCCCCGGCAAGAGCATCGTGGCGCGCGCCATCACCCGCGTCGTCACCCCCGGCACCCTCACCGAAACCGCGCTGCTCGACCCCAAACGCGCCAACTGGCTGGCGGCGATTACCCCCGGCACCGGTATCGGCACCGGCACCGGCCTGGCCTGGTGCGACCTTTCCACCGGCGCGTTTGCCACCCGCGCCTGCACCCCGGCCGAGGCACAGGCGGAACTGGCGCGGCTCAATCCCGCTGAATTGCTGGCACCGGAAGGCTGGGATGGCCCGGTGCATACTCCGCGGCCACCGCTGGATTTCACCCCGGCACGCGGCGAGGCGCGGCTGAAAGCCCGCTTCGGTGTGGCGACGCTCGATGGCTTTGGCGGCTTCACGCCGGGCGAAGTGGCCGCCGCCGGCGCACTGCTCGCCTATGTCGAGGCCACCGCCAAGGGGTCGGTGCCGCTGCTGGCGCCGCCGCGACCCGAGCTGCCGGGCAGCACCATGGCGATCGACGCCGCGACCCGCACGAGCCTGGAACTGGCGCGAGGCAGCGCTGGCAGCCGCGCCGGCAGCCTGGAGGCTGCCATCGACCGCACCGTTACCGCTGGCGGCGGCCGCCTGCTCGGTGCCGATCTGGCAGCACCACTGACCCACGCCGGTGCGATCAACGCCCGGCTCGATCTTGTCGGCTGGTTCGCCGACACCGCCACCACTCGGCTGCGTATCCGCGAGGCGCTCGCCGCCATGCCCGATGTGGCGCGCGCGCTGGGGCGGCTCAGCGTCGGCCGCTGGACACCGCGCGACCTAGGGCAAATGCGCGACGGCCTTGCCCTCGCCCTGGCGCTCAAATCGGCGCTGTCGGCACCCAGCCTGACCACGCCCGCGCTGCTCACCGATACGCTGGCGCGCATTGCCCCGCACGGCGCGCTGGTGGAGGCGCTGCGCCGTGCGCTGGTCCCGGAACCGCCGCATGACCCCGCCGCCGGCGGCAGTATCGCTGCGGGTTATGACGCGGCGCTGGACAGTTTGCGCGAAACCGCCCGCGATGGCCGCACCGCCGTCCTCGCGCTGGAGACAAAACTGCGCACCCAGACCGGCGTCGGCGCGCTCAAAATCCGCCACAATGGCGTCCTTGGCTACCACATCGAAGTCGCGGCGCGCTTCGCCGACCCGCTGATGGCCGCCGATTCCGGGCTGATTCACCGCCAGACGCTCGCTGGCGTGGTGCGTTTCGGGAGTGTCGATCTCGCCGCGCTCGCCGCGGGCATCGCGCAGGCCGGCGACCATGCCCTCGCTGCCGAAGCCGCGCACCTCGAGGAACTGCGCAGCCTGGTCCTTGCCGATGCAACGGCGATCAGCGAAACCGCGCAGGCGCTGGCGCGGCTCGATGTCGCTTCAGCGCTGGCCGAGCTTGCCGCCAGCGAGGCCTGGGTGCGCCCGCGTGTCGACGCAACCACCGCCTTTCAAATCGAATCCGGCCGTCATCCGGTCGTCGAAGCCGCGGTCAAGGCGGCGCGCGGCAGCTTTGTCGCCAATGATTGCAACCTCAGCGCCGATGCCCGGCTATGGCTGGTCACCGGCCCCAACATGGCCGGCAAGAGCACGTTTCTGCGCCAGAACGCGCTGATCGCGGTGCTGGCGCAGGCCGGCAGCTTTGTTCCCGCCCGCGCCGCGCATATCGGCGTTGTGGATCGGCTGTTCAGCCGGGTCGGCGCCGCCGACGACTTGGCGCAGGGACGCAGCACCTTCATGGTCGAAATGGTCGAAACCGCGGCGATCTTGGCCGGCGCGACACCGCGCAGCCTCGTCATCCTAGATGAAGTCGGGCGCGGCACCAGCACCTATGACGGCCTCGCCATCGCCTGGGCCGTGCTGGAGGCGGTGCATGACGACCTGCAATGCCGCTGCCTGTTCGCCACCCACTACCATGAACTCGTCCAGCTGAAGGACCGGCTGCGCAGCCTGATGACCGTCAGCGTGACGGCGCGCGAATGGAAGGGGGAACTGGTCTTCCTCCACCAGGTCAAGCCCGGCGCCGCCGATCGCAGCTATGGCCTCGCCGTCGCGCGGCTGGCCGGGGTGCCGGCGCCGGTGCTGGCACGGGCACGCAGCGTGCTGGCGCGGCTGGAGGCCAACCGCGACAAGACCGGCGGGCTGGCGGCGGGGCTGACCGACCTGCCGCTGTTCGAAGCCAGCGCGCCGGAGCCGGTGGACGCGCTGCGGGCAAAGCTGGCGGCGATCGACCCCGATGCGGTGACGCCGCGGGAGGCGCTGGACCTGCTGGCGGATCTGAAGGCGCTGGCTGACAACGGGTCATCCCGGGCTTGACCCGGGACCCAGCTTCTTCTCGGCGCGTGGAAGAAAAGAAGCTGGGTCCCGGGTCAAGCCCGGGATGACAGGCGTTGCTACCCCTCCCGCGTCTCCCCGTCGCGCGGCGTCAGCCCATAAGGCGCCACCAGCGCCCAGACATGCGCCGGCACCATGTTCTTGATCATCGCCGGCTTCTCGCGGCGCAGGTGGATGATCGTCTCCACCGCCTTCATCTCCACGCGCGCCCGGCCGAATTCCAGCCCCTTGGGGCCAACGATGGGCATCAGCCAACCGATGATCGGCCGCAGCCATTGCGGCATCCGGCGCAGCGGCAGGCCACCGGCGGCGCGTTCGGTATTGGCGAGGAAGCCCTTTACCGGCCCGGCGCGCTTGCCGCTATCGGCCGGCGCGGCGGTGCGCAGCTCATCCCCCAGCAAGTCGATCAACGCCTGACCGCGATCGTTGCGCACTACCAGCCATTGTTCGCCGGTGCCGCCCATGTAACCGACGGTGATATCGGCGAGCGTGTTGGTGTAATCAACACACGTCCGGCAGGTCAGCGGGAAGAAATCCGGCCGAAGGTCCGACAGCGGCAGCATCAGGAACGGGATCGCCTTCACCCGGCCATCGCTGAAACGCAGCTCGACATGATAATCGGCGCGGAATTCGAGATAGGTGATCGTCTCCGGTGCGTCGCTGAGCAGCGCCAGGAACTCATGGAAATTGGCGGTGGTGGTGTTGTCCGAGCATGGCGTGCCGATCACCGTGATGCTGTCGAACCCCAGTTTCGCCTCCAGCGCGCGCACGGCGTGGACCTGGCAGGGGATGCCGATGATGGCGATGCGCTTGTGGCCCGCGGCGCGCGCCGGCTCCAGCAGCGCCAGCAGCGGCGCATAGCCCATGCGCATGCCGCGCACCTTGGCCATGCCTTCGGCACGCGTCACGATCACCGGCACCGGCTTCCACTGGTCATCGGCATCGGGCGCCATGGTCAGCACGGCATCGACAGCGCCGGTTTCGAGCAGCTTTTCGGCGATACGCGTCGTGATGCCCGACCATTGCGCGCCCGGTATCGGGGCCTTCAACGAGGCGCGGACCATCGATTTGTACGGGCCGAAGAACGCCTCGTCAGGCCGCAACGGGTCGCGGACCCGGCCGTGAACCCGCGCCTCCAGCGCCGGATAATCGGGCTTGATGAACTGGCAGGCGGTGCCGCAATCCTGCGGCGTGGCGGTGCGTGACACACCGCAATCGGTGCACAGGCCGCGCGGGGCGGCGGGCGCCAGCGGCGGCGCCCAGGCATCGTCGGAGGGAACGTTTAGGCTCATTCCGCCTGCGTAGCGCGTTCGCGGGCGCGCTTCTACATTTTCAACGGAGTCGCATAGCCGGTCATCTCGAGATAACCGCGCCCGCCCGGCACCGTCACCGCGCCTTCCCAGTATACGGGGCCACCGCCGCGCCGGCTGTCGAGCTCCTGGTCGTCGAACAATGGGGTCACCTGCAGCCGTACCGTGCGACCGGGCAGGCGCACGCTGACCACCGGTGCTACCGGGTAAAGCGCCCCGGTATGCGGCGATTTCCAGCGGCGGCCGGGCGCAAAGCTGACGTCGGACGGCCCCAGCACGGTCAATCTGCCGCCTTTGTCGCGCCATGAACCACCCCCCCACACCGCGCCGCCGGCGGCATCGCGCACCCGGAACAGCGTCAGCGCGCCGCCATCGGCCATGTTTAGGCCCAGCCAGTCCCATCCGACCGCCCGTTTGTTGAGCAATGTCGATGACCATTCGCGGTCGAGCCAGGCGGTTCCGGTGACAGGAACCGGCTTGCCGCCGCGCGCCAGCGTGCCCGTTACCGCAAGGTGCGGCATGCTGAAGTAATGGCTGGCCTCGTGCGGGTCGGGGCCTTTCTGGCTATAGCCGCCGCGGCCTTGCAGGATGGCGGCCTGTGTCGGGGTCAGCGCCAGGTCGAGCGCAAAGCCCTTGCCCGCCACCCGCGTGCGAAACCGGCCATCGGCACCGCGTTTCAGCGACCAGTCATCGAGCACCAGCGCGGTGTCGCCCGTCGCCGCGTCGGCCAGTCCGAACCCGGCGCGGGCGATACGCTGGTCATGCAGCAACCGCCCGGTCGCCGGATCGGACAGCGCGGCATGGGCAAAGATCACCTGTTTTGCCGCAAAGGCGCTGGGGTTGCGCTGGTCCACCGGCGGCCGGGTGCGGAAGAATGTCACCTGGAACCCCAGGTCCTTGCCCTGCGGCGTCTTCAACCAGCCGGTGACATACCACCATTCGGTGCGGAAATCGGGGTGGGCGCCATGGTCGCGGGGCAGGGTGACGGGCGTCGCGGGGGTGACGACGGCGTATTCGGGGGCGGCACCCGTGAGCAGCAGGGCAAACAGCGCCAAAAGCCAGCGCATCACCAATCCTCTCGCACAGCGCGCACCGCGTCCGCCGACAACGCCCGCCGCCCGGCCAGCATCACCGTGCCGGCCGCTGCCGCCACCAGCGCCAGTGCCAGCCCTGCAAACAGGCCCCACGGCAGCCGCGTGTCCATCGTCCAGTGGAACGACTGCGGGTTGACGACATGGATCAGCACCTGGCTCATCACCAGCCCCAGCCCCAGCCCGGCGATGACCCCCACCGCGCCCAGCAACGCGCCTTCCGCCGCCAGCATCGCCAGCACCTGCCGCCGCCGCACGCCGATGTGGCGCAGCATGCCGAACTCCCGCGTCCGCGCCAGAGTCTGTGCCGAAAAGGTGGCTGCCACCCCGATCAACCCGATGGTGATGGCAATCGCCTCCAGCGCATAGGTTATGGCAAAGCTGCGATCAAAGATCGCCAGCGCCATCGCGCGCATCTCCGCCGGCCGCGCGAACAGCGTCTGGTCGGCAAGCTCCGGCGGCAGGCGCTGGCGCAACGCCGCGATAACCCGCGCCACCGGCACGCCGGGCTGCACATCGATCGCGGCCTCGGTCTTGGTGGCATCCCCCGTCAACCGCACGAAATCCGCATCGGCCATGGTCACCGCGCCGAATTGCCGGGCATAATCCCGCCAAACACCCGCGACGAACACCGGCTGCCGGCGACCGCCCAGCGGCAGCACCAGCGTATCGCCGGCACCGACGCCGTACAGCCAGCCCATCGGTTCCGACACCCACACCGCCGTCTGCCCCGCCGGCACTGCCGCTGCGGCACCGACGAGTGGCAGTTCGCGCCCCGGATCGTCCTGCCCGCTGAACACGACTGCCGGTTTGTCAGGGGCCAGCCGCAGTGGTAGCTGCCGCACAAAGCGCACCCGCGCCGCGCCGGGCGTTGCCGCCAGCCGCGCCTGCGCCGCCACATCGATGCCGCCGGCTTCGGTGCCTTCGACATGTAGATAGATGTCAGACGGCAGGATCTGCACCAGCCAGTCGTCCACAGACCCGCGAAAGCTCGCCACCATTACCGCCATCGCCACCATAAGGCTGGTGCTGGCGACGATACCGCACAGCGCCGTCGCTGCTTGCCCCGGTGCGCCCCATAGCCGCTTGACCGCCAGATCGAGCGTCGGCGGCAGGTTGCGGCGTTGCAGCGGCGCCAGCAGCGCCCGCGCCAGCCACGGCATTGCCGCCACGCCGCCGGCCAGCAGCAACGCCATCGCGGCATAGCCGAGCAGTGGCAGCCCCCACAGTGGCGGCGCCAGCGCAGCGATACCGCCCAGCGCCAGCAGCACCAGCCCCGGCCAGCCCGGTGGCCGCGCCCGCGGGTCGGTCACGTCCCCGGCGTTCTTCAACGCCACTGCCGGCTTGGCACGCGCCGCCTCGCGCGCCGGCAACAGGCTGCTGCCCACCGCCACCGCGACGCCGATGCCGGCATAGCCCAGCGCCGCGCCCCAGGCGAAATCCAGCTGCGCCGCACCGCGGCCAAAGTAGCCGCCGCCGAGGTCGCCGCCGAGCAGCGACACCGCCAGCCCGGCCAGGCCATGGCCGACCGCGATGCCCAGCGCTGCGCCGACCGCACCGACAATGGCACCTTCGATGACGATCTGCGTCGTCAGCGCGCGCTGCCGCAGCCCCAGCACCCGCAGCAGCGCGAACTGCGGCCGCCGCCGCGCCACGCTGAGCGATTGTGCCGAATAAACGAGGAAGCCGCCGGTGAGCAGCGCCACCATCGCCAGCATCTCCAGGTTGACGCGATAGGCGCGCGACAGGCTGTCGCTGCGCTGCGCATCGTCAGCGGGCGACACGATATCGGCATCGGCGGGCAGCACTGCGGCCAGCCGGCGCGTGACATCGGCGCGATCAGCGCCCTCCGCCAGCCGCAGGTCGATGCGCTGCAACCGGCCCAATTGCCCGAACCGCCACTGCGCATCGGCGATATCGACCACCGCCAGCGCCCGGTCGTCGCCGGCGCCGGGCAGGATGCCGGCGATGGTGAAGGCGAACGATCGCCCGGCCGCGACCAGCGTCACCCGGTCCCCCGGCCGGCGCTGCATCGCCGCCAGCGCGGCGCGTGAGGCGAACAGCGCGTCGCCGGATAGCGGGTTGCCGCCGCCCGGCCCGCCGCCCAACGGCATCCCGACCAGGCTGGGCGTCACCGCGCCGGCGCGCAGCACATCGAGCCCGAGCAGCGTCAGCCGCCCCGGGCCCGGTGACAGTGCCCGTGCCGGCGCTGCGCCGGCGGCGCGCGCCGACAGTTCGACCACCGGGCTTGCCGCCGCCACGCCGGGCAGCCGTGCGACGCGCGGGTAGACGGTTTCGGCAAACCCCGCCGGGCTGACGGCATGGACCTGCAGATCGGCGGCGCCGTTGACGCTGCGCACGGCGCGGTCAAAGCTCGCCAGCGCCGTGCGGTTGACCAGATGCACGGCAAAGCCCAGCGCGACGCCAACCGCAATCGCCAGCGCGCCGACGATAATCCGCGCCGGGTGCGCGCGCCATTCGCCAAGCACCATCCAGCGCGCGGCGGTGATGGGCAGCGTGTCAGCCTTCATGCTTGCGCGGCACCAACCCCGCCGCTCCCAGCACCAGCACGCGGTCGGCCACTGCCGCCGCCCGGTCGCTGTGGGTGACGATGACCGCCGCTGCTCCGGTGGCGCGCACTTCGGCGACCATCAGCGCCAGGATGCGTTCTGCCGTCTCGGGGTCCAGGTTGCCGGTCGGTTCGTCGGCAAGGATCAGCGCCGGCCGGTGCACCAGCGCCCGGGCGATGGCGATGCGCTGCAATTCGCCGCCAGAAAGTTGCGCCGGATAATCGCCGCCACGCCCCGCCAGCCCGACCTTGACCAGCATCGCCTCGGCGCGCGGCAACGCCGTGGCCGCGTCGGTGTGGGCCAGCACGAGGGGCAGCGCGATGTTCTGCGCCAGCGTCAGGTGCGGCAGGATGTGAAAGGCCTGGAACACAAAGCCGATATGGTCGCGGCGCAGCAGCGTGCGGGCATCGTCGTCGCGGTCGGCAAGGTCGACCCCGGCGATGGCGATGCGGCCGGCATCGGCAAGATCGAGGCCCGCCACCAGGTTGAGCAATGTCGATTTGCCGACGCCCGATTCCCCCATGATCGCCACGATCTCGCCGGCAGCGACCGCCAGATCGAGGTCGCTGAACAGCTGGCGGCCCCCCGGCACGGCCTTGCCAAGCCCTTGTACGTCGAGCACCGGTGTGGGGGTGAGAGGCAACATCGCACAATCCCTAGCCGATCCCGCGGCGCTTGGCAGGGCCAACTTTGCCGGGTGTGGCACCATGACCATCGGCCACTGGTTCGGCGCGGCGCGGAAGGGTATGGCAAGCGCATGAGCCTGACCGCCAAAGCCTTCGACCACTGGATCCGCACGGACTTCGTGGCGCTCAACACGGCTCTGGAGGCGCTGTACTTTGCGCAAGCCGACCGCGGCGAAGTGCTGGGCACAGGCGATGACCTGAAGGCGCAATTGCGTGCCGAAGGTGATGCCCATGCCGAAGCGCTCGCCGCCGAGGGCAATACCGGCGGCGGTTTCGACAGCGCCTTCGATGTGCTGGGCAATGTCGGGCTGTACATGGCGGCACTGCGCCGGCACGAGCTCACCAACCCGGCGCGGGAGGATCGCTCACCGTTTCGCGCCGCCTCGTCGCTGGCGCTGCAAGCCGGCGCCGCCATCGGCATGGCGCCGCGTTTTGCAACGGCGCATCTGGCGACCCGCAACCGCGCCATCGCCGGGGTGCGCAAAAGCTTCACCAGTCTGCCGGACGAGTTCCTGTTCATCGATGAAAACGCCCGCGCCATCCTCGCCATGCAGCGCGCTGCCGATGCGCTGCACCGCATCCTGCCGCTGGATATCAGCAATCCGGTCGCCGACGGGCTGCTGGAGGCGGCGGCAGCGGCGCTGCGCGATGTCATTGGCATCAACCAGCGGCTATACGCCAACCTCGATATCGACCGATTTTTCTTCAGCGTGCGGCCTTATTACAAGCCCTATCGGGTCGGCCGGCAGGAGTTTCGCGGTGCCAATGCCGGCGATTTCTCGGGCATCAACGAGCTTGACCTGCTGCTCGGCCTGACCAGCGCCCGCGATCCGGCCTATGCCCAGCTGATCACCGACAAGATGAGCTTCATGCCGCCCGACGACCAGGCAAGGCTGCGGGATTGCATGCAGCACCCCAGCCTGCTCGACAGCCTGCTCGCCGCCATTGCCGCCGGGCACCGCACGCCGTCGCTCGAACGAAACGCCCGGCTGTTGCTCGACGCCAGCGCGCTGTTTGCCGAAACCGCTCGGCAGCACCACGACCTGCTGGTCGACCGCTTCATCACGGCGCCGTCGGCTGGGATGGCAGAGGCGCAACTGGCCCAGGTCACCGCCAGCGGCCCGCCGCTCGCCGTTCTGATGACGGCGCTCAAGGCGCTGCGCGATACCCGCAACGCCGAACCCGGCAGCGCCGGCAGCCGTCACGCCGACCATGTCCGCATCGCGGCCTGGCTGGCACGCTGAAGCGGGCGTTGCGTCGCTGGAGTGCGTTTTGTTCAGTTGGAATCGAACGCGCACTCCAGATCCCTGATTTGTCGTGCTTTCTTGACCGCCGGATGAAGACATCCGGCTGGAAAACACTCTAGCCCCAGAAGGCCGCGACGCGCTCGATGACCCAATAACTGGCGATGCCGCCGATGGCATAGGCAAGGACAACAGGTGCCATGGCGATATGGATGTGCCCGGCGGCGAGCCTTTGCGCCAGCCTTGCCAGCATCAAGACCCCGGCAATGAACAGCAACTGGCCGATTTCGACACCAATATTGAAAAACAGCAGCGCCAGTGGAATGGCGTTTTGCGGCAGGCCGACCTCGGCCAGCGCGCCGGCAAAGCCAAGGCCGTGGAGCAGCCCGAAGCTGAACGCCACCAGCCAGGGTTTCTTTGCCGCCAGACCTTCGCGGCCGCGCGCCTGGGCGACGATCTCGTTGGCGACAAAGACGATCGACAGCGCGATGGTCGCTTCGACCGGCGGCCCGGGGACGTGGATGACGCCCAGCGTCGCCAGCGCCAGCGTGATCGAATGTGCGAGGGTGAAGGCAGTGACCGTCCACAGCAGCCGCCGCGTGCCCTTCACCAGCATGACCAGCGCCAGCACGAACAGCAGGTGATCGATGCCGGCCAGGATGTGTTCGATACCCAGCAGGGTGTAGGTCTGCACGACTTCCCAGCGGCCGGGGCTGGCGGTGACGGTGAAGCCCGGCGAGCCCTGCAGCACCCGGCCAAGCTGCTCGGTACCATCGGCGCGGGCAACGCGGACCAGGATGTCGATGCGCGTGATCGCCTGGTCGGGAAAGGCGATGGTCTGCCCATTGAGGCCGCCGGGGACCGCGATGCGCCAGCGCACCACGGCGGCGCCATTGGCAAAGCTGCTGCGCCGCGCCGTCGTGTCGCGCGTTTGCGGCGGAAACACCGGCTTGACCTTCAGCGTCGTCGTCTCGTCGAGCGCCGGCACCTTCCACAGCACGTCATAACTGCCACTGCCGCGCTCGGTCAGTTGCAAATAAGCCGGCTTGAATTCATCGGCCAGCGCCGGGCTGCCGATCAACAGCAGCAACGCCAGCAACCAGCGGATCACGGCTTGCCCTCGATGACCACGTCATAATTGGCGCGGGCGCGCTTGTAGCTGGCTTCGCTGGCGGCAACGCGGCGGTCATTTTCCCATTCGCGGATGACTTCGGCGCGAATGTCGGCGGGCGGCGGCAGCGTTGGTGGCAGCAGTTCGGTCAGCCTGACGAGATGAACGCCGACCCCCGATCCGACCGGTCCCGACCATTGCCCGACCGGCAGCTTCACGACCGCCGCGGCGAAATCCGCGCCGAAATCGCGCGCCACCAGGTCGGCATCGCTGCGCGTCACCCGCGCCGGCAGCATGGTCGGCTGGCCCATCCCGGCGACCGCAGCCCCGGCGTTCAGTCGCGCCCGGGCCGCGGCAACGCTCGCCGGTGTGTCCGGCCCCTGCGGGTTGAAGTAAACCTGCTCAAAACTGACGACAGCCGGTTTGACGAACTTGTCAGCCTTGCTTTGCAGATAGGTGTTCAGCACTGCGTCGGTCGGTGCTGCAGCGGCACCTTCCTCCTCGGCCATGACCTCGACCTTCTGGCGGATGCGGCGCTTGATGACGGGGTCGTCGCGGTCCAGCCCCTGCGCCATGCCTTCACGATAGAGGATCTCGTCGCGGACCCGGGCTTCGATCAAGCCGGCCAGTTGCTGGTCGGTCGGCGGCCCACCCCAGAGGGCGGCATATTGGCGGCGCAGGTCGGCAACCTCGCCCTTGCTGACGGTGATGCTCCGCCCGGCGGAATCGCCGGGACTGACAACGCCGTAAAGCAGGAAGAACGCCAACCCGATGAGGAGAAAATGCAGCAGCGGTTCGCGGACGATCTGGCGAAAATTCAAGGCGTTCTCCGAAACTGCGCTGCGGGGCGGCAGGCTGCACCGCCCCGTTCAACCGCGATCGAAACTGATCAGGCTGGCGAATACCAGATCGGCGAGGTGAAGGCGCGTTCCTGGTGGGTTTGCGGAATGTTCGCCGGCATCTTGTCCTTGAAGCGGACCTGGTCGAACGCCGTCCAGCGCGGGGTCGGGATTTCCAGCACGCGGACGTAGTAAACCGCCTTCAGCTTCGGGTCGAAATCCGGGTCGGTCCAGCGCGCCACCAGCGACACAGCGCCGATGCTGTTGGCATAGCTTGCGTTTGCTACTTCGACGGTGTTGCCGACCGGCGGCAACTTGCCGTCCGGCCCCGGCTTGCGATTGCCGGCCCATTTGACCTCGTAAACCCGCTCTTGCGTCTTGCCATCGGCGCCCAGCCAGCCCTTGATGACCTGCACCCGGTCGAGATTGGCGCCATCGGGGTCCTTCATCGCGGCGATCAGGAAGGTCGCAGGCTTGCCGGCCGGGGCGGGCTTCAGGTCGCCGCCCATCGGCACGCCCTTGGCATAGCCGGCCTTGGCCACATCGCCGGCGGCATCACTATCACTGAAATCATAGCCACCGAAGAACCGCACCGTCATCCGCGGGCCGGTGCTCGAGAAGGTCTCGCGCCGCATCATCGCGTCCCAGATGGCCGCGCGGGTGTTCGATGTCGCCCAGACGCCGGTATAGCCCGCTGCCGACTGTTCCCAGCCGACATGCTTGCCGGGGCCACCGCCGCCAACCACGACCGGTTGCCAGCGGCCAGCGCGCGGTTCAAGGTTCTTGAACTTGCCCCAGAAATTATCTTCCTCGGCCGTGGTCAGGCCCGTGTGCGTGTCGGTACCCGATTCAGCGCCATATTTGAACGGGTTGGTGCCCAGCTTGGCTTCGATTTTCAGGCCGTTCTTCAGCGCTTCGCGGTAATATTCGTGTTGGATCATCCCCGGCTTCTTGCCAACGCCATTCAGATTGCCGGTGTCCCACAGGTCCCAACTGGCGAATTCATCGGCGGGTGACAGGCTGGGGTGGCTTTCGCTCTGGCCCTTTATCTGGGTCAGTTCGAACAGGCGCTCCCACCGCTGACGGTTCTTGGCATATTCGGCCGTCATCGGCGTGCCATCGAACCGCTGTTCTTCAAACATCCGGCCGTTCGAAAGATTGCCGTTGTGCGGAATGGCCAGCACCTTGCCACCGGTTTTCTGCTCATAGGCCGCCATCCAGGCCCACAGCTTTTCGGCGTCCTCGCTCTGGAAGGTGGTGAACGGGATCATCTGCTTGGCAAAGCTGGCGTCATCACGATAGATGACGTTGCGGTGTAAATTATTGCCGCCGCCGGCGTTGCTGGTCCATTCATAGCCGATCATGGCGGTGAACTTGCCGGGGTTATTGTATTTGTCGGCAGTGTCAGCCGTCTTCTGCCACGCCGAGACCATCCATTTAGGGTCCATGACCTGTTTGGGCAGCTTGCCGTTCGACTGTCGGTTGATGACTTCAAGCACGGCAAGGCCGCGCGCCTTTGCATCGGTGCCGTTCATCGCTTCATACAGCGTTTTCAGGAACGGATCGGCGATCATTTCGGGGTTGCCGGCCTGGACTTCGTTGATTGTGCCCATGCCATCGGAGTGGTCGGTGATGACCATCCAGTCGAGCGGCCGGCGCAGTTTCACCTGTTGGCCGGTGTTCGACTTGATCTCCTCGCCGCTCGCCAGTCGGAACGCATCCTCCGGTGAGGTGACGGCACCATCAAGCCCGGCATCGAACGACCAGCCTGTATGGACATGGGTGTCACCGAAATAGGCATGTTCGGGATAGGCGGTTTCGACAGCATCGCCAAAGGCACGTTCGGCGGTTACCGAAGGCGTTTTCGGGGCCTTGTCGCAACTGGCCAGCGCCAGCATGCTGACCGCGGCCAGGGCAGAAACAATGATTTTTTGAGCCATGCGACTCTCCCCCGTTTGCTGCACCGCGATACACGGTTTTGCTCGAAACAATGCACAAATCCAGTCAAAGTGGACGGCGGCCAGGCAGCTTCTCAGCCAAGCCGCCGCCGGTAAACAGGCCTTACTTCGCAGCCTGCGCGGCCTTGGCGGCCATCAGATTTTCGCGGCAAGGCGTCGACACCTTGGCGGAGTTGGCAACCAGGCAGGCCTGGATCTTGGCCTTGTCACGCGACCGGACTTCGGTTCCGCACAGCTTCTGCGCGTCGGCCTTGCAGGCACCCGGGTTGGGCGCGGTTTGCGCCGTTGCGGCACCGGCCAGGCTGAGCGATGCGACGACAAACAACATTTGCAATTTCATCTGGGTTTCCTTCGTTGCGACGTTGAATTCATCCGGAAAATGGTCGCTCAAGTCCCGGCGTTGGTGAACCTGTGTTGCGGCATTTCAACGCCGATCCAGTCCCGCGATGGGCGCCAGTCGCACAAAATACCGAGCCCCGGCCGTCAGAATGTGTACCGAACGTTGAACCGGAACCCGTCGCCATCCGGCGCCGGATCGTTGCCGGCAACAATGCCGCCGTATGTCGCCGAGATGCCGAATGCGGGAGAGAAATTCATGCCCGCGGTGATGCCGGCGCCCATCCAGGTCTTGCTGTTGCCATCGGCCTTGTCGTCGGTCGTCGTCTCGCCGCCGGTGTTGCCGGTCAGATCGATCGAAGCCCACATGGCGCGGTTGAAATTGTGCGTCAGATGGCCTTCGATACGGAACAGCGCATCCTGGCTGCGCCGCCCGGCGCGGAATGGCGCATCGTTGGCCGTGTAGAAAGTGACACTGGGGACGAATTCTATCGTCGTCAGGTTGGGCGACAGATAGGAACCGCCGATCGCCCAGCCGAGCGGCGCGCCAACGCGGAACGCCCAGCGGTTGGTGCCGAGATTGAGCAGCTTGGCACCGTCATAGGTCCCCGTTGGCGCCGTTACCATTGCCAGCACGCCGAGCGAGAAACCCGGCTTGAACTGGGCATATTGCATCCGCGTCATCGCCGGCGAACCGATGACGCCAAAAACGCCGAGCAGGCTGATGTCGCCAACGCCGCTGCTGCTGGTTTCCCGCACGAGTGTGTTGTTGCCAAGCGGGCCGGTGATGATCGCCTTGCCGCGGAGCTCGCCGAACGGCGCAATAACCGCCAGCGCGCTGGCATTGCCGGCAAGGCTGAAGGCGCGGGTATACTGCAAAACGCCGACATCGACGTTGACATCGGCACCCTTGACTGCCGTTGCCGGATCGAGAGAGCTGTTGGTGTTCTGGAAAATGCCCAGCAGGTTGAGGTTATTGGTGCCGACCGGCACCGGGAAATAGGCACGCGGGCCGTCATCGACGGCGAGAGCGGGTGCTGCAGCGGCAGCGAGTGCACCGGTCAGCGCCAGCCTGGAAAATGTGCGTATCATTCGTGTCTCCGTATGGGATTGAAACCGGCCAGGTTCAGTTTGCCGGCGCAGCAGCGGGGAATTTCCAGCTGCCATCGAGGATTTCGCCGCGCGGGCGGTACAGCCGGACGATGTAGTTCCAGCCCGGCATGATGTTGATGAAGTTCGCGGCCTTGGGGTCGCCGCCGAAACGGATCGTCGTCGTGCCGTCCCGGTTCGGCTTGGCGGTGACATTGTTGACCGAAACCGCGCTGATCGGGGCTTCATAGAAACCCTTGCCGTTATAGGCGGTCACCGACCAGAAGCCGTCTACGGGGACCTTGCCGACGGTCAGTGTATAGGCCTGCTTCCCGTCCGGGTTCGGCACGATCTGGTTGAGGTAGATGGCATCCTTTTCGGCATTGCCACCCCAGCCGCCGGCGGTGGCGAATAGCCGGCGCACCGGATCGACCTGCCCTTCGTCGCCAAAGGCATTTTTGGAGCCGGGCATGTGGCGCGCGCCGGCAAGCAGCGCGGTGCGCACCGCCATCCGCTGGTCCTGGTCCCAATCGGGAATCTCGAAACTGCCAGGGCTGGCTTGCAAAACGCCGATCCTGTCCTGCAACACTGCGGCAGACTGCCTGTCGCTGGCGTCATTGGGGTCCATGAAGGTCCGCACCATGACATAGACATAGCGGGTGCCGATCTTGTCCTGGGTCAGCGTCACAGGCCCCGGGCCATAGGAGACATGCTTGATGTAATGGTCCTCGCTCAGCACGAGCAGAGACTGGAAGCGCTTGCCGGCATCCGGCATCGTGATCGTCACGGGTGCCGCAAGATCGAAGACACCGACGCTGTAGGGCGTGTCGAGATTGGTACGGATGACGCTTTGCTTGTCGACCGGTACCGGGCCGCGCGTGTGGCACAGCTTGCCGAAGCAGCCCATGCCGACGGCGGTCTTCATGTAGAAATCGGTTTCGGCACGAATGAAATTGTCGATGGTGACGGGCTCGGTGGCATGCACCGGCACAGTCGCGAGCGCCATTGCACACGCTAGCGCGAATATGTGGTGCCCCCAGAACATCCCCGTCCCCCCGATAGCGCGTAGCGCGTTGCGACCGGAACGGCTGCTAAACGATGAGAGGCGCAAATTCTGACAACGATTGTTCAATTGTGCGGGGAAACGCTCCGGCATCGACCTTCGCCAACCATGGGCAGCTGACGCCACTGCGGCTACTGCCTCGTGCCGCCGGCCAGCGGCCATTGCCGCCTGGATCCGCTCGCCAGCACCGATGGGCTCAGGCATTCGCGCCGGGCCTTGGGTCAGGCTGGTTCGTCTGGAGCTTGCCCTTGCTGCGGTCGCGCCATAGGACGATTGTTCGATCGGGCGCGGCGATCCGGATCGCGGAGTTTCTCGATGTGCTCTGCGGGATGCAATCGTGAGAAGCGGGAATCGGCGAAACAACGGTAGCGGGAGACAGTTTTTTGCCGATTTTCTATTTCATCCAACATGAACATAGATTTATGAACTGCGGAGCACATTCTGAAACAGTTTGAACTGTCATGCGCCCGTAGCTCAGTTGGATAGAGCGCGGGACTTCTAATCCTGAGGCCGCAGGTTCGAATCCTGCCGGGCGCACCAATATCTTCACCATCCAAAGGGTCACCATCGATGCCGCAGCGTTCTATCTCGCTTTTCACCATGTCCGCGCTGCTAGCATCGGCGGCGGGCGCAGCACCGGCGGCGGTGTCGCCGGATGAACTGCGCTCGACGATCACCACGCTGGTCGGTTTCGGCACGCGGCACACACTGTCGGACACCGTGTCGGACACGCGCGGTATCGGCGCCGCTCGCCGCTATGCCGCCCGCCGATTCGCCGCGTTCAGCGCGGATTGCGGTGGCTGCCTGACCATCGAAACGCCATCGAAAATGATGACCAGCCCGCGCGTGCCGGTGCCGGCCGAAATCGTCGATGTGCTCGCCATCCAGCGTGGTACGACCGACCCCGACCGGGTGATCATCATTTCAGGGCATATCGACAGCCGCAATTCCGACCCATTGGATGCCAGGGGCGATGCGCCGGGGGCTAACGACGATGCGTCGGGCACTGCCGCCGTCATCGAGGCGGCGCGGCTGCTTTCCAAACAGAAATTCGCCGCCACTATCGTCTATGCCGTGTTGTCGGGCGAAGAGCAGGGGCTGCTCGGCGGCAAGCTGCTGGCGGAGACGGCGAAGGCGAAGGGCTGGAGGGTCGAAGCCGTGCTCAACAATGATATCGTCGGCAACAGCCGCGGATCGGGCGGGGCGCGCGACGACAAGACGGTGCGGGTGTTTTCCGAAGGCACCAAGGCGACCGAGACGCCGGAACAGGCCAACCGCCGCCGCTATAACGGCGGGGAAGTCGACAGCCCGGCGCGCAACCTGTCGCGCTTCATCGCCGGGCTTTCGGTCAAGGGCCTGCGCGTCGAACAGGTGTGGCGGACGGACAGGTTCGGCCGCGGCGGCGACCAGGTGCCGATGCTGGAGGCTGGCTTTCTGGCGGTGCGCATTACCGAACGCCAGGAACATTATGACCGGCAGCACCAGAATGTCCGGGTGGAAAACGGCCGGCCCTATGGCGACACGCTGGACGGGGTGGACTTTCCCTATCTCGCCAAGGTGACGACGCTCAACGTCGCGGCGCTGGCGGCGCTGGCGACCGCACCCGGCGTGCCCGGCGGCGTAACGATCGAGGGTCAGGTGACGCCGGATACCAGGCTGACGTGGAAACCGGTGGCGGGCGCCGCCGGCTACAAGGTCTGGTGGCGGCCGACGACTTCGGCGGCGTGGACGAACAGCCGGGCGGTGCCGGCCGGGGCGACGACACTGACGCTGAAGGGTATCGACATCGACAGTTGGTTCTTCGGCGTGTCGGCGGTGGGCGCCGATGGGTCTGCCAGCCCGGTGGTCTATCCAGGCGTAGCGGGGGCGTTCGCGGCGGAGTGACGACCAGAGCCTCCGGCGGGCAGGGCCGGCGGCCCTGCACCCGATCGTTCGGGGGCAACACCGGTTTCGAAATCAAGCACCCAACCCAAGAATAATGGGTGCAGGGCCCTCGGCCCTGCCCGCCGGAGGCTCTTATCAGACCTCGCGCGCGACGATGATCTCGATCAGGGTCGGCGTGTCGCTCGCAAGCGCGGCGGTGAACGCATCGCGCACCGCGTCCAGCGTTTCGGCGCGCACACCGGCGACGCCATGCGCCTGTGCCAGCGCCATGAAGTCGATGGCCGGGTTCTGCAAGTCCATCTCGACATAGGTTTCGGCGCCGGCGCTGTGGCCGCCGATGGCGCGCGTGCGCTGCTTGAGGATGCGGTAGCTCTGGTTGTTGAAGATGATGGTGACCACGGGGAGCTGGTAATGCGCCAGCGTCCACAGCGCGGCCGCCGAATACATCGCGCTGCCGTCACCCGACAGCACAACGACCGGGCGACCGGGGTGCGCCAGCTGGATGCCGGCGGCTTGCGGAATGGCGACGCCGATGCCGCCGCCGCGCATGCCGAACCAGCTGTCCGGCGCGACGGCGGGCACGAGGTGGCGGACGGTGTTCATGCCGGAGGACAGGAGTTCCTCGATGACGATGGCGTTTTCGGGCAGGAGTTCGCCGATCAGCTTGAGCACCGGCATCGGCTGCAGCGGCATATCGCCGGCCATGGCGTCGGCGCGGGCGAACAGCGCGGCCTTTTTGGCGGCGAGGTCGGCGGCGATGGCGTCGCTGCGGTGTGCACCAGCATTCCCGACCAGCGCGGTCAGTTCGGGCAGGGTGGCGCGCGCATCGCCCTGGATGGCGGCGGTGGCGGCGAAATTCTTGCCGATTTGCCAGGGCTCGTCGTCGATATGGATGACGCGGGTGCCGGGGGCGAGCGCTTCGACGCCGGTCGCCTGGCTTTGCGTCATCAGGTCGGCGCCGACGGAAATCAGCAGGTCGTGCTGCGCCATCACGGCGCGCATGGCGGGCGTCATCCGCGCCACGGTGCCGGCGTAGAGGCGGTGGTTCGACGGGAAGGCGGCGGTGTTGGCCATGCCCTCCAGATAGACCGGCGCGCCAATGGCTTCGGCGAGCGCCGCGAGTTCGGCGTGCGCACCGGATTTGGCAACCATGTCGCCGGCAAAGATGATCGGGGATGTGCTGGTGCAGATGAGGTCGGCGGCAGCGGCGATGGCATCGGCATCACCGCGCAGGCGCGGCCCGATGCGGGTCGGGCTGCCGATGTCGAGATCATCCGGCGCGATGGCGGTGAGGATGTCGCCGGGGATCGACAGGAACACCGGGCCGGTCGGCGCGGTCAGCGCCACCTTGGCGGCGCGGCGAATGGCGCGCGGCAGTTCGGCGAGCGAGGCGACTTCGAACGACCATTTGCACAGCGGCCGCGCCATCGTCGCCAGGTCGTCCCACAGCAACGGCTCGGTCAGCCGGATGCTCATGTCCTGCTGCCCGGCGGTGACGAGGATGGGGGCGCCGGCCTTGGCGGCATTGTAGAGCATGCCCATGGCATTGCCGAGGCCAGGGGCAGCGTGGAGGTTGCACACCGCCAGTTTGCCCGTTGCCTGTGCGTAACCGTCCGCCATACCCATGACGACGATCTCGTTGAGGCCGAGGATGTAGCGCAGCCGGTCCTCGACCACGAACGCGTCCATCAGCGGCAGTTCGGTGGTGCCGGGGTTGCCGAAGATGAACGCCACGCCTTCGGAATGCAGGAGATCGAGGAGGAGGTGCTTGCCGGCGGTGCTCATTCCTGGGGAATAGCGAAGTTGCGGTGGCGGCGCTACGGTGATGGCACGAGTGCAGGGGGCTGTGATGCCAGGTGGCAAAATCGCAATCGACCGTCGGATGGTCTGGGCCGCCCTCGCGGCCGTGCCATTGCTGGTGTTCGTCGGGGTGATGGCCATGCGACAGGGCAGCGTGATCATCGGCGCGGCCGTTGCCGTTCTGGGTGTTGTCGGCTGCATCGGCGTGTTGCCCGGCCTGTCGGCGCGGATGAACGTCGAATGGAACGATGCCGGCGTTTCGGGGCCATCACAGGCGTGGGGGCCGTTTTTTGGGCTGGGCCGAGCGACCATCGGCTGGGACGAAATCACCGTTTTCGCCGGGACCTGGTCGGGCTATGCCTTTGTGGCGACCGCCGACGGCCGCCGCGTCTACTGGACCGAGCAGCACAGCGGGTTTGACCGGATGTTCCGGGCGCTGCTGCGCCGCCGACCCGACCTGGCGCCGCCGGATCTCGATCCGGCGGAACTGGCTTGAGCGTTATTCAATCATCTCGCCGACTTCGACCGGCGGCAGGCGGAAGCTGCCATCGAGGAAGGCGGCGCGGGGCAGATAGCCGCGGAAGACGAGCACGAACTTGCCCTTGGGCGCCGGCAGCCAGTTGACGACGCGCTCGCCGGTCGGTTTTGCCGCCTGGACGAAGATTTCATAGCTGCCGTCGCGGTTCGAGCGCAGATGCTTCGACCGGTCGCCCACGGCAAAGCGGTCGAGCGGGTTGGGAACAAAGAACAGCCGGCCATCGGCTTCCTGCTGGTACATGGTCAGCGACCAGAAGGCACCGACCGGCAGGTTGGCGGGCAGGTTGACGCGATAGGCCTTGCTGCCGTCCAGAGCGGCGCCGTCCTTGTCGGTGCGCGCCGACAGGTACATGGCTTCGATACGCGGCAGCGCAGCGAGGCCGCCGAGCGCCACCTTGGCGCGCAAATCCTCGTCGTCGCCGAAATCGCCGATGCCGATGCCGGGGTAGGACCAGCCCTGCACGACATCGCCGGAATCGGCGAGGCCGCCCTTCAGTTCGGCGCGAAGTGCAGGGAGATATTTGCTCCACATGGCAGTGGTTTCGGCGGTCGCTTCGGCGCCGATGCCGAGCCCGGCGAACGCTGCGGCCTTGCCGACCAGGCCAGGGTTGGCGGCGGAACGCGCCAGCGCCTCGTTGACTACGGCGAGGAAGGCCTTGCCATCCGGCACGGCGGGCGCCTGCAACGTCGGCACCGGCGCGGCATTGCCTTCGGCCGGCGTGATGCGGAAGGCTTCGGTCGCCCTGGCGGCGGCCTCCAGATCTTCGGGGCCGTTGACCAGCACGCGGATCAGCAACCAGGCGTCGTTGGTGGCGCTGCGCACCAGTTCGGTGCCCGCGGGTGCCGTGCCGGTGAAGCCGGGGCCGACCAGGGCATAGCGGCCGCCGCCGCCGCCGGTGCGGGTGCCCAGGATGGCTGTGTTGTCGGTAGTCAGCGACATCAGCGCCGCCGAGTGATAGCGGCCGGCAAGCGGCGGGATGTCGAGGATGACCGGGCCGCCCGCCAGATCGAGCCAGACGCTGCCGTACAGCGTGTCGTTGTTGGGGGTAGTGATGTCGCGCGCGGTGGCATCGGCCAGCGTCAGGCGAGGCAGCATGAAGTTGACGGCGTTCGGCAGGCCGAAGGGGCGGGCGCGGCTGATTTGCAGCTCGCGGGTTTTCATCACTTCGTAAATCGGAAAGGCAAAGCGAAAGCCACGCCGCAGTTCGGCGATTTCCGGCGTGTCGGGCAGGGGGGCGAGCTTGGGCGCGGCGGCGACCGGCTTGGCGGCGGGCTTCGCTGCCGGCTTGGCAGTGGCTTTTGTGGCCTTGACCGGGGGTTTGGCCGGTGCCGCAACAACGCCGGCGGGTCCCGACAGCAGCAGCGCTGCCATCATCAGCTTTGCGATCCGCATGGTCCGTGTCCCCAAAATTTCACCTGTCATTTTGACAGTCATTGCCGGGGCGCGGCTTTGGCGTAAAGTCTGCCGGCAAAACAAACTTGGGACAGGAGCCTCATCATGCACGAAGCCTATATCGTTGCCGCGGCGCGCACGGCGGGAGGACGCCGCGGCGGCATGCTGCGCGATTGGCACCCGGCCGACCTTGCCGGCAAGGTGCTCGATGCGCTGGTCGAACGGTCGGGCGCCGACCCGGCGCTGGTCGAAGACGTCATCATGGGCTGTGTGTCGCAGTTCGGCCAGCAATCGGGCAATGTCGCGCGCAACGCGGTGCTGTCGTCGCGCCTGCCCGAATCGGTGCCGGGCACCAGCGTCGACCGCCAGTGCGGATCGTCGCAACAGGCGCTGCATTTCGCCGCCGCAACCGTGATGAGCGGCCAGATGGACGTGGTCATCGCCGCCGGGGTGGAGAGCATGACACGCGTGCCGATGGGCGCTGCGGCGAAGCTGTCCCACGAAAACGGCATGGGGTCGCCGTTCGGTGGCCCGGCGATGAAGGCGCGTTACCCCGGCATCCAGTTCAGCCAGTTCACCGGCGCCGAAATGATCGCGGTGAAGCACGAACTGAGCCGCGAAATGCTCGACCAGTTCGGTTTTGAAAGCCAGCAGCGCGGCGCGGCGGCGGCGCGGTCGGGGGCGTTCGACCGCGAAATCGTGCCCATCGAAGTGACGACCCACGAGGGCGAGGCCAAGCTGCATACGGTAGACGAAGGCATCCGTTTCGATGTGAGTCTCGACGGCATTCGCGGCGTCAAGCTGATCCAGGAAGGTGGCCGGTTGACCGCCGCCACCTCGTCGCAAATCTGCGACGGTGCGTCGGGCGTGATGATCGTCAACGACCGCGGATTGAAGGCATTGGGCGTCAAACCAATGGCGCGCATCCACCACATGACGGTGGTAGGTGAGGACCCGGTGATCATGCTGGAAGCGCCCATCGGCGCGACAAAGCGCGCGCTCGCACGCTCGGGGATGAAGCTGGGTGATATCGACCTTTACGAGGTGAATGAGGCATTCGCCTCGGTGCCCGGCGCCTGGCTGAAGGTGCTGGGGGCGGACCCTTCGCGGCTGAACGTCAATGGCGGAGCGATCGCGCTGGGGCATCCGCTGGGGGCTTCGGGAACCAAGCTGATGACGACGCTGGTCCATGCGCTGCAGGCGCGCGGCAAGCGCTGGGGGTTGCAGACGATGTGCGAAGGCGGCGGGCTCGCCAATGTGACGATCATCGAGGCGCTTTGAACCATGGATTTCCAGGAGATTTCGCTCGATATCGAAGGCCCGATCGCCACGATCACGCTTGATCGGGAGGCCAAGCTCAACGCCTTTACCGCGCGCATGATGCACGAATTGATCGCGGCGTTCGACATCACCGATGCCGATGATTCGGTGCGCGCTGTCATTGTCACCGGCCGCGGCCGGGCCTTCTGCGCCGGGGCGGATTTGAGCGCAGGTGCTGCCACTTTCGACTATGAAAAGCTGGCCGACGGCAAGCGCGCCGGGCCGGTGCGCGAGGATGGCAGCATCGATTATGGGCATGACGATGTCCGCGATGGCGGCGGCCGGGTGACGATGCGGATCTTTGCCTCGCTGAAGCCCGTTATCGCCGCGGTCAACGGCCCGGCGGTGGGCATCGGCGTGACCATGCAGCTGGCGATGGACGTGCGTATGGCGTCCGAATCGGCCAGGTTCGGGTTCGTCTTCGCGCGGCGGGGGATCGTGCCGGAAGCCGGATCAAGCTGGTTCCTGTCGAAGCTGGTCGGCCTGCCCAAGGCGCTGGAATGGTGCATGACCGGGCGGGTGTTCGGGGCGGACGAGGCATTGGCCGG
Organism: Polymorphobacter sp.; assembly: GCA_049318305.1. Lineage (GTDB taxonomy): Bacteria > Pseudomonadota > Alphaproteobacteria > Sphingomonadales > Sphingomonadaceae > Sandarakinorhabdus. Next base: position 52,297 of record JBMOGO010000002.1, read on the forward strand.
CGGGCTGGTGCGCTCCGTTCATGCGCCGGGTGACCTGTTGCCGGCGGCGCGGGCGCTGGCGCTCGAAATCGCCGAGAACACCGCGCCGGTGTCGGTGGCGATGACCCGGCAGATGCTGTGGCGGATGGCCGGAGCCGAAAGCCCATGGGATGCACATCGCCTTGATTCCAGGGCGATTTATGCGCGTGGCCGGGCGGGCGATGCCAAGGAAGGCGTGGTGTCGTTCCTGGAGAAACGCCCGCCGGTGTACCCAGACAAGGTGAGCAGCGACATGCCGGACTTTTACCCCTGGTGGGAGGCAGAGACGTACAAGTAACTCCCCTCCCTGAAAGGGAGGGGATGGGGGAGGGTGCTTGCCGCCCGAGCCTTGCCCTGGAGGCACAGAGTCACCCTCCCCCAACCCCTCCCTTTCAGGGAGGGGAGAAGCGAATAACCTATCCGGTGTTTTGTGCTTGACAAGCGCAACGCTTTTGGTTAGAGATTTGGCACGCTTCAGAAATCCGCCGACAGGAAAGGCGCTCCGGACCCCCGGGGCGCCTTTTGCGTTGGCGCTGCACCGGGAGATTGTCATGTATCGAGGCTCGCGCTGGAAGGCCGCCGAACGCCAGACGTTCATCAAGGTGCTGACCGAAACCGGCAATCCGGCGGCAGCGGGCGCAGCGATCGGGCAGAGCCTGGCCGCAGTCTATGCGATGCGTGATCGCTGGCCGGTGCTCGCCGATGAATGGCGGCAGGCGCTCGGCGTGGTCTGGGAACAGGTCGAGATGCGGATGCTGTCGACGCTGCTCGAGGGTGAAGCCGGCCGCATCGATACCAAAGTCGCGCTGGAAATGCTCAAGCGCCGGCCGCAGGCGCCGATGCGCACGCTGGTCACCATCGACGCAGCAAAAATCGCCCGGGTGCGCAGCGAAATCCGGGCGCTGGTGCCGCTGCCCGAATGACGCCCGTCGATGAGCGAGCGGGGATGACGATAACGGAGGCGGACCTCATGGCAGACCGCCGACGCGACGAGCGCACGACGGCCGGCATCTGGGAGATCGCCGGAGCCGCCAAGAAGCGGAAGTTGCTCGCGGACCGCGGCACCGATGCGGTGGCAGTCGCCATCGCCGGGCAGGGCACGCTGCGCCCGGCGCAACTGCCGCCCGAAGGCGACTGGACGATCTGGGCGATTCTCGCCGGGCGCGGTTTCGGCAAGACGCGAGCGGGCGCCGAATGGATTCACGCACTGGCGACGGAAACGCCGCGGCGGTTCGCGCTGGTCGCGACCAACCTCGATATAGCGCGGGCGGTGATGGTGGAGGGCGAATCGGGCCTGTTGGCGCGGGTGCCGCCGGGCGGCGATGTCACGTTCGTGCCCAGCCTGAAACAGTTGACCTGGGCAAACGGATCGCAGGCGCGGCTGTTTTCCGGCGGCGAGCCGGATTCGCTGCGCGGCGGCCAGTTCGATTTTGCCTGGGGCGATGAATTCGCGCACTGGCCGCGCGCCGAAGCGGCGCTGGTCAATCTGCGGATGGCGACGCGGCTGGGGGCTCAGCCGCGGCTGTTGCTGACGACGACACCGCTGCCGCGCGCCTGGCTGAAGGCGTTGCTGGCGGAGCCCGGGGTCGCGGTGACGCGCGGCGCGATGCACGACAACGCCGAAAACCTGCCGCCGCATCTGATCGACATGCTGACCCGGCGCTATGGCGGCACCGCGATCGGCCGGCAGGAACTGGGCGGCGAAATCATCGAGGATCTGACCGGGGCGCTGTGGACGCGGGCGCTGTTTGAACGCCACCGCCGCGCCGATGTCCCCGATTGCACGCGCATCATCATCGGCGTCGATCCGCCGGCCGGCGGCGCGCAGGGCGTCTGCGGCATCGTCGCGGTCGGCCTGGCCGCCGATGGCCGCGGCCATGTCCTCGCCGATGCCAGCGTGGCGGGGGTGCGGCCGGAAAATTGGGCCCGCGCCGTGGTGACGGCGGCGGAACGCTGGGGCGCCGACCGGGTGATCGCCGAAGTCAACAACGGCGGCGACATGGTGACATCGGTGCTGCGCGCCATCGATACGGCGCTGCCGGTGCTGTCGGTGCGCGCCTCACGCGGCAAGGTGGCCCGGGCCGAACCGGTGGCGAGCCTCTATGGTGAAGGCCGCGTCTGCCACGTCGGCGCCTTTCCGGCGCTTGAGGACCAATTGTGCGGCTTCATGGCCAGCGGCGTCTATGCCGGCCCAGGCGGTTCGCCGGACCGGGCGGATGCGCTGGTCTGGGCACTGACGGCGCTGATGCTGGGGGACCGGATGGCGCAACCGGGGGTGCGGGGGCTGTGAGGTGGACGAGAAAGGACTTTATTCTTCTGAGCGAAGCCGTTATCCACAAGGCGCAGGGGACAAAACCTTGGAATCGCGGCCTTCGATCTGTTACTTATCCACAGCTAGCAGATAAAGTGTTGTATCCATTGGAAGTTTGGGTGAATTATGAACGCAAGGTTAAAGCAGGGCTCTCGCCGTCGCTCTGACGCGCGTTGCATGGCGGTTGGAGCGTCAACCGTTTCAATCGATCAAAGAATGAGATGGTCAAGGGCGCATCTCAGTAACGGTTCAATCGCAAGTGATTGGAAGGCCGTTGGCCGTGACATAGCCGACGCAGTTTTTGTGGTAAAGCGCGAGTTTGATCCCGCCTAACCAACATCAAAATGGTCGCCGCGAGCTAGCCGTCGTTGAGAACGAGGCTACCGCGGCAGCCATGGAACAGCTGCAACCTCTATTGAAGCCGGAGAAGGCTGGTGAGGCTGTCAAAGTTCTACGCCGTTTAACAATGCGCGTTGTCAGCAAGACCCATTCCGGTCCCATTCCTTCGGCTGAGGAGTTGGAACATTTAGAGCGCGTGCATGCTGGTTTAGCCAATCGAATCGTGGAAATGGCCGAACGCGAGCAATCGCATAGACATGGAATGGAGACTTCTATCGTTTCGCATGAGGGAAGTCTGCATCACCGTGGTCAGTATTTCGCGCTGATAGCGTTGGCACTTCTGCTTGGAGCGGTAGCATGGCTTGCTTACCTAGGGTTCGGCGTAGCCGCCGCATCGCTTGGAACTGCTACAATAGTTGGTGTTGTTGCGATATTTGTGACCGGTAGATTGCTAGAGGCCGAGCCAAGCTCAGCGCCTGAGCCAGAAAGCAAAGCGCGCGAAGAGCCACCCAAAGCGAAGCCGCCGGCTAGGCGCCGACGGTAGCGCCTAGCAAAAATTTAGAACCTGTCGGGCTGGAGAGATTCTCCGGCCCTTTTTTTGTTCATGGAGAGCAACATGAAACTGCCTTTCTGGCGGACCAAGGCTGCTGCGCAACCGCTGCGGATCCCGAGTTGGGCGACTCCGTTCGGACATGGCGAGGCGCCGCGGAGTTATGAGGCGCAGGTGCGGGCGTCGTACCTGGCGAACCCGATTGCGGCGCGGGCGATCCGCCTGGTGAGTGAGGGCGCCGGCGGGGCGCCGTTGGTGTCGAATCCGGCCGGGCATCCGGCGCTGGCGCTGCTGGGGAGCGGCGGCTTTGGCGCTTCGGGGCCGGGGTTGCTGGAGACGTTGGCGGCGCAATTGCTGTTGCACGGCAATGCCTATGTGGAGGCGGCGACCGGGCCGGATGGCTTGCCAGTGGCATTGTTCGCGTTGCGGCCGGAGCGGGTGACGGTGGAGGCGGATTCGCGTGGCTGGCCGACAGGGTATCTGTACCGCGCTGGCGACATGGTGACGCGCTATCCGGCGGAGACGGTGGGGGATCGTGCCGGGTTGCTGCACATTCGCAGCTATCACCCGCTCGATGATCATTATGGCGTTGGTTGCCTGGGCGCGGCGGCGGGCGCGGTCGATGTGCACAATGCTGCGGCGAAATGGAACCGCGCGCTGCTCGACAATGCGGCGCGGCCTTCCGGGGCACTGGTGTACCAGTCTGGTGACGGGTCGAGCCTGTCACCGGAGCAGTTCGAGCGGTTGCGCAGCGAGATGGAGGCGGGCTTTGCCGGCGCCGCCAATGCCGGGCGGCCGATGCTGCTGGAAGGCGGGCTGAGCTGGCAGGCGATGAGCCTGACGCCGGCGGAGATGGATTTTGCCAGGGCGCGCGATACCGCGGCGCGGGAGATTGCGCTGGCGTTCGGGGTGCCGCCGATGCTGCTCGGCCTGCCCGGCGATGCGACCTATGCGAATTATCGGGAGGCGAATGTCGCGCTGTGGCGGCTGACGCTGTTGCCGCTGACGGCACGGATTCTGGCGGCGCTGTCGGCGCATCTGCAGAACTGGTGGCCGGGGCTGGAATTGCGGGTCGATCGCGATGCGGTGCCGGCGCTTTCGGAGGATCGGGAACGGCTGTGGGCCCAAGTCTCGACGGCGGGGTTCCTCACCGATCTGGAAAAACGCAACTTGCTCGGGCTGGAGGCGGGGCGATGACAGCGATGCTGGAAGGGCTGGTCGCGCAGGCCGAGGCGCAGGGCGCGGCGCGGGTGACGCTGCGCGCGCTGGTCGAGGAGGCGAGCGAGGTCGGCGCGGCACGGGCGCTGCGCACGCTGGGCCTGATGGACGACAAGGCCGGGCCGGACATCATCGAACTGCGCCAGCTGATCCAGGGGTGGCGCGACGCGAAAAAGTCCGCGCTGTCGGCGGTGGTGGCGTGGGTGGTGCGGTCGCTGGTGGCGCTGCTGCTGATCGGGCTGGCGTTCAAGCTGGGGTTTGTGGAGCGGGTTAGGGGGTAGCTTCGCGCACCGCGCGGCGAGGACCAAGTGCGTTCAGTTTGTTTTCAAGCTGGGGCACACCCTCACCCGGCGCGCTGGCGCGCGTCTCGCCTCTCCCGCAAGCGGGAGAGGAAGCTAAACAATTGGGGTCTGGGGCCCAAGGCCCCAGCCGCCGGAGGCACTTCAAAATGGATATTCGTTTCGCTGGTTACGCCAGTGTCTTCGGCGTGCCCGATACAGGCGGCGACGTGGTGATGCCCGGCGCCTTTGCGGGCGCTAGCGGGCGCGTGCCGCTGCTGTGGCAGCATGACGTCAAGGAACCCATCGGGTTCGTGGAATCGCTCGCCGAGGATGCCCGCGGGCTGCGGGTGACGGCGCGGGTGGTAGCCAGCGGCCGCGGTGCGCAGGCGGCGCAGTTGCTGCGCGCCGGCGCAATGGACGGCCTGTCCTTTGGTTATCGCGTCAAGGCGGCGCGGCCGGACCGGGTGCGCGGCGTGCGCCGGCTGGAACGGCTCGACTTGATCGAAGTGTCGCTGGTGACCTTTCCGATGCAGCCCCTGGCACGGGTGCTCGGCTTTTCGTTTTGCCCTGAAGGAGACGATGCATGACCTATGAAACCAAGGCGGACGCGCTTGAGTCCGTGTTCGAGACGGGTGCCGATGCCGGTGCCGAGTTTATGGCGTTGAAGGCCGAAATGGCGCGGCTCACCAACCTGGTGACGGCGCGATCGGTGGAGCGCCCGGCGCTGGCCGGCGTGAAGGCGGAGGGCGCCGCGATCGGTGGCTATCTGCGCCTGGGGCTGGGCGGCGGCGACGAAGTGAAGGCGGCGAGCATCGGCGTTGGCCCCAAGGGCGGCGTGGCGGTGCCGGTGGAGATCGACAGCGTCATCGACCGGGTGATGCGGGCGGAATCGCCGATCCGCGCGATTGCGCAGGTCGTCGATATCGGTTCGGCGAATTATCGCAAGCTGATCACCACCACCGGCGTGGTTTCGTGCTGGGTGTCGGAAACCGCGGCGCGGCCGGATACCGACACGCCGGACTTTGCCGAAATCGCCCCGCCGATGGGAGAGCTTTACGCCAATCCGGCGGCGAGCCAGGCGATGCTCGACGATGCCTTTTTCAATGTCGAGGCCTGGCTGGGCGAAGAAATCGGCCGCGAGTTCGCGCGGGCCGAGGGGGTGGCGTTCGTCACCGGCGATGGAGTGAACAAACCACGCGGGTTCCTGAATGCCCCCAACAGCGCCGCCGACGATGCGGTGCGGGCGTTCGGCACCTTGCAGTTCGTTACGTCGGGCGCCGCCGGGGGCTTTGCTGCCGCCAACCCTCAGGACCGGTTGATCGACCTGGTCCATGCGCTGGCGGCGCCGTATCGCCAAGGGGCCAACTGGGTGATGAACAGCGGCACGCTGGCGCGGGTGCGCAAGCTGAAGGACCTTGATGGTGCCTTCCTGTGGCAGCCGGCGCTGGCTGCCGACCAGCCGGCGACCTTGCTCGGTTACCCGGTCATCGAGGTGGCGGCGATGCCCGATGTGGGGGTCGACAGCCTGTCGATCGCCTTCGGCAATTTCCAGGCGGGTTACCTGATCGCGCAGCGCCGCGAGACGGTGGTGCTGCGCGACCCCTTCTCCAACAAGCCGTTCGTGCATTTTTACGCGACGCGGCGGGTGGGCGGCACGGTCGTCGACAGCCGGGCGATCAAGCTGATGAAGTTCAGCGCCTGACCGGGCGGCGGCACCGGCGCGGGGCCGGTGCCGCCCCTAGTTCCAACGTCTGCAGGGAGAGCGCGGATGGCGACGGGCGACATCATCGCGTTCCAGATCATGGACGCATCGGCGCTGCCGGGCGGCGGCACCATCGACGGCAATGGCGTCATCGCGCGCATCCGGCTGGAGGGGTTGGCCGGCAATATCGGCGGCGCCTTTGACCTGTCGAAACTCACCGGCAGCGGCGCGCGGCCAGGCTGGAACCGCGCCAGGGTTTTCAGCAGCGCCAACATCATCAGCGACGTGGCGTTGACGGCGAAAATCGCGCGGCGGCCGTTCCCCAACGAAGCGCTGCGCATCGAGGCGGTGGCGGGCGCCGACCTGGATATCTATGCCTTTCTGGCCGAAGAATGGTTTGTCGGCGACACGCTGTTGTCGGTAGCGATTGCGCCGGGCTTTTACGCCGGCTCCAACGCATCGACGCTGGCCGGCGCCGGCCTGACCAACAGCAGCACGCGCGCCTATCGCATGCCGCAATTCAGCTGGGTCGGGCTGGAGCCGTGGCGGCGGATGACGGCGGCCGGGCTGACCGTGGAAGCCGTCGTCGATCACCATAATGCCCGTGATGCGCAACCGGTGGCGGCGGTGGATTTCACCGTTGCGCGACTGGGCACGACATCGACCGCGACAGCGAGCAGCATGGCGCTGTCGAACGAAGTCACGGCGCCGTACCGGCCCGGCGTGTTTCGTGGCCTGGTGCCGATGGGGGCACTGAGCCAGGGCGAAGGCGAGCTGAGCGCGGTCATCTACCCCTGGGTCGGTACCGCGGCATGGGACACCAACAGCGCGAATTTCGAAAGTTTTCCGTGCGTTGGCACGCCGAAGTTGCTGCCGGTAACCATCGACAGCGATGGCAGCTATGCGCCGGCGGGGGCCTATGTCTCGCACACCGGCGCCGTGATCGGGTCGCCGTCGATCGGTCTGGTGTCGGCGATGGCGCCCTATGTGCCGGGCACGACACCGGCCTATGCGACCATCGCGGCGGTAATGAATGCGGCGCGGGCGTATAACAACAGTGCCGGCAACCGGGCGCGCGTGCATGACGATATGGCCGCGGTGTTCGCGGTCATCCCGTCGGGTACGATCGTCGGGGATTGGGGCGCGGCGCTGAGCAGCCAGACCACCTATCCGCCCGGCACCGGCTATTGCGGCATCACCATCGAGGCGGGGGCGTCGCGCGCCTTTACCGGGCTGACCACCAACACGCGGCTGCACGCCTCGCGCTTCATGGTTTCGGGGTGCGGCATCTTTCCGGGGGTGAGCGGTGTCGCGCATACTGTGGTCGATAGCGGCAATGCGCCGACGACCCAGCCGACCAGGGCGGCGGCGGTGCAACTGGTGGTGCGCAACTGTTCGGGCACCGGCGCCAACAACAACACCAATGCGGTGTTTTCCAGGCTTTGCTACCGCTATTTCCGCGGCAACAGCTTCACCAGTTTCGGTGATGATGTCATTGCTAGCAACGCCGCCAATTTTGCCGGCTATGTCCATGTCCATGGCTGCGACATCGACAATGATGCCAACAGCGTCGGCGCGCCGTGCCAGTCCCCGTCCATCATCGGCAGCCGGCTGAAATCGGTGCAGCTAATCGGCCTGGCCGCAGGGGCAGCGCCCGATGTGCTGGGCCGGATGGTGCATAATGTCCGGGTCGAGAACAACGACGATGGCAGCGCCACCTTTACCACCGCGCTGATCGCGCAATTGGGCGTGCGGCCGATCGGGGTGCGCGGGGAAAGCTGGGTCAATATGCTGGTGCGCAAGACTTTCCCCAGCGGCACGCCCGGTGTGCTGTCGGGCGGCGAAAGCCCGGCGTTCCAGGTGAGTTCGGACTTTGCCGCCGGGCCGGTCGACCAGCCGGCGGTGACCAATATCAACATGGCCTATTGCAGCTTTGCCGGGGCGCGCCGCAACGGGCCCTACCAGGAAGCGGCGAGCGCGCGCGTGCTGAAGGAGGTGCGCGAGATCGGCATTGCCGCATCGCAGTGGAATGCCAAGGCCGATCTGTTCACCGGTGCCGGCGGCGCCTCGGGCAACCGCACCGGCACGTTCGCCTATCGCCATGGTACGGCGCGGTTTGGGTTGGTCGGCGGTGACAACAGCGCCAATGGCGCGGCGCCGTTCACGCCCGCCAGCTGGCTAGGCGATGTGCTGCCACCGCTTTCGGCGATGAATGTCGGTTATGCCAATATGTGGGCGGCGGACACGTCACTGGCCGGTAGCAACAGTTACACGGCGGCGGGCGATTATACGCCGCGCAGCGCCTTGTTCGCGCGGATTCCCGCCGGGCGGGCGGCGACCGGGTTCGACTTGTCGGGGCTGGCACGCCGCAATGACGGCTTTGGCGCGGCGGGCGCGATCGAGCGGCTGGTGGCGGTGCTGGCGCCCGGCAGCGCGCGATCCTTGCAGCAGGCGGGCGGCACGGCGGCGGCGTTGACGCTGCCGTTGGCGCCGCGCGGCGCGCGCCATGGCCAGCGCGCGGCGCGGCCCGCCGTCGGCTGGGCCGGTGCGGTGGCGCCGGCGGCGTCGCGGCAGGGGCAGGCGGCGGCAAGGCCGGCGCTGGGCTGGGCGGCGACCCTGTTGTCGGCGGCGGCGCGCAGTGATGGCGCCGCCGGGGACAGCCTGGTGATGCCCGATGCGGTGGCGCGCTGGCTGCTGCCGCAGGGCGGCGGGCTGGCGCTGTCCGGCCGTAGCGGCCGCTTGCTGGTCGGCACGGCGGTGGTGGCCGACCGCATTCTGGTGCCGGGTGGGGACGCCCGCACGCTTTCGATCAATTGAAGCAGGAGAACCGATATGGCAAAATTTGCAAGCGATGACGTGATCGACGGCAGCCTGAATGTGGTGCGCGGCGCCACCCGCATGGTGGCGGTGAATGGTCAACCGGCGAGCTATGCCGCGGCCGTCGCCGGCAGCCTGGCGCAGGTCGATCTGGTGGTGGGGGATTTCACCCTCGCCGCCGGCGATATTTCGGGGCGCAAGGTAAGCATTGCCGCCAAATCCGGCTTGGGCGTGCTTGCCGCCGGCACCGCCGACCATGTCGCGCTGCTCGATGTGGCGGGGTCGCGGCTGCTGTATGTCACGACCTGCCCGGCGCAGGCGCTGGTGCTCGGCGGCCTGGTCAGCATCGCCGGCTGGAGCGTCGAGATCGGCGCCCCGGCCTGAACCGTTGCTTCAATAGAAAGGGTGATCGATGGCGATCTTTGTAAAGGATCCGGCCGCGACGATCGATTATGCCATTGATTGGTCGGCCAATTTTCCGGCCGACCAGATGGTGACCGGGTCGATGTGGCAGGTGCTGCCCAATTCCGACGACGGGGTGGCGGTGGCGGCAATGGCGATCGAGCCGCGCCGCACCATCGTCACGCTTTCGGGCGGCATCAGCGGTGAACTCTATCACATCACCAATATGGTAACATTTTCCGATGGGCGCAGCGACGAGCGAACGCTGATCCTGCGCGTGGAGGACCGCTGATGACGGCTGATAAGGGCGCGATGGCGGTCAGCCTGGCCGAATGCAAGGCGTATCTGCGCCTTGCCCGCGACGACGAGGACGCCCTGCTCGCCGGCTTCATCCGCACCGCCATGACGCTGTGCGAGGCGTTTACCGGGCAATGGCTGATCGTCCGCGATTGCGAACAGCGACTGGCGAGCAGCGGCGAGTGGCAGCGCATCCTGGCGGCGCCGGTAACGGCGGTGACCGGGGTGTTTGTCGGTGGTATGGCGCTGGCCACCGCCGCATATGAAACCGACATTGACGCATCGGGCACCGGCTGGGTGCGCGTCCACGACAGCAGCGCCAGCGACGTGCAGGTGCAGTTTCGCGCCGGGCTGGGTGCCGATTGGAACGGCGTACCCGAACCGCTGCGGCAGGGGCTGGTGCGGCTGGTCGTGCACCTGTTCAGTCACCGGGATGCCCCCGATGCCGGGCCGCCGCCGGCCGCCGTGGCGGCGATGTGGCGGCCGTGGCGGCGGATGCGGCTCGCTTGAGGGCCTCCGGCGGGCAGGGTCGACGGCCCTGCACCCATCTGGTTTGAGGATCATCATATGGCTGTTGAGCTTGCCGGTGCGCTTGTCGAGCGTGTCGCGATCGAGGCGTGGGTGGATTTGCGCGATGATGCCGGCGCCAGCGCGGGCTATTGGCGGGCGCAGGGCGGCGCCTTTGCCGCGGTGGCTCCTGATGGCGGCGGGGCGGTAGAGGGCGAGGCCCGCCGGTCGCGGCGGCGCTGGCGGGTGACGCTGCGCCGTCCGGTCGATGTGCGGCTGACCTCGCGGCTGATCTGGGATGGCCGGATCTTGGTCGTGCTGGCGGTGGAGGATGATCCGCGCCAGCCCGACCGGGTGACCCTGCGCTGCGAGGCGCGGGAAGCATGAACACGGGGGCTGTGCTGCGCGGTGTGCAGCGACGCGCGGAAGGGGCGGCGGATACAGCGGTAACCCGGGTGATCACCGCCGTGGCGACGCGTGCCGATGTAGTGCCAGGGGTAGCTGCCGAAGCCGGAGATGCGGCGGTGATCCTCAGCGGGCGCGGTCTGGCGGCGCGCGCCTTTGGTAGCCGCCGCCGCGCCGCCGACCCGGCAATCCTGGGGTTGACGAGAGGAGACGGGCGATGAGCGCAAGCCTTGCGATGCAGCGGCTGCTGGTGGCGGCGCTGGCCGGGATCGCCGGGGTGACCGGCGTTCATGATGGCCCGCCGGTAGATGCGGTGCCCCCCTATCTGGTTGTCGGGCCGGACCTGGTCAGCGACTGGAGCACCAAGACCGAGACCGGGCATGAGCACCGGGTGACGGTCAGTGTGTGGGATGCCGGGCCGGGGGCCGCGCGTGCCAAATCGGTGATGGGACTGGTCGAGACTGCGCTCGCCGGGCTGGCCGGGTCGCGGGATGGGCACTTGCTGGTTTCCAGCCGGCTGCTGCGCACGCTGGTGCTGACCGATGCGGAAGGCTGGACGCAGGGGATTGTCGAGTTCCGGCTGCGGTCGCTGGCGGAATGAAACCTCTCCCCCGCGGGAGAGGTAACAACCTACCGAAAGGAAAAAATCATGGCGATTGAAAAGGGCAGTGCCTTCTTGTTGAAGGTTGGCGATGGCGGGGTGCCGCCGCTGTTCACCACCGTGGCGGGACTGCGCACGACGCAGCTGAGCGTCAATGCCGAAACGGTGGTGGTGACCAACCAGGGCTCCGGCGGTTGGCGCGAATTGCTGTCGGGCGCCGGCGTGCGGTCGGTATCGCTCAGCGGGTCGGGCGTGTTCACCGGGTCGGAGGCGGAGGCACGGGTCAAGGCCAATGCGCTGGCCGGCGTGATCGATGATTACCGCGTCAGCTTTGAAAGCGGCGACACGGTGACGGCGAAATTCCTCATCACCCGGCTGGATTATGCCGGCGATTTCAACGGCGAACGCACTTATACGCTGGCGCTGGAAAGCTCCGGCGCGGTGGTAACGGCGTGAGCGTCGCGAACCCGGCGCGCGGTGAGGTGGTGCTGGTGCTGGGCGATGACCGGGTGCGCCTGCGCCCGAGCTTTGCCGCGCTGGTTGCGGCGGAGGCCGAGCTGGGGCCATTGTTCGCGCTGGTCGAACGGGCGGCGGCGGGCGGGCTGACGCTTGCCGAAATGGCCGGGCTGTTGTGGCATTGCCTCGACGCGCCGGCCGGACTGACGCGCGCCGATTTCGGTGATCGACTGGTCGCCGGAGGACTGGCGGCGGTTACACCGGCGCTGCGCGTGCTGCTCGGCCAGGTGCTGGCGGGGCGATGAGGTTTGAAAGCGCCGCGCGGCAGCCGATGAGGTTCGATGCCGCTGCGCGGCAGGCGATGAGGTTCGATGCCGCCGCGCGGCAGGCGGCGCGGGTGGCGGCGGCGCTGCTCGGCTGGCGGCCCGATGAATTCTGGGCGGCAACGCCCGAGGACCTGCGCACCGCATTGGGGCTGGATGACGCGAGCGATCCGGCACCGGGCAGTGCGGCGCTGCTGGCGCAATTGATGGAGGCATTCCCCGATGACCGGTGACGAAACTGACCTCGACACGCTGGTGATCCGCGTGCGCGCCGATACCAGCGGCTTCATGGCCGGCGTTGGCGACATAAGGCGCGAACTCGACGGGCCATTGGCGCAAGGGGTCGATCGCGCCGGCGGCAGTATCGAACGCGCCCTGGCGCGTGCGGCGATCAGCGGCAAGTTCGGCTTTGAAGACCTGCGCCGTGTCGCCTTGACCGCGCTGGCCGATATCGCCGCGGGCGCGGTGCGCACCGACCTGGGGGCCTTGTTCGGCGGCAGCGGAGGCGGCGGGCTGCTGGGGTCGCTGGCGTCGGCGGTCGGCGGCTTGTTCGGCGGCGCGCCGGGGCGGGCAACCGGTGGCCCGGTGACCGGCGGCAGTGCCTATATGGTTGGTGAACGCGGGCCGGAACTGTTTGTGCCGACGGCGTCGGGGCGGATCGAAACGACGGGGCAGCGCGGTGCGGTCAATGTGACGGTCAACGTCGCGGCGCCGCGTGAGGCATCGGCGGCGGTGATGCAACAGACCGGCGCGCAGGTGGCGCGCGCCGTACGCCAGGCGCTGGCGAGGGCCGACGCATGATCGGGCACTGGTTGGCGAGCGAGCCCAGCCGCACGGCCTGGGCCAAACGCTTCGACCCACGCTATTGGACGGTGGATTTCCCGCGCCCGATGATGGCGGCGGTGACGACTGAGGGGCCTGACGCTCTGGTCATCGATGCGGTGTTCCTGCGCCGCGGTGACCTTGCCGGGTTGATCTGGGAATCGGCTGATCGCTGGAGCCATCCGCTGCTCGCGCTGGAAACCGCGCGGGATTATCGCGGCACCGTTCTCAGCTTTCGCTGGACGGCGACCGGGGCGGTGCAGCCGCTGGATGCCGTCAACGGCCCTGTGCTGACCATCGAGGGGCGCGATGCGGCGGGCACCCCGCGGCAATGGATTGTGCGGCTGTGGAACTATGCCGCCGGCAGCAGCGACGATGCCGCAGTGCGGATCGATTTCGATACGCTCGATGGCGGTTTCCTGCTGCCCGGTGAGGCCGATCCGGTGTGGGCCGGTGACATCGACCGGATGTTCATTTCGCTGGCGCCGCCGGATTATGATGGCAGCGATGTGCCGCTGGCAGTGCCGGCCACGGCGCGCGTGGTGCTAAGCCAGTTGCGCTGCGACGGGCCCGGGTCGATGCTCAAGGTTGGCGATGCCTTTGTGCCGCCGCACCCGCTGCGCATCGCTGGCGGCTATGATGACAGTTACAACCAGACGCCCGAGCGGCTGGTCGAGGCGATGTTCGCGCTGGGGTATCGCGGTGCGCTGGTGCACTATGTGGGGATGAGCCATTTCCCCGGCCTGACCTGGGATGCGGCAGCGGCGCGCTATCTGCCGGACCCGGCGGCGCCGGTGTGCGGCCCGGCACTGGTCTGGCACGCCGATTTCCTGGGGCGGGCGACGGCGCTGGGCTTTGCGCCGATCCTCTCGCTGTCGTTCGAACTGCTCGACCCGCATTGCCCGGATGACTGGGTGCAGCGCGCGCCGGATGGCGGCCGCGCGGCGACCGGCTATGTGCCGCCATCGACCTTGCTGTCGCCGGCGCACGGCGGTGCGATGGCGTGGTTGCAGACGGTGGCGGCGGTGTTTGTCGGGCTGGCCACGGCGGCCTGCGCGGCGCCGCGTTTCCAGATCGGCGAGCCGTGGTGGTGGGTCGGGCCGGTTTGGCAGCCGTGCCTGTATGATGCGACAACGACCGCGCTGTATCTGGCGGAAACCGGGCTGGCGGCGCCGGTTATCACTGATATTCGCAGCGTCACCACGGCGGCGCAGCGGGCCTTTCTGGATTGGTGTGGCGGCCTGCTCGGACGGGCGACGCTGGCGCTGCGCGATGCCGTGCTGGCGGTGGCCCCGTCGGCGGAGACGCTGCTGCTCTTCTATGCGCCGCAGGTGCTCGACGCGGCGGCACCTGAGTTGATCCGCGCCAATATGCCGGGGCAATGGGCGCACCCGGCGTTCGATGTGCTCCAGCTTGAAGACTATGATTTTGTGACGCGCGGTGATGCCGGCGGCCAGGCGCGAGCGCGCGCGGCGATCAGCGATCGGCTCGGCTACCCACTGGCGCGCCAGCATTATTTTTCGGGATTTGCCGTCACCGACGTCGATTGGCAGCCGATTGCGACGGCCGCTGCGGCCGGGCTGCAACGCGGGCTCACCGACACCTTTGTCTGGGCCTGGCCGCAGGTGGCGCGCGACGGGTTCACGGTGTTCGACATCACCAGCATCGATACGGGGGAGACCGAAATGGCGGCGTTTCACGATGTGCTGTTCCCCTTGCAACTGGGCTATGGCGCCGCCTGCGGCCCGGAGTTTTCGACGCAAGTCGTCGTCACCGGGTCGGGGCATGAACAGCGCAATAGCCAATGGGCAGATGCGCGGCTTTATTATGACGCCGGGGTCGGCGTGCGGTCGGAGGCAGATCTCGTCGCACTGATCGGCTTTTTCCGGGCGCGGCGGGGGCAGGCGCATGGTTTCCGGTTCAGCGACCCGCTTGATCGCAGCTCGGCAGCGCCCGGCGCTGCGGTGACGGCAACCGACCAGCGGCTCGGCATCGGCGACGGCGGCGCGACGCGGTTCAAGCTGGTCAAGCATTATGGCGACGCCGCCGACCCGCAGACGCGGCGCATCACCCGGCCTGTCGCGGGCAGTGTGCGCGTCGCGGCCGGCGGGGTGGTCATGACCAGCGGCTGGAGCCTTGGCGATGGCGGCCATGTCGATTTCGTCGTGGCACCGGCAGCGGGCATGGTGGTGACGGCGGGCTATGATTTTGATGTGCCGGTGCGCTTTGCCGCCGATCGCATCGATGTCTCGCTCGCCGGCTGGCGGGCGGGCGACCTGCCATCGGTGCCGCTGGTCGAAGTGCGGGAGGCTTGAGCATGGCAGGCGCAGAAACACCGCTCGGCGCGACGCTGACGGCGGACCTGACCCTGCTGGCGACATGCTGGCAGGTCATTCGCCGCGATGGCGTCGCGCTGGGCTTCACGACCCATGACCGGCCGCTGGTCATCGGCGGCATGCGCTTTGCCAGTGCGCCCGGCATGGCACCGTCCGCGGTGGTCAGCAGCGATGACCTGGCGGTCGACACGATGGAAGTCGCCGGGGCGCTCAGCGCCGATGTCATCACCGGCGCCGACCTCGCCGCTGGCCGCTATGATGGCGCGGCAGTGCAACTGTTCCTGGTGGATTGGCGCAACCCCGATGCCGGGCGTCAGCGTCTGGCGCGCGGCACGCTCGGCACTGTCGAGGCCGGCACCGGCCCGGATGCCGGTTTTGTCGCCAGCCTGCGCGGGCCGACAGCGGCATTCGATGTCGGGCGAATCGAAACCTATTCGCCCGAATGCCGGGCGGAACTGGGTGACTGGCGCTGCCGCGTGGCGATGCGCGGCCGGGTGGTGCGCACGGCGGTGGTCGCCGGCGATGGCGAATTTCTGGAAGTGGCCGGCATCGAAGCGGGCGCAGATTTCGTCGCCGGATCGGTGCGCGTGCTGGCGGGCGTCGCGGCCGGGCTGGAACGACAGTTGCTGGCGGCCGAGGGTGCGCGTCTGCGTCTGGACGAGCCGCTCGCGCTGCCCATCGGCACGGCGGTGGAACTGCGCCAGGGCTGTGACAAGCGCTTTGCCACCTGTGTGACGCGCTTTGGCAATGGCGAGAATTTTCGCGGCGAGCCGCATGTGCCGGGCAATGACGTGTTGACCCGCTTTGGTGGCCTGTGATGCTGGCGGATCGTATCGTCGCCGCCGTGCGCGCCTGTGTCGGCACGCGGTTCCGCGCCCAGGGGCGCGTGCCGGGGCTGGGGCTGGACTGTGTCGGCGTGGTGCTGGTGGCAGCAGCAGCAGCGGGCGTCGTGGCGGCGGTGCCCGCCTATGCCCTGGGCGGCGATCATGCCGGGCTGCTGCTGGCGGTGCTGGCCGCGCATGGGTGTGTGCCGGTGCAACTGCCATCGCCGGGCGACATACTGGTGCTGGCGCCTGACCGACGCCACCGCCATCTCGCCGTTGCCACACCCGAGGGCGTCGTCCACGCCCATGCCGGATTGGGCCGGGTCGTCGAGGGGCCGATCGACAGCGGTTGGGCGATTATCGGCGCGTGGCGCCTGCCGCGAAGCGGCGAACGACTAACAGGTATAGCCGCGCAGCGCCTGCCGCGAAGCGGCGATCGACTAACAGTTACAGGCGCGCAGCGCCTGCCGGGAGCGTATTGAACTATGGCAACTCTCGTTCTGGGCACGGTCGGCCGGGTGTTCGGCGGGCCGCTGGGCGGCATCATCGGCACGGCGGTCGGCGGCATTGTCGATCGCAGCGTCCTGGGCGGTGGCCGCCCGCATGAGGTTGGCCGCATGGCCAATCTTGAGGTGCAAAGCGCCGCCTATGGTGAGCCGATTCCGGTGGTGAGCGGGCGGATGCGTGTCGCCGGCAACCTGGTCTGGACCAGCGGCATCGCTGAAGCGAGCCGCAGCAGCGGCGGCAAGCGCGGCGGCGCAACCACCAACTACAGCTATTCCGCCTCCTTCGCGGTCGGCCTGGTGGGGCGCGCGATTGTCGATATAGGGCGGATCTGGGCCGATGGCACGCTGATCCGCGATGCCGCCGGTGCCTTTGTGGCACCGGTCACCATGCGGCTGCACCGCGGCGGCGAAGGCCAGGCAGCGGACCCGTTGATCGTCGCTGCCGAAGGCGAAAGCGGCGCGCCGGCCTATCGCGGGCTGGCCTATGCGGTATTCGAAGACCTGCCGCTGGCCGATTATGGCAACCGCATTCCCAATCTGACCTTCGAGATCATCGCCGATGCGGGCGGTGACCATGACATCGGCAGGGCGATGGCGGCATTGATGTACAGCGAAGGCCGGGCGATGGCACGGGTGTCGGGCGTGTTTCCGGCGATCGCGGGGCATTTTGCCGGGCAGAGCGGCAGCATTGGCGACGCCGTGGCATCGTTGCTGGCGATCAGCGATGCGTCGGTGCTGACTGCGGACGGCCTGTGCGTAGCCGGGCGCGGTGACGACGCTGTCGTTATCGACGCGGACGAGTGCCGGGCGCGGGCCAGCGGCGTCGCTCCCGCAGCAGAACGGCGCCGGCGGCTGGGCGGCGAGTCGCGAAGCGATACGGTGGAGGTCGCCTATCACGACGTAGGTCGGGATTATCAGCCCGGTCTGCAACGCGCCCGCCGTGGCCAGGGCGCAGGCGCAGACCATTACGGCGTGGCGTGTGCAATGGCGCCGGACCAGGCCAAGCAACTTGCCACCGATTTGTTGGCGCGCGTCAATGCCGGGCGTGTGCTGACCAGCGTGCAACTGCCCTGGCGGCATCTCGGTATCATGCCGGGGATGCAGTTGCGGTTGCCCGGCGACACCACCGTGTGGCGGGTGCGCGAGGCGCGGTTCGAACGCTTTGTCGTCGCGATCGATCTGGAACGCTGCGTTACCGGTACGTCCGCAGCAGCGACAGGGGATGGCGGCCGCGCGCTGGCCGACACTGCGGTGCCGGCCGGCGCGACGGTGCTGCATTTGCTCGACCTGCCGCCGTTGCCCGGCGGTGTCGTCACCGGCCCGCGGCAGTGGGTGGCAGCGGCCGGGGCGTCGGCAGGCTGGCGCCGGGCCGGCGTCGCGGTGAGCAGCGATGATGGCGTCAGCTATGCCGGCATCGGCGTTGCGGCGCCGGCGACGGTGCAGGGAACGGCGCTGACGGCGCTTGGCACGGGCGCGGTGGCCGGCTGGGACCGTTTCGCCAGTGTCGATATCCACCTGCTGTCCGACGCGATGTGGCTGGAGGGGCGGCCGGCATCGGCGGTGCTGGCCGGGGGCAATTTGGCGTTGATCGGCGATGAACTGGTGCAGTTCGCGGTGGCGGAACCGCTTGGGGCGCGGCGGTTTCGTCTATCGGGGCTTCTGCGCGGGCGGCGCGGCACCGAAGCGGCGGTGGTGGGCCATGCCGCCGGGGAGCGGTTCGTGCTGCTGGATCCCAATGCATTGCTGCCGTTCGATCCACCGCTGGAGGCGCTGGGTCGGTCACTGCGGGTGCGGGCTGAGGGTGCAGGTGACGCCGATACGCCGCCGCTGGTCGGGTTGGTCGGTGGGCGAGCCCTGCGACCGCTGTCGCCGGCCCATCTCCGGTTGTTCCGGAGCGGCGACGACATCATCGCGCGCTGGGTACGCCGGAGTCGGACAGGTTTCGGCTGGTCGGATTTTGTCGATGCGCCGCTTGGCGAGGCCCGCGAGGCCTATCGCGTCGACATCGCGCTGGATGGCGATGCGGTGCGCTCGGAGACGGTGACCGAGCCCTGTTTTGCCTATGCGGCGGCAGACCGGATTACCGATGGCGGCGGATCGACGTTGCGCGTCACTGTGCGGCAATTGAGCGACGCCGTCGGCCCCGGCACGCCGACAACGGCGACCCTAGCGCTCGTCTGAAACTATCCGATTTCCAACATGATGGAGCACGCAATGGATGAAACTTTGCGACACCGGCTGCCGTTGCTGGCCATGGGCCAGGCGCAGAAGGAAGTGACCCACAACGAGGCGTTGATCACTATCGACCGCCAATTGCATCCGGCCGTGCTGACACGCGGCCTGACAGTGCCGCCGGCGATCCCGGCTGCCGGGGACAGTTACATCGTTGCACCCGGCGCAACGGGGCCCTGGGCCGGCAAGGCGGACCAGTTGGCACTGTTCGATGGCCATGGCTGGACGTTCGACACGCCTGGGCGGGGCTGTCTCGCCTGGATCATCGATGAAGCGAGCTTTGCGGTGTTCGATCTGGGCTGGTCGGTTGGCGGCTGGCCGGTGACCGCGTTGCGGATTGGCGGGCACCAGGTGCTGGGCTCGGCGCCTGCGGCTATTGCCGCAGCGTCGGGCGGCACCGTGGTCGATGTCGAAGCGCGATCCAGCATCGCTGCCATTCTGGCGTTGCTCCGCGACCAGGGACTGTCAATATAATGTAAAACCCTGCCGCAAATCGCGGAATTCCTCCCCCGACTGTGTCTTTATTGCAACGAACGGCTGCAATCGCCACTTGCCCTTGTCCATTCTGCTGGGTTAGAGCGTTCAGGCAGTTCGATACACAAAACGGAGTATGAAGGGGATGACAATGCGCAAATTCGCAATGGCGCTCGCGCTGACCACCACCGCACTGGCTGGCCCGGCCTTGGCGCGCGACAAGTCCTGGTATGTCGGCCTCGAAGGCGGCGCCAACCTGGTGCAGAACCAGTTGTTCGACATCACGCGTCCGGGCACCCCCGTTGTCGTCGTTGAAGACGGCATCCGCGCGAAGCACGAGATCGGTTACGATGTCGGTGGCAACATCGGTTATGATTTCGGCATGTTCCGCGCTGAATTCGAAGTCGCCTACAAGGACAACAACCTCGACACCACGACGATCGAACAGGCGATCCCGGCGATCCCGATTTCGACGGGTTTCAATGTCGGCGGTACCCGCGTTCCGGCGCTGGGCGTCAATTCGACGGCGGCCGATGGTAATGCCCGCGTGCTTTCGTTCATGGCCAACGGTCTGTTCGATTTCGGTGGTCAGGATCGCGACTTCGGCGCCTATGTCGGCGGCGGCGCAGGTATCGCCCGCGTTCAGCACCACATCTACCAGACGGCGAAGTTCGGCCCGGCGTTCAACGACGATTCCGATACCGGTTTTGCGTATCAGATCCTCGCCGGCGTCTACAAGCCGCTCACCGATCATGTCGATCTCGGCCTGAAGTATCGTTTCTTCACCGTGCCGAACGTCGATACGTTTACCACCAACGGTCTCGCAACGTCGACGCGGTATCGCAGCCACAGCTTGATGCTGACGCTCGCATACAACTTCTTCGAACCCGAAATCGCACCGCCGCCTCCGCCGCCGCCTGCTCCGCCGGCCCCGGCTCCGTTGCCGCCGTGCCCGCCCGCCGCAGTGACCCCGGGTCCGTTCCTGGTGTTCTTCGATTGGGACAAGTCGCTTATCACGGCTGAAGCCGCCGCGATCCTCGACCGAGCCGCCGAGCAGTATGCTGCAACTGGCCAGACCAGCGTTCAGCTTGCCGGTCACGCCGACAAGTCGGGCAAGGACGACTATAACGTTCGTCTGTCGCAGCGCCGCGCCGATGCCGTTAAGGCCTATCTGGCGACCAAGGGCGTGCCCGATGGTTCGATCGTTACCGAAGCCTTTGGTGAAAGCCGTCCGCTGGTCGATACGGCCGATGGTGTTCGCGAGCCGCAGAACCGGCGCGTGGAAATCACCTTCAGCGGTGCGCCTGTCCAGGCAACCGGCCCCTGCACTCCGCAGTAAGCCGGACACCTTTTCGCTAAAATCGGGGCCGCTCCTTAGGGAGCGGCCCCTTTTTTTGTTTGTCGGCTGGATGCTGATTGCCGTTGTCACACCCGTTGTAGTGCCCGGTTCGCCGCGAAGTTGTTGCGCTGGCTTCAGCACCATGCTTTGACCATGCTGAGCAATTCTCGCGTGACTGGACGAGGCCCGCATGTTGCAAGACCCATTGCAGACGCCATCGCAATCGCCGCCGAACGACCTCGATGCGTTCTGGATGCCGTTTTCCGACAACCGCTATTTCAAATCGAACCCGCGGCTGCTCGCATCGGCGAAGGGCATGTATTACTACACGCCGGAGGGTCGCCGCCTGCTCGATGGCACGGCTGGCCTGTGGTGCGTCAATGCCGGGCATGGTCGTGAACCGATCGTCGCTGCCATCCGCGAACAGGCAGGGCTGCTCGATTTCGCGCCGACCTTCAACCTTGGGCATCCGCTGGCGTTCAAACTGGCTGCGCGCATTGGCGGTATCATGCCGGCCGATCTCGACCGCATCTTCTTCGCCAATTCCGGCTCTGAGGCGGTCGATACTGCGCTCAAGATCGCGCTCGCCTATCACCGGGTCCGCGGGCAGGGCACGCGTACTCGTCTGATCGGCCGCGAACGCGGTTACCACGGCGTCGGCTTCGGCGGTATTTCGGTGGGCGGCATCGTCACCAACCGCCGAACCTTTGGCCCCGGCCTGCCGGGGACAGATCATTTGCCGCACACGCATGATTTGGCCCGCAACGCCTTCACGCGCGGCCAGCCCGAACACGGCGCCAATCTCGCCGATGCGTTGGAGGGGCGAGTCAATCTGCACGGTGCCGATACGATTGCAGCCGTGATTGTCGAACCGATGGCGGGCTCCACCGGCGTGCTGGTGCCGCCCAGGGGCTATCTGGAACGGCTCCGCGAGATCTGCACCCGTCATGGCATCCTGCTGATCTTCGACGAAGTCATCACAGCATTCGGCCGGCTGGGCGCGGCGACAGCGGCGGAACGCTTTGGCGTCACGCCCGACATGATCACGCTGGCCAAGGGTATCACCAATGCCGCCGTACCGATGGGCGCTGTCGCCTGCCGCCGTGAAATCTATGACACGGTCACCGGCGCCATGGCCGATGCGGCGGGTATCGAGTTGTTCCACGGCTATACCTATTCGGCACATCCGCTGGCCTGTGCCGCAGCGCTCGCCACGCTCGATCTCTACTGCGACGAAGCATTGTTCGAGCGCGCCCGCGGGCTGGAACTGTGCTGGGAGGCGGCTGTGCACCAACTCGCCGGCGCCCGGCATGTCATTGACATTCGCAACCTGGGGTTGGTTGCCGGCATCGAACTGGCGCCGCGCCCCGGCGCGCCCGGCGCGCGCGCGATGGAGGCGTTCAGGTTGTTGTTCGATACCGGGCTATTGGTCCGCGCGACGGGCGACATCATCGCGCTGTCGCCGCCGTTGATCATCGAGGAGGAACAGATCGACACGATGGTCGGCAGCATCGCCGCCGCTCTCGACCGGATCGACTAGCCATGACTGGCGGTCTCTCACGCGCGTTGACGCCGCTGGTCGCTGTTGTTGCCCTGCTGACCTCTGCCTGTTCACAAACCGAGGCGGCGCTACCGTCAGAGCCGGTTTCTGAGCAGGATTTTCGTCTTATCGACCGGCTGACCTGGGGCGCCAACGCGTCTGAGGTAACGCGTTTTCAAAAGCTTGGGCGTCAGGCCTGGATCGATGCGCAGTTCGCGCCGTCGCGGCCGATCGCGCTGCCGGCGCCGGTGCAGGCGGTGCTCGATGCGATGCCGATCGCGCAAGCTTCAATGGGCGAGCTCGCAACGAAAGTCGAAGCCGACAGGGTGACAGCCTTTGCCGTCAAGGACCCGCAACAGCGTCGGGCTTTGCTGGTGCCGACGCAGCTCGCCAACCGCGAATTCATCTACCAGTCGGATGAGCGATCACTGCTGCGCGATGTCTATTCACCCGACCAGTTGCGCGAGCAGATGACCTGGTTCTGGTTCAACCATTTCAACGTGCGCATCGCTAATCCGCCACTGCCGACGATGGTGCGAGACTATGAAGAGTTGACCATCCGGCCGCGCGCGCTGGGGCGGTTCTGCGATCTGGTCGATGCCACGCTGCGACACCCGGCGATGCTGTTCTATCTCGGTAACCAGGCCAATACTGCCGACAAGATCAACGAAAACTACGCCCGCGAGTTGATGGAGCTGCACACCATGGGTGTGGGGTCGGGCTATTCGCAAAAGGATGTGCAGGAACTGGCGCGCATCCTGACCGGGGCGCGCGCCGATCTGAGCGGATGGCCGCCGGCGCCCGCGCCAGCCGGTGGTTTTCGCGATGGCCTGTTCGTCTTTGATCCGGCGTTGCACGACACCGGCCGCAAGACGCTGCTCGGCGCCCCGATCAAGTCGCAGGGTTACGCCGAGATTTCGGAGGCGACGGTGCGTCTGTGCCGCCACCCCGCGACGGCGCAACGCATCTCGCTAAAAATCGCCCGCTATATGGTCGCCGATGTGCCGCCGCCGGCGCTGGTCGACCGGATGGCCGGAACGTTCCAGGCGACCGATGGAGATATTTCGGCGGTGCTGCGTACCATGATTGCGTCGCCGGAGTTCACCGCCTCGCTGGGCACGCTCTACAAGGACCCGCAGCATTATGTGCTTTCGGCGCTGCGCCTGGGTTTTGATGGCCGCATCATCGCCAAGCCGCGGATTGCCGCCCAAATGCTGGCGATGCTGGGGCAGGCGCGATTTACGCGGGTGACGCCCGACGGGTTTTCGCTCGATGCGGCGGAATGGAACAGCTCCGGGCAATTGGCGACACGTTTCAACATTGCCACGATGATTGGCGGCGGCGGCCGGCGGTTGTTTACCGCGCCCGACGGGTCAATGCCGCCGGCCGAAGCACCGCCGATAAAGGCAACGCTCGCTGCAACCGGCATCCATGCAAAGCTGGCGCCTGACACGCTGACGGCGCTTTCTGCGGCGCGCCGCGATAGCGAATGGAACAGCCTTTTCCTGTCTTCGCCGGAGTTCATGCGGCGATGACGGGCTTTTCCATCGATCGACGCACGCTGCTTGCGGCGGCAATCGGTGGGTCGATGTCGACCAGCGCCCGGCTTTTTGCCGCGCCGGTTTCTGCGCCGCGGCTGCTCGTGCTGTTCCTGCGCGGTGCCTATGACAGCGCCAGCGTGCTGGTGCCCAACAGCAGTTTCTACGCCGAATCGCGACCCACGCTGGCGATTCCGCGCTCTGGTACTGGCGCGGCGATCGGCCTGGATGGCAATTGGGGGCTCAACCCGGTGCTGGCGCCGTCACTGCTGCCGTTCTGGAAAAAGGGAGAGCTCGCCTTCATTCCGTTCGCAGGCACGCACGATCTGTCGCGCAGCCATTTCGCGACCCAGGACCTCGTTGAATATGGTCAGGCCCCCGGTGCGCGCCCGGCGGCGCCGAGCGGTTTCATGAACCGCCTGGCAGCCGAATTGTCGGGGGCGAGCGCGCTGGCCTTTACCAAGCAATTACCGCTGGCGTTTCGCGGACCGATTGCCGTGCCGAATGTGCCGCCGGCCGATCGCGCCGCCAAGACCAACCCGCGCCACGCCGCGCTGTTGTCCGGCATGTATGCGCGCGACAAGCAACTCGGGGCGCAGGTGGAGGCAGGCTTTGCCTCCCAGAAGATGGTATCCGAAGCGCTGGCCACTGAAATGGCGACATCGGGCAAGGGCGCGATTGCTGCCAGCGGTTTTGAACTGGCAGCTCGGCAAATCGGTAAGGTCATGCGCGGGCGACCCAATTTGTGCTTTGCCGATGTGGGCGGCTGGGACACGCACGTCGCACAGCGCGGCGGGCTGGATTTTCATCTTGGCGTGCTGGGCCGCGGGCTGGCCGGCTTTGCCGCCGAAATCGGGCCTGTCGAATGGAAGCGCACGACGGTGCTGGTGATCTCTGAATTCGGCAG
>JBMOGO010000003.1:0-74264 GCA_049318305.1 Polymorphobacter sp.
TCGAGGATTTCCTGCGAATGGCTGTTCAGGATGCCGAGCTGATCGATCTTCCACTGCACCCATTGCGGATTGTCCCAGTTTTCGAACGGCGGCACGTCATAATCCGGTTCGCCGGCTTCTGGGTCGTGCCACATCCAGATACAGCCGGCGCGTTCCTTGATCGGCCAGCTTTTCAGGCACGCCGCCTTGGGAATCGGCGCCGGTGAATAGGGAATCTCGTTGCAGCGGCCATCCGGACCGAACCGCCAGCCATGGTAGGGGCAGCGGATATTGTCGCCCTGGATATGTTCATTGTCGCGCATGATGTACGACGTGGTGTTCTTCGCCAGGTGCGTGCCCATGTGCGGGCAATAGGCCTCGACCAGGAACACCCGGCCGCTCTGGCCGCGATACAGCACCATATCCTGCCCGAAATAACGCACCGACAGCGCCTTGTCGGCGAGCTCGTCGGAGGCGGCGACCATGAACCAGCCGCGCGGAAAGGCGAATTCCCCCAACCCATAGTCTGCCGACGTTGCCATGGCGCGATTCCCGTTGATAGCGATGGCGACTTAATACGCCTTGTGCAACATCATTGGCAAGCAAAACCGTTGGAAAATCGCCACTAGGCGTTCATACTTAGTCGAATTGCGTAAAATCAGAGAAACAAATCTACGCGAAATTCAACGGAGCCCGGCATGGACCCCCGCTTGCAGACATTGCTCGACAAGGACGCCATCCGCGATCTTGCCATCGCCTATTGCCGCGCCGCGGACCGCAAGGACATGGCGCTGATGCGCAGCCTGTACCGGGATGATGCCACCGAGGACCATGGCGCCTTCTTCACCGGCCTGGCGCTGGATTTCATCGATCGCCTGCCTGCCATCCAGGCCGGTATCGACATATTGCACCATAACATCACCACCCACCGTATCACCGTCACCGGCGACCGCGGCGAAGGCGAAGTCTATGTGCTCGCCATGCACCGGGTGAACGGCCCGAACGGCCACTTCGATGTGCTGGTCGGCGGCCGCTATCTCGACGAATATGTGCGTGACTCGACGGGCTGGAAATTCGCCCGACGCGCCATCGTCGCCGATTGGGCGCATGTCTGGGACCCGTCGATCATCGCCATGGAGCATCCGATGGTCGCCGGGTCGATGGTCGGCGTCGCCGGGCCGGAGGATCCGTCTTACCGGCTGCTGGCGCGGCCCTGAGGCTCAGTCGCCGTTATCAATACTATGGTCGGCGTCGGTGATGCGGGCGATGCGCGGGTTGTATTTCAACGTCTTCACCGCAATCGATGTTTCGATGTGGTGGACGCCAGGGATGCTCAGAATCTGGTTCGACGCCACGTCGTGGAGCGTATCCAGCTCGCTGAACAGGCAAACCGCGAGGATGGTAAACCGGCCCATCGTAATGATCACGGCATTGATCGACGGCAGGTCGGCGATCTGCCGGGCGATCGCCTGAACGTCCTGGATATCAGCCTGGATGCCGATGAAGGCGAGCTTGGTCGGGTCCTCCATCTGGAAGCTGGTGATGGCGGTAAAGGCGATCAGCCGGTCCTGCTGAAGCCGCTTTATACGGCCGCGCACCGTGCCTTCGGTCACGCCCAGGTCGGTGGCGATCTTGCGATTGCTGACGCGGGCATCCTGCGACAGGATTTCGATCAGCTGGCGATCGACGGCGTCGAGTTGCGGTGTGCTCACAGGGCCTCACGGGTGGCGATGGGGGCCACGTCGAACTTGTACTTGACGACATCGACAGCGATGGCCGGCGTGATCGAGCTGATACCTTCGATCTTGGCCAGGCGATCGAGCATCAGCGTCTGGATTTCGTCAAAATCATGCAGGACGACAAGAATATCGATATCGTATCGGCCAGTAACGAGATGCGCCGCAAACACTTCGGGCAGCGCGCACAGGTCTTCCGCCACATCGGCGGCGGGGCGGCCATCGACCTCGATGGCGATCTCGATCAGCACATTATAACCATGCGCGGCAAAGTCCGACACGGCGACGACACGCAACTGGTTGGCGTCCTCCATGCGGCGGATGCGCGCCGATACGGTGGCGCCGGTCAACCCGAGCCGATCGGCAATCTGCTGGTTGGTGGCGCGACCGTTGGCGCGTAACTGGGCGACGATGCCGCGATCGACGTCGTCCAGAGCAAAATCGGCGGACATTTCGGTCGTGTTACCCCTGTGCAATCGGAATCAACTGCGCTGCGCTAAAGCCACCGTCAACCGGTATATTGGCCCCGGTGACAAAGGACGCGGCGTCGGACAGCAGGAAGACAATGACCGCAGCGACTTCCTCCGGCTGCCCAGGCCGGCCGAGCAGGTGCATGCCGGCAAAGGCCGAGTGCACCGGTTCGGGAATGGCACTGGTCATCGGCGTGGCGATGTAACCGGGGCTGACCGCGTTCACCCGCACACCGGCACCGCCATAATCCGCCGCCATCGATCGGGTCAGCTGCAATACGCCGCCTTTTGCCACATTGTACGGCGTGTTGCCCTGCCCGCCGGTCATGCCAAAAATGCTCGCAACGGTGACGATCGCACCGCCGCCCGCCGCAACCATGCCGGGCAGCACCGCACGAGCGCAAAGCATCGTGCCGGTCAGATTGACCGCCAGCGCCCGGTCCCAATCGGCGATGGCCATCTGCGTCACCGCGCCGGGTACCGAAACCCCGGCGCTGGCGACCAAACCGTCGATGCGGCCATGCCGCGCCAGCGTGTCGGCGACCGCGGCATCGACCGCTGCTGCATCGCGTACATCGAGCTGGATCGCGGTATCACCGTTGCCCAGCCCGATCGCCGTCGCCGTATCGGCAGCATCGCCCAGATCCGCCGCGATGACGATGCCGCCACCGGCGCGCACCGCCCGCGCTGTTGCCAGCCCGATCCCGGAGGCGGCGCCGGTGATGAACACCACCCTGTCGGCCAGTGCCGTCATGCCGGTGCTATTCCCTGGCCCAGCGCATCGAGCAACCGCCGCTTCATCGGCGCCACCCAGTCCCGCGCCAGTGCCGGGTGCAGCAAGCCCGCCGCCTGCAATTCGTCGCACAGCTTCATCTGATGCGTGATGTCGAACAGGTCGATCTGCGATGAAAACTTGCCATCGCCGCCATAGGTGATGAAGCTGACGCCGTGCGTTTCGTAATGGCTGCCATCGGCCCGCAGCCCCGGCCCGCGATTGACCCAGCGACTGTAGATGCGGTCGCCATTGATGGCAAAATCGGTGATCGGAAAGCTCCAGCCGGCCCAGCCAGAGCCGACATCCATGTCGCGGCCATAATGCGTCGCGCGGATCTCGTCGCGGCTGCGCGCAAACACCGGCATGACGCCGCCATAGGGGCATTCGTAGGTCGCATCGGCGTGATAGAATGCATCGGCAATCCACGCCCATGTGTTGCGCCGCTCGGCCTCGACAAAGGCGGCACGCAGACCGCTGATGGCGGCTTCGACTTCCGCGTGAGGGTAGCTCATGGCGCAATCTGCGCAAAAACCGACCGATCGAACGGCTGGATGGGGCGGATTTCGACCCATTCCACTTCCAGCCGGCGCGCGGCAAATTTCCAGTCGCCGGCCTCCTTGCGGAAGCTGTCCTGATAACGGATCGCCATGTCGAAGACTTGCCAGCCGCCGGCCTTTGCCGGCAGCACATGGCTGGCGGTGCAATAGGTCTCGCCGCTGGCGCTGTCCGTCCCCGGGACATGCTCGATCAATTGGTTGTGGACCTTGTGCAGCGTCTTGATGAACATCGCATCGACCTGGCCGACCATCTGCCGCAAGGCATCATGCCCGATGAAATCCGGGTCGGTGGTATCGGTGTTGCCGACGCTGCCATCGGCGGTGAAAATCGCCAGCAGCAGGTCGGCATCGCAGCGATCGATAGCGCGCGCGTAACGCAGGCCTAGGGCCGTCATGGCAGCAATGTCGCTCATGCCAGCGCAGCCGCCAGATTGGCGCCGGCATGGTCGATCCAGCCCTGCGCCGCCGGGATCATCTCGGCCATGCTGAAAAAACCATGGATCATTCCCGGCGCCAGTGGCGCATCGACGGCCACCCCGGCTTCGGCGAGCCGCCGCGCATAGGCCTGGCCTTCATCGCGCAACGGGTCATACTCCGCCGTCACCACGGTCGCGGGTGGCAGACCCGACAGGTCGGCGCTCTGCAGCACCGCCGCCAGCGGCGCATCCTGCGAGGCGATATCCCCCAGATAGGCAGCCCAGTAGAATTGCATCGCCGCGGTCGACAGGAAGAAATTGCCGCCGCCATTATCAGCATAGCTCTTCGTGCCGAAATTGGCATCGGTCACCGGATAGATCAGCAACTGGTGCACCAGCTTTGGTCCGCCGGTGTCGCGCGCCATGATCGCGGCGGCCGCGGCGATATTGCCCCCCGCACTGTCCCCCGCCACCGCCAGCCGCGCCGGGTCGATGCCCAAAGTCGCTGCGTTCGCCGCCGCCCAGGCCAGCGCCGCATAGCCGTCATCAGCCGCCGCCGGATAGCGATGTTCCGGCGCCAGCCGATAGCCCACCGACAGCACGGCATGGCCGCTCGCTTTGGCCAGCGCCCGCGCTGTCCCGTCATGCGTCGCCAGCGTACCAAGCACCCAGCCGCCGCCGTGATAGAATAATGTCAGCCCGCCCCCCGCGTTTTCCGGCACATACAGCCGCGCCGCCAGCGTGCGTCCGGGAAGCGCGATGCTGATCTCGTCCACTTTCGCCATGGCAATCGGGGGGCCGATCGATACCGGCTGGTCGAAGATGGCACGCATCTGGTCCGCCGACATGGCGTTGAAGTCCATCGCCATCAGCGGCGCGAACAACTCGAGCAGCGGCGGTATTGCGGGGTTGAGACTCACAGGCCGAACCCTCCCGAAACATTGATCTGCTGGCCGGTCACATAGGCGGCGCGGCTGGATGCCAGATACGACACGGCATAGCCGATTTCCTCGGGCTGGCCCCAGCGTTTCAGCGCCAGCATCTTCTGCGTCTCGTCGATCCAGCTTTGCGGGAACGCCCCTTGTGCGGTCAGTTCATGGAACATGCCGGCGTCGATGACGCCGACCAGAACCGAATTGGCGCGGATGCCATTTTTGCCTTCCTCGCGCGCGATGCCGCGTAGAAAGCTTTCGTTCGCCGCCTTGGGCGCCACCGACATGCCGTCCTTTTCCGGCCAGCGCAGATGCCCGGCCGACCCAAGATGGACGACGCTGCCGCCGCCTGCGTCGCGCCAGTGCGGCAGCAACGCCTGCACCGCGCTGAACAGGCCATGCACTTCCACCTCAAAGGCATGGCGCCATTTGTCGATTGGCGTTTCGCCCAGGAACAATTGTTCGACAAGCGGCCCTGCCGCCCATACCAGCGTGTGTATCCGGCCATGCGCCGCCACTGCCTCGCCAACCATCGCCGTCAGCGCCGCGGGGTCGGTCACATCGGCGCGGTGCACGCTGGTCTTGCGACCCAGGCCGGCCGCCACCGCTGCGACCGTCTCGGCGGCCGCCTGCTTGCGGTTGTAAACCAGCGCAAGATCGCTGCCATCGGCCGCAAGCACCTCAGCCACCTTGCCGCCGATACCGCCGCTGGCGCCGAACACCAGCGCTGCGCCATCCGGAAAGAGTGCGTTCATCCCCACCAGCTTTCTTTCGCGTTTATCGGCTTAATGCCGCTTTGAATCGATAATTGCGCATTGTTGCGGCGGAATCCAGTCGTTATCGATAGTTCAAATCTAGGGGAGAGAATCGATGGACAGACTTGCTGGGAAGGTGGCGCTCGTCACCGGCGGCGCGCGCGGTATCGGCGAAGGCATTGTGCGCCGCTTCATCGCCGACGGTGCGCAGGTGATGATCAGCGATGTGCTGGTCACCGAAGGCGAAGCGCTGGCGCATGAACTGGGCAACAACGCCGGCTTCATCCGCCAGGATGTCGCCGATCGCGCCGGCTGGGAGGTGGTGATCGCGGCCGTGGAGGAGGAGTTCGGCAAGCTCGACACGCTGGTCAACAATGCCGGCGTCATCGTCTTCAAGAAACTCGACGACCTGAGCGAAGCCGAGATGCGCCGCATCATCGATATCAACCTGATGGGCACGATGTTCGGCACGCAAGCCGCCATTCCCGCGTTGGAACGCGCCGGCGGCGGCAGCATCATCAATATGAGCAGCGCCGACGGCATTTCTGGCGCCAATTCGCTGACCGCCTATTGCGCCAGCAAATTCGCGGTGCGCGGCTTCACCAAGGCCTGCGCGCTCGAACTCGGGCCGCGCGGCATCCGGGTCAACTCCATCCACCCCGGCGGCATCGTCACGCCATTGTCGAACCCGACCAATGTACCGCGCGAGCAGTATGACAAGGGTTTCCGCATCTACCCGGCCCAGCGCGCCGGCGACCCGGCCGATATCGGCGCCGCGGCGGCCTATCTGGCGTCCGACGACGCGCGGTATTGCATGGGCACCGAATTGTCGGTCGATGGTGGGCTCAACGCAGGGCATTATTACATGACGATGCCGGGGGCGCCCAAGCAGGGGTGAAGTGAAGGGGCGAACTTTGTACTCGGCAGTCACACCGGGCTTGACCCGGGGCCCAGCTTTTTGAACCGCGGTGTCAAAAGACCAACTGGGCCCCGGGTCAAGCCCGGGGTGACACCTGCTTACGTCGTCCAGGAATCAGCCGGCCAGCGCGCGGCGGTCGGCGTCGAGATGATGCGCCGACCGCCACAGCATCAACGCCGCCGGCACCCCGAGCAGAATCGTCACCGACAGGCTGATGCGCAGGCCATGGGCGCCGTCGCCGCCAACGGTTTCGCTGATCGCGCCGGCAAGCCAGGGCCCGATAACGAGGCCGATGAAGGTGCTGACCATTATGAACAGCGCCGTCGCCGTCGCCCGGAAGCGATCAGGCAACATGTTCTGCAGCGACGCCATGACGCCGATCGACCAGCCGCCGCCTAGCAACCCGGAGGGGATGGCCAGCACCTTGGCGAGCGCGAAATCCGCCGACCAGTTGACTGCAAAGATGCACAGGGTCGCTGTCAGCAGTGCCGCCGCCGCCAAAAGCATCGGGCCTTGCGGCGAGCGTTTCAACAAGCGGTCCGCCACCACGCCGAACAACAAGGTGCCGAACAGCCCCGGCAAGCCGAAGGCCAGCCCGAAGGCGGTGTTCGCCTCCTGCGCCGACAGGCCATAGGCGCGGGTGAACAGCGCCGGCCCCCACATGCCGAACGACACCCCCGACAGCGTGCCGAACCCCATGCCAAGCACCGCCAGCCGGTAACCGGGCGCCGTTGCCAGCCGCTTTGCCAGCGGCCATAGCGGCAGCGGTGGCGCGGCGGCGCCAACAAGCACGCGTGGCGGCTCGCCGATATAGGCATAGGCGACACCCGCCATGATGATGCCGGGGACACCCATGACGAAAAAGGCTGCGTGCCAGTCCCACTGCGCGGCCACCGCCGGCCCCGCGGCAAAGCCGATGATCTGACCGAAATAAATCCCCAGGCCCAGAACGGCGAAGGCCAACCCGCGCCGCGCCGGCGGGAAATAGGCAGACAGCAACGAATAGGCCGGGGCCATGAACGCCGCTTCGCCGACGCCGACCCCAATACGCGCCAGCGCCAGCGTCACCGGCCCGGTCGCCAGTCCCGACAGCGTGGTGAACAGGCTCCAGAACAGGCAGCCCAGGCAAATGATGGCGATGCGCGAGCGGCGATCGGCAGCGCGCGCCAGCGGCACTCCCATCGTGGTGAACACTACCGCGAACGCCGGGCCCATGAGCAGACCGATATAACGGTCGCCAACGCCGAAATCCGCCTCGATCGGGCCGACAAGGCCAGCGATCAGATAGCGGTCGGCATAGCTGAGGATCGAGATGCCGAGCAGCAGGACCAGCACGATCCATGGGTTGCTGCGCGGCGTTGCTGGCTCAATCACGCATCTGGGCGCCGCCGTTGACGTGGAAGATCTGGCCGTTGATCCAGAACCCATCATCCGATGCCAGCAAGGCAACAACACCGGCAATGTCGTCGGGATGCCCCAGCCGGGTCGATGGAATGCGCTTTTCGGCGCCATTCACCTGATCGTCGGTCATATGCTCACGCACCGCCTCGGTCAGCACCAGCCCCGGTGCGACGCCGTTGGCGCGAATGCCCTGCTTGCCCCAACGCTGGGCGACATGGCGGACCAGCGCATGGATACCGTTCTTGGCCATCGGATAGGCGGCCTGCCAGGCGCTGGCCCCGCTCGCGGCACCCGAACTGGTATAGATCATCGCGCCGCCGCCGCGTTCCAGCATGACCGGCAGCGCCGCCTGAGTGCAGATGAGATGGCTTTTCAAGTTGATGGCGATGCCGCGGTCGAACACATCGAGCGGACAATTGAGCGCATCGACATCGCCGACCGTGCCGCCGGCCAGGTTGACGTGAAAACCATCGAGCCGCCCGAATTCCGCCAGCGTTGCCGCAACGAAGGCCGCAACCGATTCCGGGCTGGTGCCATCGACGCCCAGCCCGATCGCGTGGCCGCCGTCGGCGCGAATTGCGGCGGCGGTTTCTACCGCCCATTCTGCTCTGATATCACCAATGACGACCGACGCGCCTTCGGCAGCCAGCCGCCGCGCCGTCGCAGCGCCAATACCGCGCCCGCCGCCGGCGATGGCGATGGCCTTCCCCAATAGGCCGCGCATCAATCGCGCGATGCTGCGGTCGTCCAGGCCCAATGCCCCGACGGCGGCGAGCCGATGATGTTATACTCCTCGCGGATATCGGCGATCGTCCAGTCGAGATGATCGCGCCAAGGCACCATCAGCAGCGGCTTTTTCCACGCCCGCCCCATTTCGATGCCAAGCCGGATCGATTCGAGATAGGCCGGCATCACCTTGGGGTAATAAAGGTTGGTCTTGAAATTGGTCTTGGTCGCCAGCCAGCTATAAAATCGCGTTAATTCGGCGGCGAGTTCGGTCGAGAAGGTCTTGTAGAAGGATTCGAGGTTGGCCCAGAGCAGCGCCGTTTCGCAGGCAAAATCGGTCTCCAGCCCGGTGACCATATGTTCGATGTCATGGGTGAAGACGCGTTCCTTCTTGTAGTAATCATAGTCGGTCTTCACCACGAGACCCTGGAAGAAATAATCGATCTGGTAGCCGCTGCCGGTCAGGAAATCATGGATCGTCGCCCCTAGCGTTCCCGGCGCGAACCCCACCACATCATCGACGACAAAGTTGGAAAGGTGCCGCCGGTCGAGCCACGCCGCAAAATCCGGGTTGAGCGTGCGTTCGCGGGCAAACAGCGCATCGACCGCCGGCGTATCCTCGATACCGTGCAGGATCTGCGCGACTTCGGGGATGTACGCCGTCGATTGCAGGTCCTTGCCGTTGCGCCGCAGCACCTCCTGCGCCACCAACTGCCGCAGCAGCGGGTGGTTGAGGTACGGCGAGTTACTGACCAGCACCGAGGATTTGGTCTCGACCTTGACATTTTCGCCATTGAAATAGGCAAAATCGGCCGCTGAGACCTTCTCTGCGGGGGCGTCTGCGAGCGTTGCCATTATTCGGCTGCCATCGCGAGAACGGGACGCGATGGCACCAGGAACTCACCCGGCGTCGCCCCCGTATAGGCGCCATTTTCGAACGTCGGCTCGCCGTTGACGAGGGTCAGTCGCATCGGCGCCGCCTCGCGCGTGAACCGCCAGGTCGTGCCGCCCTTGCCGTTGGGCACATCGAACTTCTTGATCATCTCGCGGCGCTGCACTTCATTCAGGTCGAACACCGCGATATCGGCGCGCTTGCCGACCGCAATCACGCCGCGATCGGCGAGATTGAAGTGCGTGGCGATCTTTTGCGTCATCACATGGACGGCGTGCTCGATCGTCATCTTCTTGTCGTCGCGGACATAGCTGGTCAGCAGCAACGCGTTTTCGCCGCCGCCGCAGAGCATCTGCAGATGCGCCCCGGCATCCGACACATTGCCCAGCGATTTGGGGTCATGCATCAGCATCATGGTCAGTTCCTCGTCCTTGGGGAACGGCGCCATGTGCACGGTCGACATGGTACCGTTGGCGAGGATCCAGTCCGCCATCGCATCACTGCGGTGCTGGCCGCGGCTGTCGGCATACGCCTTCAAAGTGATGTTGACCGGGCCGACGCCATTATCGGAATTGATCAGGTAGAGTTCCTGCGGGTTCTTCAGCGGCGAATGATCCCAGGCGTTGGTGTCCCAGCTTTCGCGCGCCCGTGCCCGCCAGTCCGGGTCGGCCAGCAGCCGCGCCTTTTCGGCGTGATCGTCGGCGAGAACGACCTCGTGCCAGACATAATCGTTCGACTGGGCAAAGATCAGCGACTTTACAAGGCTGAGGGTCGAGGTCGGCGAAACATGGGCATAGGCTGGCCAGACATCGACACCCGACGCGCGCATCGATTCGAGGCTGGCGCGCATCGCAGGCAAGATCGGCTTCTGGAATTCCAGCGTCGGGATACCACCCGCCACCTGCACCCGTATATTGCGCCCGGTCAGCAGTTTTTCCAGCCGCGCCATATTGGCCGGTCCGGTCATCCGCATGAAAGTATCGACGATGACCTGGTAAACCGAAGCTGGGTAACGCTCCATCACGTCGAACAGCGCAACATATTCGGCATCGTCTGCCAGCATCGATGGCACCGGGCGGTTGGTGCCATCATGGTCGTGCATGTTGTCCGACATGCCGAGCGCGCCGGCGGCGAGCGCATCGTCGAGCAAGACCGCCATTTTCGCCACTTCGGCCGGAGTTGCGGCGCGGTCCCAGGCGTCCATGCCCATCGCCGCGAGGCGCAGCGGGATATGGCCGAGCAGGCTGGCATAGTTGAGCGGGACGCTGACGTTGCTTTCAAACGACTTGCGATATTCGGACCAGGTCGACCAGTCCCAGGGCACATTCTCCTTGAACGGACCTTCGGGGATATCTTCAAAGAACGAGAAGATGCCGATGACTTCGTCCTTCACCGCCTGCGCCGGGTGCAGCGGCGCCATCGAGAACCCGCAATTGCCGAGAATCATCGTCGTCGCGCCATAGCCGGGCAGCGGATCGAGATCGGGCTGCCACCACATCGAGGCGTCATAATGGGTGTGGCTTTCGATGAAGCCCGGGGTGACGAAGCAACCCGTGGCGTCGACGATGCGCTCGCCCTGGGCCGCAAGGTTCGCACCCACTTCGGCGATCAGGCCGCCGCGCACGCGCACATCGGCGGCAAAGCCGGGCGCGCCGGTGCCATCGACCACCGTGCCACCCTTGATCAGGATATCGCTCATCATATTCTCCCCACAGGTCGGTGCCGCGTCAGGCGACGGCACTCTTGGATCCTGGGGCAAAGTCTATGGCGGCGCGGCGCGCGCCACCACTCCCGACTGGACAAAGGGCGCATCTGATGAGCCAATAGCGCCAATCTGACGACACGAAAGCCGGATGACCATGCCAAAGACCGACAACAGCCAGTCCGCAGCGCTGTGCGGTGCGCTGCGCCGGGCCTTGCGACAACGCGGCGTGCGAATCGCCGATGCTGCGCAGCATTGCGGTGTAGCACCCGCCAGCATCAAGCGCTGGCTGGCCGGACGGGGGCTGACGCTAGACCGGCTCGAGCAGCTTGCCGGACTGGCCGGATTGACCCTCGCCGAATTGGCCGAAGTCGCCGATGCTGCACCCGATCACATGGCGCGAGAGTTGACGCTGGCGCAGGAAAAGGCGCTGCGCGACGATGACCTGTTGTCGTTCGTCTTTGTCGTCACGCTGGGCGGCGAACGCTGGCAGGATATCGTCGATGATTTCGGCGTGCCGCCGGCCTTGGTCGAGGCGGCGCTGGCACGGCTCGACAAGCTGGCGCTCATCGACCTGCTCCCCGGCGGGCGAGTGCGGCCGCGCATCGTGCGCAACATCATCTGGCGCAAGGCCCCGATGCGCGCCCAGTTCGAAGCGCGCATGAAGCCGCAGTTCATGGCGATGGATTTTTCAGCGCCCGATGCGGTCTATGCGTCCGACATCTACAAATTGTCGGACCAGGGCGCCGCCATGCTCGCCGAAATGCTGGAACGCCACCGCCGCGAATTGCAGGGGCTTGCCGAAACCGACCGGCGCGGCAGCGTGCTGGCGCGGCGCTGGCATGCCGTCCTCAGCGCAGCACGGCCATTGGACACGACAAGCCTGCGACAGACGCTTTCCCGCGTCCGCTCCTGACCATGCTGCACCAGACCAGCGCAGCATTATGCTGCACTGCGTGATGTTGCATTTGCGCAACGGTTGAAAACCGAGTGGCATCAAATCAACCGTGAGCCACGCTGGAACGCATAAATGAGGCGGATTCAATACGCGATGCTGCGGTCGGATATGAAAGGTGACTTGCATCGCGTAAATTATAAGGCATCTTATCGCGCAGTGACCTGATCAATCGGGCGTGTTCGCGCGTTGTGCGCAGGGGAGGGTATCTGATGACCGTTTCGCAGCTTTCTGTTGGCGTTTCGATCCTGGCAATCGTTGCGGCGGCTCCGGCGCTTGGCCAGGCTGCGCCCCCGGCCACCCTCGCTGCGGCCGACACCGGCCCGACGGTCAATGAGATCGTTGTCACCGCCCAGAAACGCGAGCAGGCCTCGATCGACGTGCCGATCTCGATTGCCGCGCTCGGCTCTGAAAAGCTCGCGGATTTCCAGATCAGCGAGCTGCGCGATTTCGTCGGTCAGGTACCCAACCTGTTCGTCAACAATTTCAACGGCCGCTCCGATACCGTCCGCCTGTTCATCCGCGGCATCGGTCAGAACGACGTGTCACTGACGCAGGACCCGTCGGTCGCGCTTTACGTTGATGGCATCTATGTCGGCACGTCGGTCGGCGCCGGGTTTGAATCCGACGATATCGAGCGCGTCGAAGTGCTGCGCGGGCCGCAAGGCACGCTGTATGGTCGGAACGCTACCGGCGGCGCGATCAACATCATTTCCACCAAGCCGCAGTTCGATGGCATCCATGTCAAGGGCCAGCTCAGCTATGGCAATTACAACGCCCTGCGCGGCACCGCGACGCTCAACCTGCCGGTCAGCGACAAGCTCGCCTTCCGCTTCAACGGACTGTTCAACGATCGTGACGGTTTGCAGGAAAACACCGGCCTTGGCCGCGATTTCGCCGAGATCAGCCGCCAGGCGTTTCGCGCCGCCGTGCGCTTGCGCCCAGTCGAAAGGCTGACGTTCGACTATGCCTTTGAATATACCAAGAACAAGGATGTCGGCACACTGACCGTGCCGACCCAGGGCAGCGCCGTCGCCGCCCTGCCGATTTCGGCACCTTCGCCGGTGCCGGGCACCGGCGGCTTCGCCATGCTGCAGACCTTCATTGAAAGCCAGTTCAGTGTGCCCTCGCCATTTGCCGACAAGCGGCCCGACAGCGCTTCGGCGTTTCGCGAATTCCCGCAGAACTTCGGCCGCAACATGTCGCACACCGCCTCGCTCGAATTCGAAGCCAGCGACAATCTGACCTTGCGCGCCCTGTATGGCCACCGCGATATCGACAACCGCCAATTCTCCGACAATCTTCCGGTCCACCAGGCCTTCGTCAACACCCGCGTCGTCCAGTCGTTCATCCCGCAACTGCCGGTCGGCACGCTGCTCAACAGCATCGGTCCCAACGGCATTGCCGCACCGACCGACTTCCTCGATTTCAAGAGCGATTCGATCGAACTCCAGGCCATCGGCAAATCCGGTTTCATGGCCGGTAGCCTCGATTATGTCTTCGGCGGCTTTTACTATTCGGACAGCGCCGAGCTTGACATCATCAGCGGCGCCATCGGCTCCGGCCCGCTGATCCTGCCGAACTTCACCACCATCGCCAACAAATCCTATGCGGCGTACGGCGAAGTCACCGTGCGACCTTTCGAAGGCGAACAGCTCAGCATCACGCTCGGCGGCCGCTATTCGCACGACGACCGCGAAGCCACCCGCATCAACGAACGCTCCTTCTCGTTCGCCGCGCTCGGCGGCTTCACCCCGACAAACTGCGCCTTCTTCGTGCCGCAGGGCTTCTTCCCGCCGCCTAGCGCCTGCGCGCAGACCGGCACCATCCAGGCCGCCACCTACAAGGGCAAGTTCGACGATTTCGCGCCCTCGGTCACGGTCGCCTACAAGGTCGACGACTCGCTCAACCTTTATGCGAAATGGGTGCAGGGCTATAAATCCGGCGGCACGTCGCAGCGGTCATCGAACCCGATCAATTTCGCCGCCGGCTTCCAGCCTGAAAACATCAACAGTTTCGAAGCCGGTTTGAAGGGGCGGTTCTTCGACAATCGGGTCAGCGCCTCCATCGCCGGTTTCTACATGAAGCTGAACCAGTATCAGGCCAGCGTGCAGACCGGTTCCACCGCCGGTGACCGCGATTTCATCGGCATCGACGACAATGAATATTACGGCATCGAATATGACCTGACTGCCGCCGTGACTCGCGAACTGTCGGTCGGTGTCAGCGGCGCCTTCCTGCGCGCCACGCTGGGTGCCACTCAGGCCGACGTGCTCAACGATCGCGGCCAGGTCGTCACCCAATTCTTCATTCCCGACCAGACATCGGCGCCGCGCACATCGTTCGCTGCCAATGTCGATTATCGCACCGATCTGACCGACGACTGGGGCCTCGGGATGCATGCCAACATGTCGTACCAGAGCGAGATCGAAACATCGTCGAACGTCGCCGACAACCGCACCCTGCCCGGCCGGGTCATCGTTGATGCCAACGCCACCGTGACCCGCAGCCTGGGCGGCGACGCCGAAGTCTTTGTCCGGCTATGGGCGAAGAACCTGTTCGACAAGGAATACAAGACGGTCAGCTTCGGCTCGTTCGCCTTTGTTGGCGCGACCACCGTGTCGGAATTCGGCGAGCCGCGCACTTATGGCGCAACGATCGGTTTCAAATACTGATCGGGTGAAAC
Source organism: Polymorphobacter sp. (assembly GCA_049318305.1). Lineage (GTDB taxonomy): Bacteria > Pseudomonadota > Alphaproteobacteria > Sphingomonadales > Sphingomonadaceae > Sandarakinorhabdus. Next base: position 14,902 of record JBMOGO010000003.1, read on the forward strand.
AAATGCGCCGGAGCAGGGGTCACCTGCTCCGGCGTTTTTGTGCCAACTGCGGGCCGTAGCAGCTCAGGACTTCGATCGCGCCACCGTCACCGGCCGCAGCGGTTCGACTGTCCGATCGGCATAGAATTGCGCATAATAGCGCCGGAATTGCGCGATCGGGCCGTCGCCGTCGCAAATCACCGCATCGGGCAGGTAACGCTGGCGATCCCAGATCACCTTGTCCTGGTCGAACTGCTTGCAGATGTCGCGGATGAGAGCGCGGGCAAGTCCAGCGCCTTCACCTTCTGCCTGCGCCCTTGGCTGGGTGAAGCAGAAGCGCACCTTGACATGGTCCTTGTCGACCGGCGTGATGCAGGCAACCAACAGCGTTTCCGAAATACCGGTAAAGCGCGTCCAGCTTTGGCCCGGCCCCATCGACCCGGTGGTGATCGTGCCTTCGACTTCGCCGCGCGGCGTACCCATCTTGGCATCAAGGCTGGCGCTGCGGCCAAAGCCGTCCCAGCTCATCTTGTAATCGGGGAAGGTCGCGGTGCCGTGGACATATTTGAAATGCGCCGCATCGACGCCGTTTTCGGCCATGTTCTGGATATTGCCCCAGACATTCCATTCCTGGATGTCATAGTCGGTCCAGTCCGGGTCGCTGGCTTCGGCGATGTGCTGGAGCGGCCAGAGCGGGGCAGCACCTTCGGGGTGATACCAGAACCAGATCCAGCGATTGCCTTCTTCCACCGGCCATTGCTGCGGACACGGCCGCTTGACCTGCGGCGGAATCGCCTTGGCATAGGGGATGTCGACAACCACGCCGCGTTCATCATAGCGCCAGGCGTGGAACGGGCATTCGAGGTTGTTGCCATCGACCTTGCCGCCATGGCCCATATGGGCGCCGAGATGCTTGCAATAGGCGTCGAGCATCCGGGCCTGGCCGTCTTCACCGCGCCAGACGACCAGTTCCTGCCCGAAATAGCGCAAGGGCTTGACCTCCCCCACCGCCAGCTCGGCCGACAGCAGCGCCGGGAACCAGCCGAACGGGTAAGGTAGGTCAAGATTGCGCTCCGCAACCGAAGCGCGCCCTCGCGTTTCGGCCAGCCGCCACTCCTTCAGCGCATCGCCCTTCAGGCCGGCCAGCAACTGCCATACCGCCACAGGCGCGGTGCGTGCGTCCACGATCGGATCGGTCATTTCAATCCTCCAGTCCAAAGAGTCTCTGGGCATTGCCGGCGAGGAATTTCGGCCAGACTTCGGCCTTGAACGGCACGCCCGGCATATCGGCAAAGATGCGATCGAGGCTCAGCCCCATCGGGAAATAGCCGGCGTAGATGATCTTGTCGGCGCCGCGGGTGTTGGCGTAATCGATGATCGCTTTCGGGTAGTGTTTCGGCGCAAAGGCGCTCGTCGAGTAATAGAGGTTGGGGTATTTCAGCATCAGCTTGACCGCCAGCGCCTCCCAGGGTTCGGCACCGTGGCGCATCACGACTTTCAGGTCGGGAAAAAACCAGCAGACTTCATCGAGATGTTCGACTTTTTGCGTTTCCATCGGGATACGCGGACCGGGAATGCCGACATTGAGCAGGATCGGAATGTCGAGTTCGCAGGCCACCGCGTACAGCGGGAACATGTATTTGTGGTTGATCGCCACCTGCGGCACGGTGCCCGCTGGGAACACGCTGATCGCCTTGATGCCATAGTCACGGTGCAGCCGGCGGATGCGGCGCACTTCGTCCATGCCGTTGTTCGGGTTGCACGGCGCATCGAAGAAAAACCGGTCGGGATATAGAGTCCGCGCCGCCTCGGTGGTGGCATCCTCGTTGCAACCGACCAGCGCCTTCTTGATGTTGAACCGGTCCATCTGCTCGACCGTCCAGTGGACGAAATCCGCAGGGGTGGATTTGCCGGCACCCGTGTCAGGAATATCCTTGAACATGTATTGCGCCGGCATCTTGAACTGGTCGCGGCTCTGGCCGTCCTTGAGCAGCGGCCGGAAGCTTTCGTACCAGCCGGATCGGTCGCCGGTGTCGGGGATGCCCAACATGCAGTCGATGATGCCGATATCGCTGGGCATGGTGCTGGTCATCAGGCGGCTCCGGTCAGCTGCGTCCAGGCGGCGCGCAGGGCAATCTTGTCGATTTTGCCGACGGCATTGCGCGGCAGCGGGTCGGCGCTGAAGGCAATCTGGGTCGGGGTTTTATACGCCGCCAGATGCGCCGCGACATGGGCGCAGACCGCGTCCGCGCTCAGCCCATCGCCGACGATCACCGCCACCAGCCGTTCCCCCATCCGGTCGTCGGGCAGGCCGAACGCCGCGACTTCGGCGACTTGTAGCAGCGACCCGATAACCCGCTCGACTTCGGCGCAATAAATATTCTCGCCGCCCGAAATGACCATGTCTTTCTTGCGGTCGACGATGAAAATATAGCCTTCCTCATCGACATAGCCGATGTCGCCGGTGCGGAACCAGCCTTGGGCATCGAGCACTTCGGCGGTTTCCTGCGGCCGGTTCCAATAGCCGGCCATCACCATCGGCCCGCGCACCGCAATCTCGCCGGTGCTGCCCGCCGGCAGGATCGTGCCATCGTCACCGTGCACCCGCACATCGGCGAGCGCCAGCACCCGGCCCGAACTGCCCGGTTGTCGCAGGAAATCGGGCCCCGTGGCCATGGCGATGGCGCCGGCGGTTTCGGTCAGGCCGAAGCCGGTGCCGAGAAAAGCGCGTGGCATCGCCCCCTGCACCGCCGCGAGCAGGTTGAGCGGCAGGCCCTGGCCGCCGCTGGCGACATTTGTCAGCGACGAAATATCATGGTCGCCAAGCGCTGCGCGATTGAGCAAGTCCCACAGCATGGTCGGCACCGCCGACAACATGGTGACCTTTTCGGCGGCGATCAGTTGCAATGCGTCGGCGACATCCCAGCGCGGCATGATGACGATCTTGCCGCCGATCAGCAGTTGCGACAAAAGCCCGGCACCCAGTCCGCTGATATGGAACAGCGGGAAGACGAGCAGTGATGTCGGCTGGGGGCGGCCGGCCATTACCTGGTCCGGGGTGATGCCATATTGCGCGGCAATGTTGCGCACCACCATTGCGCCCGAAAGCTGGACACACATCAACCCGGTGACAAGGTTGCGGTGCGTCAGCACGGCGCCCTTGCTGCGCCCGGTGGTGCCCGATGTGAACAGGATGGCGCATGGGTCGTCGGGCTGCGCCGGCGGAGCGGTGCGGGTGAAGCTGCCGGTGACGGCGAAATCATCGGCTAGCAGGATCGTAGCGCCATAGCCGGCATCGCGCAGCAACCGGGCGCGCGCGGCATCAGCCAAAACCAGCGCCACATCGGTATCGTCAATCGCGGCGCGCATCTCCTCGCCAGCGTTGCGACTGTTGACCAGCACGGCGACGGCGCCGCTATGGATGACCGCCAGCACCGCGATGATCCAGGCGGTACCGTTGCGCATGGCGATCGCCACCCGGTCCCCCACGCCGACGCCCAGCTGTGCCGCCAGCGCGTCGCGCCGGGCAAAGGTTTCGGTGAATGTCAGTCGCATGTCGCCTTCGACCAGAAAGGTCGCATCGCCATGCCGGTGCGCGGTTTCAATCAGCTTATCAAGATCATCGAGGGCCGCGGCAAAGCGCCGGCCGCGGGCATCGGTGGTGATCGCGAACGGCGCGCCCGGGGCCGTCAGTTCGGCAAGCACGGGATCGACAGCGGTCATCGTCAATACACCGCCGCCGGATTGGGTTCGCGCGGTGACCCCAGCATCTCGCGGTGGGACGGCGGCTGCTTGCCGCGATCATCAAGGCCATAGCGATGCGCCACCTCGGCGCCGATCAACGTCTGGCCGGAAATCTCCTCGCCCTTGGGGTCGCTGGCGATGGCATACAGGATATGGCCGGTGAATTCCGGGTTCTCCGCCATCGCCATGAAGCCGGTATATTGATCGGGCGCGGTTTTCGCCGCGATCAGGGCGCGTTCGGTCAGCAGCGGGCCCATCCAGATCGAGACCGTCCGCACCCCGGTGCCGCGCAAATCATGCTCCATGTCGTGCGCGAACTTGTCGATGCCGGCCTTTTGCGCGCCATAGGCCGGACCGTGCATGTAACAGCTGCCACCGAACGAGGAGCCAAAGCCGATCAGGCCACTGCCCTGCTTCACCATCACCTGCGCCGCGTGCCAGGACGCGACATAGGCCGACCGCAGCCCGACATCGAGGATGTTGACCGCATCGAGTTCCTTCTCCCAGAATGGCTTTTTCTCGATGAGCTGGTGATGGATATAGGTTGCATTGTTGACGAGGATGTCGAGCCGACCCTGCTCGGCCGCCACCTGCGCGAACAGCGCCGCAACCTGGGCGTCGTCTCCATGATCGCACACAACGGCGATGCCCTGGCCGCCCGCCGCCGTCACCGCCGCCGCGGTTTCAGCAACCGTGCCGGGCAGCACCGTGCCGTCCCAGCCGAACGCCGCGCCAGGGGTGAGCGTGCGGCCGGTGACATAGACAGTCATGCCCTTTTCCCCAAGGCCGATGGCGATGCCGCGTCCGGCGCCGCGGCTGGCGCCGGTGACAATGGCGACGCGGGGTGCAGGCTTGGGACTGGTCACGGCATTCTCCCCATCATTGCAGCGCATTTCGCGGCTGAATTGCCATTATGGCCTATGAACGCGAATAGAATAAGGCTATATTTTGCGCAAGCACAGGTTTTGGGGAGATTTCGCTGTGGATGATGTGCCTTATCTGCTGCGCGGCGTCATGCCGGTTGGCACCGACAGCAGCGTGCTGGTTTCGTCGTCGAAATACCTCAATTGCGCACCCTTGCGCGAATGGATCGCGATGATCGCGCTGAAACGCAACGGCCCGGATTTTCCCGCCGCCGCCGAAATGCACGAACTGATCGGTATCCTGAACGGCTTGCGCGATTTCGACCATATCGAAGCGATGTTCCACGCCGAACGCCGGATCAACAAGCCGCTGGATGACTGGTTCAACGCCTGGCACATCTCCGACTACAGCATGGCCGATCTGAAGGATTGCGCCCCCGGCACCGTCGGCGGCATCTATCACGCCGTTGCCACCGCCGGAAACTACCAGGTCCAGATCGTGCCGTTCGCCGAACCGAAGACGCAATGGGAATTCTTCAGCCTGCGATCGGGCCAGACCCATGATTACGAGCACATATTGTGCGGCGGCGGCTTTGATTCGATGGGCGAGCTCATCCCCTATTGGTACCGGCTGACCAACATTCACAAACATATCCATGACAAGGAACTCGCCGGCGAAATCAGCGTCATGTCGATGCTCGGCACCATGCGTTACATCGTTCGCACCCTGCTGCATTATCCGCAAATCTGGGAAACCGCTGTCGAGTGCATGCAGCGCGGCATGGCGGTGGGGCAGCAATCCGATGCGCTGTTTCTCGCCAGAATGGAGGACTATTGGCACCTGCCGCTGGCCGAGGCGCGGGCGAAAATGGGCGTACGCGGTGCGCAGGACGTCGATACGCGCCGCGAAGGCGCCATCTGGTTCGATGCGGCAGCATGACGATGCATGATCTCATCATCCGCGGCGGCACCATTGTCGATGGGTCGGGCGCGGCCCCCTTCATTGCCGACATCGGCATCATCGGCGACCGCATCACCGCCATCGCCGCCGGCCTGCCCGCTGGCGCCAGCGAAATCGACGCGCGCGGCCGCATCGTCACGCCGGGCTTTGTCGACGTCCACACCCATTACGACGGCCAGGCGATCTGGTCCGGCCGGCTCAGCCCGTCCTCGTCACACGGTGTCACCACCGTCGTTATGGGCAATTGCGGCGTCGGCTTCGCGCCCTGCCGCGCCAGCGACCACGCCATGCTGATCAACGTCATGGAGGGTGTCGAGGATATTCCCGGCGTCGTCATGGCCGAAGGGCTGGCGTGGAATTGGGAATCCTTCCCGGATTATCTCGATGTGCTGGATGCCGGGCAGCGCGATATCGACGTCGCGGCCTATCTGCCGCATTCCCCCTTGCGCGTCTTCACGATGGGGCAGCGCGGCGCCGACCGCGAACCGGCCACCGCCGCCGACCTGGCGACCATGCGCCGCCTGACCAGCGAGGCCATCGCCGCCGGGGCGCTCGGCTTTGCCACCTCGCGGCTAAGCATCCACAAGACCGCCGATGGCGGCAGCATCCCGACCTTCGACGCCGATCTCGCCGAATTGACCGCCATCTGCGACGGCATGGCCGATGCCGGTGCCGGCACCTTGCAGATCGTCCTCGATGCGTTTCGCGGCTGGGACAATGAGTTCGGCGTCATCGAGGCGCTGGTCGCCAGCAGCGGACGACCCGCCACCTTCACACTCGCCTCCGGCAACGACGGCCCGCCGCGCTGGCGCACCGTGCTCGATCGCATGGACGCCGCCAACGCCGGCGGGGCGCAGATCACCGCGCAGGTGCTGCCACGCCCGATCGGGCTGATCGCCGGGCTGGAACTGAGCGTCCACCCTTTCAGCCTGTGCCCCAGCTATCTGGCCATCGCGCACCTGCCGCTGGCCGATCGCATCGCGGCGATGCGGGCGCCGGCGATGCGGGCGGCGCTGCTGTCGGAAGCGCCGGAGCCCGGCCACCCGTTCAATAGCCTGGCGCGCAACTGGACCTGGATGTTCCCGATGAACGACCCGCCGGATTATGCGCCGCCGGCCAGCGCCAGCATTGCCGCACTGGCAGCGGCACGCGGGGTTTCGCCGGAGGAGATAGTCTATGACCGGCTGCTCGCCACCGACGGCAAGGGGTTGTTCCTCGCGGCGCTGGGAAATTACGAAAACGGCAGCCTCGATTCCGCCCGCGAGATGCTCGTCCACCCCGCTTGCATTCCGGCGCTCGGCGATGGCGGCGCGCATTATGGCGCGATCTGCGATGCCAGCTATTCGACGTTTCTGCTTGCGCATTGGGTGCGCGATGCCACAGCGCCGATCCCGCTGGCCGATGCCGTCCATATGCTGAGCCACAAGGCGGCACAGGCGGTCGGCCTCAACGATCGCGGTCTGTTGCGACCGGGTTTCAAGGCCGATCTCAACATCATCGACATGGACCGGCTGGCGCTGCCGCTGCCGCACATCACGCACGACCTGCCCGCCGGCGGCCGCCGGCTCGACCAGGCCGCCACGGGATATGACGCAACCATAGTGTCGGGACAGGTGATCCGGCGGTTCGATGCACCGACCGACGCGATGCCAGGGCGGCTGGTGCGCGGTGCGCAGCCAGTGCCGGCCTGACCCATGGCAATCCGGGTCGACGACCTTGCCGGCCGAACCCCGAATGGATGCCACGCCCATGCGCTTTCCTAACCTGAGCTTTGATTATTCTGGCGCCCGCGTGCTGGTCACCGGCGGCACCAACGGCATCGGCGCCGCCGCTGCCGAAGCCTTTCTCGTGGCGGGTGCCGAAGTGACCATCACCGGCACCAGGAACCGGGCCAGCGATTATGACCGCGACCTGTCAGCCTATGCCTACCTGCCGATGAATGCCGAGGACAATCGCTCGGTCGACGCAGTCGCAGCAAATTTTGCCACGCTCGATGTACTGATCAACAATGCCGGCATGTCGTTCGCGGCAAAGGGAGCGAATGAATATGACCCTGATATCTATGCACGTGCGATCACCGTTCTGCTGACATCTGCGTATCGCATGGCCAATGGTTGCCGTGACGCGCTGCACAAATCGACGCTGCCCGGTGGCGGCAGCCTGATCAACATAGCCTCGCTTTCGAGCTATTTCGGCATGGCGTTCATCCCCGCTTATGGCTCGGCCAAGACCGGGCTGGTTGGCATGACTCGCGCCCTGGCTGTCGCTTGGGGGCCGCTCGGCATCCGCGTCAACGCCGTCGCGCCAGGGCTGGTCGAAACCGGCATGACGGCAATGACGTTCGAGCAACCGGCATGGACCGACCCGCTGCTGGCACGCACCCCGGCTGGCCGGTTGGGCCAGCCCGAAGATGTCGCAGCGTCTATCCTTTTTCTGTGTTCCGGCGGCGCCAGTTGGATCACCGGCCAAGTGCTGCCGATCGATGGCGGTTTTACAGTATCGGGATGATGCAAGTATCCGGGCGTGGGTCGGTCCCAGCTTCGATTTGACACGAAGTAGCCTTAAGCTTTTCGGATCGCGACCGGAAACGCCATCAGCTGCTGCGCGACGCTTTTCGCCGCCGGGTCGAGCCGGGTGCTGGCGTTGATCCCGCCGGGAAGTGCGCCGCCAAGCACCAGATTAATCGCAGCAATCCCCGGCACGTCGAACACCGTCACATCCTTGTCGCCCGGGAACAAATGCGCCAGCCAGTGAGCGACCGCCACGGGGGTAAGCGCCGCCCGCAGCGCGGGCAGATTGACCGGGTCGCGCGCAATAACGGCGATGTTGATGGTTTCGCCCTTTTCGCCGCTGCGGGCAAAAGCAAGCGCTTCGAGCGTCGCTGTCCCATTGGCAACCGGTGGAACCGGTAGGACCGGTGGCCGCTCGATCATGGCCGGATCGAACCCCGCAACCGGCGGCATCGCAAACGGTTCGACGCCATTGCCCAAATCGATCGTTGCCATCACCGCCGCCTTGTCGATCAGAAACGAGATGAGCCCGGCAAGCGGCGCGACCTGAGTGCCGAACCCAATGCTGGTGCCAGGTGACATAGCCGAAATCGCCGCCAGTTGTTCCCGCGCGAACAGGCCGGCGCCGACCGGGCTGTCATGATCGACGACGAGTTTGAGCACCACCTCCTGCGCCGCGCCGTTGAAATGGCGCGGCCCCAGCGCCTCGCCGGCGCCGATCAGCACCGCGGCGGTGGCGCGAAAATCAGGCAACCCGCGCGCCGCCAGCAAGGCCCGCCCGCGGGCGAACAAGGCTGCCGCCTGCTTGTGCGCCCGCGCCACCGCATCGGGGCCGATGATCGGCTGGTAGGCCGTCGCCCGCCAGCCATCATCGAAGGTGGCGCAGGCCTTCAGCGTGGCTGTCGGCGGCAGGCCCCGCGCTCCGGTGACCCGCACCCGATCCGGTCCGACCTGTTCCAGCCGCACGGCGGTAAAATCGCAGGTCACGTCCGGCACGAAATAGGCCTGGGGGTCGCCGACTTCGTACAGCAATTGTTCGGCCACCGTGCCGATGCTGACCAGCCCGCCGCTGCCGTCAGGCTTGGTGATGACCAGGCTGCCATCGGCGGCGCATTCGGCGATCGGGCTGCCGATGTTGGCCCAGCCGGTAACCTCAGCCCAATCTGTGAAGGTGCCGCCCGTCGCCTGCGCGCCGCATTCGATCAGATGGCCCGCGACGGTGCCCGCCGCCAGCCGGTCGAAATCGTGCGGTCCCCAGCCGAATTCATGGATCAACGGCCCCAGCGCTAGCGCCGAATCGACCACCCGCCCGGTGATGACGATATCGGCGCCCTGCCCCAGCGCCGCGGCGATCGGGAACGCCCCGAGATAGGCGTTGATGCTGTTGTTGCCCGTCGCCGGTAGCGGCGCGCCATTGGCCATGTCGCAGGTGCCAGCGGCGCGCAAGGCATCGGCACGCCCGAACAGATCATCCCCGGCAATGGACGCCACGGTCAGCGCCAGCCCGAGTTCGGTACAGCGCGCCCGCAATTTCGCCGCCAGCCCGGCCGGATTGACACCGCCGGCGTTGGCGACGATCCGCACGCCCTGCGCCGCGATCGCCGCCAGCTGCGGGCCGATGTGGACATCCATGAAATCCGCGGGATAACCGCTCGCCGGATCGGCAGCGCGCATGCGGCCAAGCAAGCCCATCGCGCCTTCGGCCAGATAATCGAGAATGATGTAATCGACGCTGGCACCGAGCAATTGCGGCACCGCCAGCGCTGAATCGATGAAGAACGCCGAGCCGCCGCCGATGCGGATGATTCGCTCGCTCTCTGGCCGCTCGCTCACAGGTCGAACTGGCTGGTGATCAGCACGTCGATTCGGTCGAAATCGATGAAGCGGCCGCAGCTTTCCATCATGCTGGCAAGGTTGCGGTCAAACTTGGCCTGGTCCCCCACCGCATCGAAAAACGCGTTGGGGTCGGTCAGCGCCGCCAGCGGAAAACATTCCTCCACAAAGCCGGCAAACTCCGGGCCATCGTCTTGCAACGGCTGCACCAGCACATGCTGGACATATTCGAAATTGGCCTGGGTCTCGATGGCGACCTGGGTGTGCGTCGTCTGCCAGATGTGCCGCCATTCGGCGTGGGTCAGACGCGGCGGCAGGCCGAGAAAGGTGCTTTGCGAAAACCCCCAGGTCCGTTCGCCCGCCACCGGCGGGTGCGCGGTGTTGGCGATGATCGTCGATTCAACTGCAATCCACGCCGCCACCCGGGCGCTGTGCCGGGCCAGCGCCGCATCGATATCGTCGCGAAACCGCGCATTGGCGCTCGGCAGCCAGAATTGCGCGATGGCGTCCATCTGCGGCTGGGTATTGACCTGCCGCAGCCCGGCGCCGGGGGCGACGGTCGCATCCTGCAGGTTGAGCCGGACGTGTCGCGCCCCGGCGGCCTGCAATTCCGGCCCCAGCTGGGCCAGCAGCGCGGCGTTGAACGCATCTGCCGGCTGCGCATCGGGTTTCCACAGGACCGCGACGATCTTTTCCACAGCTCAACCCTTTCAGTCGAAATTCGCCTGGCCGCCATCGAGCGGAATGGTCGCGCCGGTCAGGTACCGCATTTCTGGTCCGCACAAGGCCGTAACCGCCTCTCCGATATCCATCTCGCAATCGCCGAACCGGCCGGCGGGAATCGTCTTGAAGAACGCCGCGGCTTCCTCGGGATTGTTCGCCACCCACCATTTGACCCCCGGCGATTCGGCGTGCGGCGCGATGGTCAGCACACGGATGTTGGCCGGGCCCCATTCGGCGGCAGCAGCGCGAGTCAACACGCGGATCGCCTGCTTGACCGCGCCGTAAACGCCATAGCGCGCCATGTCCCAGCGCACCCCCGCCGACGACGCCAGGTTGAAGATCACCCCGCCGCCGCGTGCCACCAGGTGCGGATGCGCCAGCTTCATCAACCGAAACGTCGCCAGCGGTCCCGATTCGAACGAGCTGGCAAATTCTGCATCGGTCGCTTCGAGCAGCGGCCCCAACGCCACTTCCTGCGCATTGTTGACAAGGATATCGAGGCCGCCGAGCTGCGCCACCACAGCGGCGACAGTGCGTTCGCAATCGCTGGCATCGCGGACGTTGCAGACCAGCGGGATGGCGGAGCCGCCGCGTTCGGCGATGATCCGGCAGGTTTCCACCAGCTTGGCCTCGGTGCGCCCGGTGACCGCGATTGCGGCGCCGGCGCGCGCCAGTGCCAGCGCAATGCCCTGCCCGACCCCCTGCCCGGCACCGGTGACCAGCGCGACTTTGCCTGTCAGGTCGGTCATCGCAGCGATTCTCCCCATTGTTCGCAAAAGATTTGCGCTATCTTTACGCATCCTGTTGACACATGGCCATTAGAAACAACAATTGCGTTATCGAAAAGCCGGGAATACGGCATACACCGACGCATGCCCGGGGAAGGAAGCCGACATTGGCCCAGATTGCCAGCCCATCACCGTTCGACCCGCTGACCATCGGGCCGCTGCGCCTGCGCAATCGCTTCATCAAATCGGCGACCAATGAGGGCATGGCCAACGGCGGCATGGTCACCAAGGGGCTGGCGCGCTTCCATGAAAACATCGCCGCCGGCGGCACCGCGCTCAGCACGGTCGCCTATTGCGCCACCAGCCGCGATGGCCGGACCTTTGTCGACCAGGCCACGCTCGACGACGCTTCGATTGCCGATTTCAAGGCGCTGACGGCTGGCGTCCACCGCCACGGCGGCGCGGTCATGGCGCAATTGACCCATGCCGGCTGCTTTACCTTTCTGGGGCGCGACGATCTGGCGACATCACGGCCGCTCAGCGCCAGTGGCGGCTTCAACAAGGTCGGCGTGATGAGCAATCGCTGGTTCAAAAAGGCGATGAACACCGCCGAGATGACAGCGATGGCCGATGAATTCGTCGCCGCCGCGCGCCGCGCCCGCGCCGCCGGTTTCGATGCGGTCGAACTGCACATGGGCCATGGCTATCTGCTCAGCCAGTTCATCTCCAAATTCTACAACAGCCGCTGGGATGGCTATGGCGGCGCCATCGAAAAGCGTGTGCGCTTTCCCGTCGAAGTGCTGGGCCGGGTGCTCGATGCCGTCGGCAAGGACCTTGCCGTCGTCGCCAAATACAGCATGACCGACGGCAAGGCGGGCGGCAACACCATCGAAGACGGGGTGGCGGTGGCACAGGCGCTGGAGGCCGGCGGCGCGCATATGGCGGTATTGTCGAACGGCCTCAACGTTGAATCGATTACCGCGATGTTCGGATCGTCGTTTCCCAAGTCCAACCGCGGCAAGCCGGCCAATCTCGCCATCGCCATCGGCATGTGGGTGCAGGGCCTGACCGAGCCCCAGCATGTCGAATTCCATGAAAATTACCTGCGCGATCATGCGCGGCGCATCCGGTCCGCCGTGACCATGCCGCTTGCCTATCTCGGCGGCGTCCAGTCGCTGGGCGGTGCAGAGCAGGCGATGGCCGATGGCTTTGATGCCATCGCGCTGGGCCGAGCGCTCGTCCATGATCCGGGCTTCGTCAATGCGCTGCAATCGGGCGCCACCACTCAATCGGGCTGCACCGCCTGCAACCGCTGCGTGACGATGATGTATTCGCCCGGTGGCACCAGTTGCGTCATCAAGTCCCCCAACGACGCCGCGCTCAATCGTATCGCGGCCGGAGCCAGCGCATGAACTTCCAGGGCAAGGTCGCGATCATCACCGGCGGCAGCGATGGCATCGGCCGCGCCACCGCCGAACTGCTGGCAAAGCGCGGCGCCACCGTCATCATCTGCGCCCGCGGCGCTGAAAAGCTGGAGGATAGCCGCGCCGCCATTGCCGCTGCCGGTGGCCGTGTCGAAGCGATCCAGCTCGATGTCTCCGATGCAGCTGCCTTTGCCGCCATGGTCGCCGATGTCGCCGCCCGGCACGGCCGGCTCGACATGATGGTCAACAACGCCATGTCGGTGCACTACGCCGCGATCACCAAACTGACGCTCGAGCAATGGCGCGCCGATTTCGCGGTGAATGCCGACGCGGCGTTCATCGGCACCAAGGCGGCGTTGCAGGTCATGCTGAAGGCCGGAGGCGGCAGCATCGTCAATATCGCCTCGACCTGCGGGATCCGCGCCGCGCCCTACCTTTCCAGCTATTCGGCATCGAAAGCGGCGATGATCCAGTTTTCGGCCGTGGCGGCGATGGAGGGCGCCCGCGCCGGGGTGCGCGTCAATGTCATCGTGCCTGGCCAGGTCAACACCGCGGCCAATGAAGATTATGCCCGCAAGAACCCCGATGCCGCCGGCGCCACCGCCGACGCCATTCCGATGGGCCGCGGCGGCAAGCCCGACGAACTGGCCGAGGCCATTGTCTTCCTGCTGTCCGACGCTGCTGCCTATATCACCGGCGTCGCTTTGCCCGTCGATGGCGGCAAGGCTGCACAGATGTACCTGCCAGGATGATCAACCCGCTCGATTTCACCGGCAAGACCGTGCTGGTCACCGGCGCCGGCGCCGGTATCGGCCGCGCCATCGCCGACGCCTTTGTCGAACAGGGTGCCCGGCTGATCATCGCCGAAAATGACCCGGCGCGTGCCGCCGATGCCCGCGCGGCGTTCGGTGCGGCGGCGGCGGTCCATGATATCGATGTCACCGATCGCGCCGCTGTCACGGCCTTTGCGGCGGCGATCGACCGGCCCGTCGACGTGCTCGTCAACAATGTCGGGCATTTCATCGCCGCCAAACCGTTCGAACTGCTGGATGACGACGAGATCGACGCGATCCTGACGGTCAATCTGCGCAGCGTCATCACCGTCACCCGCGCCTTCCTGCCGCAACTGCGCACCGCCGCGCCGGGCGCCAGCATCATCAATCTTACCTCGATCGAAGGGTTTCGCGGCATTCCCAATTGCAGCATCTATGCCGCCGCCAAGGCAGGTATCGCCGGGCTGACCAAAAGCCTGGCGCTGGAGCTTGGCCCCGCCGGCATCCGCATCAACGACATCGCGCCTGAAACCACCGAGACCCCACAGGTACCGGTCACCTTCATGATCGCGGCCGAGCATCGCCCGCATATCGAACGCTGGATCCCGCTCGGCCGTTTCGGAACGCCGGCGGATTGCGCCGGCGCCGCGCTCTACCTCGCCAGCCCGCTGGCGGCCTGGGTGACCGGCACCACCATTCATGTCGATGGCGGCGCGCTGGCGGCGGCAGGCTGGACGCGCGATCCCAAAGGCAATTGGACGATCGTGCCGGTGGTCACCGGCAACGGCTTCAACTTCTGACAAGGACTGGCGCCATGAAAATCCTCGTTGTCGGCGGCACCGGTCTGCTGGGCGGCCATGCCGCGCTGCACCTGCAAGGCCTGGGTCATGATGTGACGCTCGCGGCGCGCAGCCCGGCGCATCCGGAGACGGCGCTGGCGGCGATGCCGTTCATGGCAGGTGACTATGTGGCGGGGGATTTCCCGGCTGAACGGCTGGCGGGGTTCGACTGGTTGCTGTTCGCCGCCGGCAACGACCCGCGCCACATCCCGCCCGGCGCCGATGCCGGTGATCATCTGATGGCGGCCAATCGCGACGCATTGCCGGCGTTTTTCCGCGCCGCACGCGACGCCGGCATTCGCCGCGCCGTGATGATCGGCAGCTATTACCCCCAGGCGACTCCCGAACTCGTCGCCGGCAACATCTATATCCAGTCGCGGGCGCTGGCCTGCGAAGGCGTGCGCGCCGAAGCGACGCCGGATTTCGCCGTCTGCACGCTCAACGCGCCGTTCATGGTCGGCTGCGTGCCCGGCCAGCCGAGCGCGATTTTCGGCCCCTATACCGCCTATGCCCAGGGCCATATCCCCGCCATCCCGCCGTTCGGCCCCGCCGGCGGCACCAATTTCATGTCTTGCCAGTCCCTGTCCGAAGCGATTGCCGGAGCCTTTGCGCGCGGGGAAAGCGGCAAGGCCTATCTCGTCGGCGACGAAAACCTGTCCTTTGCCGACTATTTCGGGCTGTTCTTTGCCGCCGCCGGCAACCCGGTGTCGGTGCCGTCGCTCGATGAAGTCCATCCGCTGCTGCCCGACATGGCGATCCCGCAAGGCCGCGGCAACTTCATCAGCTACGAACCCGATGCGGCGGAGATGGCGTTGCTCGGCTACCGGCGGCATGATGTGGCGCGCACCGTCGCCGAAGTGGTGCGGCAATTCGGGGGGATGGCATGACAACGGCATGGGACAAGCAGGTCGATGTCCTCGTCATCGGTTCCGGCGCCGGCGGGCTGCTCGCCGGGCTGGTCGCAGCGCACAACCGCGCCGATGTATTGATCGTCGAAAAGGGCAGCGAATGGGGCGGCACCTCCGCCACCTCGGGCGGCGGCATCTGGATCCCGTGCAGCGACCAGGCCAAGGCATTGGGCCGGCAGGACAGCGCCGACGAAGCCTTTACCTATGTCCGCAAACTGTCGTCGGCGAATGTCCCCGACAGCCATATCCGCGCCTTTATCGACAATGCCCCCGAAATGCTGCGCTGGGTCACCGCCAACACCATCATCAACTATGAATCGCTGCCCTACCCTGATTATCATGTCGAGGAAGACGGCGGCAAAGACGGCTTTCGCACGCACATGCCGACGCCGATCGACGGCCGCTTGCTGGGCGACGACATGGCGACCCTGCGCGCCGCATCGCCCGCCGCCAGCCTGTTCGGCTATATCAACTGGCAGTTCACCGAAACCTATGCGCTGCTGTTCCGCCCGCCGGGCTGGACCAAGGCGCTCGGCAAGATCCTGCTGCGCTATTATGGTGACATCGGCCAGCGGCTGAAATCGTCCAAGGACCGCTATCTGACGCTCGGCAATGCGCTCGCCGGCGGGCTGCGGCTGGCGCTGAAGGATCGCGGCGTGCAGCTGTGGCTCGATAGCCCGATGACCGACCTCGTCACCGAAAACGGCCGGGTCACCGGGGCGGTGGTGCGCCGCAATGGCAAGCTGATGCGCATCGGGGCGCGCCGCGGCGTCGTGCTGGCGGCCGGCGGCTTCGAACAATCGGCGCGGCTACGCGCGCAATATGTGCCGTCACAACCCAACCCGGTGCGCAGCGGCGGCAACACCAACAACACCGGCGATTCGATCGTCGCTGCCTTGAAGGTCGGCGCCGCCACCCGCAACATGCACAGCACCTGGTCGGCGCCGGTGTTCTCCGTCCCCGGCGAGGATCGCGGCCGGCTGTCGACAATCGAGCGGGCGCTGCCCGGCTGCATCATGGTCAACCAAGCCGGCAAGCGTTACCTCAACGAGGCGGCATCCTATCACATCGTCGGCCAGAAGATGGTGGCATTGGATGCGCCCGGCGCCGGCACCATGCCGAGCTGGGTGATCTTCGACCATCGCTTCCGCCACAAATATCCGATGGGGCCGCTGTTGCCGCTGCTGCCGGATTGGGCGCAAAGCCGTGCCGTCCAGCAAATCCTCAAGAAAGCGCCGACGCTCGAGGAACTGGCACGCAAGATCGGCGTCGATCCGGCGGCATTGACCGCCACCGTGGCGCGTTTCAACGCCGGTGCCGCCACCGGCGAGGACCCGGATTTCCAACGTGGTGCGGCGATTTATGACCGCATGTACGGCGATGCATCGAACCAGCCCAACCCGTGCCTGGCGCCGATCACGCAAGGCCCCTTCTACGCCTTTCCCATCCATGCCGGCGATATCGGCACCAATGGCGGACTGGTCACCGATGATTGCGCTCGCGTGCTCGATGACAGCGGTCAGCCGATCGCCGGGCTGTATGCCGCCGGCAACAATGCAGCGACGATGATGGGCGAAAGCTACCCCGGCGCCGGCGCAACGCTCGGGCCATCGCTGACCTTCGGTTATGTCGCAGGGCGCCACATGACCGGGGCCAACGCATGAACCTGCCGCTGGGCCGCCGCGCCGCGATTGTCACCGGCGCCGGGCGCGGCATCGGCCGCGCCATCGTCCAGCGCCTGGCCGCCGATGGCGCCCGCGTTGCCGCGCTCGATCTCGATGCCGTAGCGGCCGCCGAGAGCATCGCCGGCACGGCCGACCCGGCGCAGCATCTGGCGCTGGAATGCAATGTCGCCGACAGCACGTCGGTTGCCGGTGCTGTCGCTGCGGCGCGCGCGGCGTTCGGCCGGCTCGATATCGCGGTTGCCAACGCCGGCATCGGCGCGGCACCCAACGATGGCTCGGCGCAATTCTACGCCAGCATGGCGCAGCGCAATGCCGAACTGGCCGCCGGCGGCCCGGCCACCACCATCGTCGACCAGCTGATCCATATGGAGGACGACGGCTGGGCGGCGGTGCTGGCGGTCAACATCAATGGCGCCTTCTATCTCGCCCGCGAATTCACCCGGGTGCTGGCCGCCGACGGCAACCCCGGCGCAATCATCAATATCAGCTCGACCTCAGCACAATCGGGCGAAGGCTCACCGCATTACGTCACGTCCAAGGCCGCGATCATCGGCCTGACCCGCCAGCTGGCCCGCGAACTCGCGCCGCGCAAGATTCGCGTCAACGCCGTCGCCCCCGGCCCGACCGACACGCCGGTCATGGCCGGCATTCCGGACGAATGGATCAAGTCGATGGAAGCCTCGATCCCGCTGGGCCGCATGGCCCGCCCGGCCGAAATCGCCGCGGCGGTGGCCTATCTCGCCAGCGATGACGCCAGCTTTGTCAACGGCAGCGTCCTCGTCGCCAACGGCGCGAGCTATTATTTTTAAAGGACGTCTTCGACAACCGGGGTCTGGGGCCTAAGGCCCCAGCCGCCGGAGGCTTTGTCACCCCCGTTTGCGCACCTGCACCAGCCCGCGCGACGTGCCGACATACAACTCACCGCCCGGCGCGATCGCAATCGCCGACCAGTTGTTGTCCCAGGCCTTGCCGCGTCCGGTCGGCACTTTCAGCACCTGTTTACCGGTGGCGAAATCGAGCCCCGCCAGCGACCAGTCGGGCTCTTCCTGCCCGGATTTCCAGTCGAAGCTGTAGAAATAGGCGATGCCGCCGGCCAGTGACAATTTGCCGACCACCGATGGCACCACCAGCGGCGATTCCCAGACGATATCGCAGCCGCTTTCGTCTTCGCGGATATCGACCCGCACCACGCCGCCGGCCATCGCTGTCCAGTCCTTGTGGTTGAAGGCGGTGGTAAAGCCGGCGTTGTTTTCCAATATGATGCTGCGACCGATGGCGATCATCGAATTATCGGTGGTGCTGGCGCCCGGCTTGAACAGCGGCACCTTGCAGACCTGCCGCGCCTGCCCCGCCGCGAGTGTGCCACGGCGCAGAACGATAAGGTTCATCCGCGGATCGGCATTGTCGGTATAGGTGATGTATCGCTCACCGATCAGCGTCGGGGTGGTGCCGCTGCCCTGGTTGACCGATCCGACCTTGCGGCCCTTGCCGCGGTCATAGGCTTCGCGCCATTGCCGCACCGGCTTGCCGTCCGGCCCGGCGACAAAAGCATATTGGGCATGGTCGGTCAGCACATAGATGGCGTTTTTGTCGACGGCGATGGCGTTCTGGATTTCCTCGCCCAGCGCCACCAGCGCCACCTTGCCGGTCTCCGGGTCAAGCGTCCCGACCCGGCCATTGCGGGTCACCCACCAGTATCGCCCCTGATGGTCGGGCATCACCGTCGTCAGCTTGTCGCATTCGCCGGTCGGACGCAGGTTGTTGTAGTTGAAACAGTCGTGCGGGAAAAATTTGTTCATGTCCCAGCGGCCGTCCTCCTCGAACCGCCACTTGCCGCCTTCAGCCACGCTTTTCAGTCGGATGATGTTGTTGCGGCTGTTTCCCAGCACCACCCGGTCCTTGTTGTCGAGAAACAGATAGGCGCCGCCCGAGGTATCGGAAAACACCACATCGATGCTGCGCTTGACGACGGCTTCGAAACTGCTCGGCCGCATCGGCAGGTCATAGCTGGCCAGCAGATCGAGGCTGTCGGGGTCGAGCAGCACGATACGAAACCCGGTGAAGCCGCCACACAGCGACACCGGCTTGCCATCGGCGCGAAAGACAAAGGTTGCGCACTGCCGCGGCGTGCCGCTGCCGGCGGTGCGGCTGCGCACCTGCAAATTCGTGCCCATCGGGCCGGCGGCCGGATGGGTGTCGGACTGGAAACCGTCGGCGTGCATCGTCCCGCCGCCGATCGGGGCAAGGCCGGGATGCGGCTCGATAAAACCGCTGATCGGCGTGGCCACAAAGCTTGCATCCCACACCGCCGGCGCTATCGATGCCCCGGCAAAGCCATTGGGCGCGACCTGTTCGCGGTCGAACCAGTGCCAGGCGCCATAGCTGCCACCGACCAGGACCAGCAGCAGCAACAACAGCTTTTTCATCAATCCGCCCTTACCTTGACCCGAGGCGCCTCGGCGCCGCGCCGCATCTGCGCCAGGAACTGGTCACGCGCCGCCGGCTCCGGCACGGGCCCTCCAGCATCCCCGCTGCGCGCCCAGAAATCGGCGAAACTGGGAAACAGCTTGTGAAAGCCGCCATCGCTCCATTCGGTGCCGGGCCAGCGCATCTTGTCGGGCCCGATCGGCGGCTTGTTGAGATCGGTGGCATACCAGTACAGCGGCAACCGGCGCGCGAAATACCAGACGCCGCCAGCGCGAACATAATCATCGACATACATCATCTGCATGATCACCCATTCGGCGCCGGTTTCATGCTCGTTCTTGGAATAGACGACGCCATGGGCGTGGGTTTCATCGTCGAATTCTATGACATGGCCGCCGATATGGTGCGACGTGCCGGTGAACGGCGATCGCAACGTCCGGTCCATATAGGCGCGCAGGGCGGCGCGCCCGCTGGCACCCTTGCCGACGCGCACATCGGCCGGAAACAGCCCCACCATCGCATCCATGTCGCGCATGTCGAGCGCCAGCGCATATTTCGCCGCAAGTTGCCGGATGGCGTCGAGCGCCTCCAGCCGTTCGATCCGCGCCAGCAGTGCCGTGTCCGTCATGGCGAACCCTCTCCCCGTCGCCGACTATCGCCACCAGAACGCCAAATGACAAGAAATATCGCCGTTGTCTGCGCGAATATGCGCTCAATATGCCGCGTCTCGGCAAATTGCGTAATTGTGGCGGCAGGGAATTGCGGTAATCGTGCCGGCTTGCTATGACAGAAACAAGGATCGCGACACCGCGGCATGACCATCGGGGAGACAGAAAATGATCGCACGTTTGATGACTACAGTCAGCCTTGGCGCGCTGGTGTTGACCGCCGCGGCAGCATCCGCCCAGACGGCCGCCGCCGATGATGGCGGCGTCGCCGAAATCGTCGTCACAGCCCAGAAACGCGCCGAAAACGTTCAGGATGTGCCGATCGCCATCTCTGCCATCGGCAGTGCCTATCTCGAATCGCGCGGCGTTACCTCGATCGAAAGTCTTGGTGCCATCGCCCCAAACGTGAAGATCGAGCGCGCCCCGTCGAACAAGACCATCTCCCAGATTTCCATCCGTGGTTCGGTGACGATCAACCCGGCGATCACCTGGGAACCGGCGGTCGGCCTGTACCTCGATGGTGTCTATATCGCCAAGGCGCAGGGCTCGATCTTCGACGTTGCCGACCTAGAACGCGTCGAGGTGCTGCGTGGGCCCCAGGGTACGCTGTATGGCCGCAACGCGCTCGCCGGCGCGGTCAATCTGGTGACCAAGAAACCCACCGGCGAGCTCGGCGGTCTCGGCGAGTTCACCTATGGCAATTTCGACCAGGTGCGTGGCCGCGCGGTGCTCAACCTGCCACGCGCCGGGGTGTTTTCCTTGAAGCTGTCGGGCCAGATCCAGAAACGCGACGGCTTCATCAAGATCGGCCCCAACCCGTTCCCGCAGGCATTTCTCGCGCGCCCTAATTCTGTGGATTCAACCAACGATGTCGACGGCTGGAGCGGCATGGCGCAATTGCGCATCGAACCCAGCGACAATCTGCTGATCGATTATGCCTTTGACTATAGCCGCTTCGACCAGCGCCCGGACTATGCCCAGCTCGTCAGCGTCAACCGCAATGGCGACCCACGCGACATCTTCGATCCGAACAGCCCCAGCTACCCCTTTGCCGGTGCCTTTTTCCCGCTGAACCTTTACACGAACGCCGACCGCCAAAGTAACGGCAGCATTGACGCCGACCCCCTGTTCGAAAAATCCCGCGTCTATGGCCATGCCCTGACCATCGCCTATGATTTCGGCAATGCGACGCTGAAGTCGATCACCGCCTATCGCAACGTCGAATTTTCGGACAGCCTCGATCTCGACGGTTCGCCGCTGAATGTCGCCTTTACCCAGCGCTTCACCGAATATGACGCCTTCAGCCAGGAATTGCAGCTTGTTGGCACAGCCTTCGGCGACAAGTTGAATTATGTGCTCGGCGGCTTTTACTACACTGAAACCGCCGAAACGCTGGGTCCGCAAAGCTTTTTCGGCGGCGGCACCGCGTTCCAGTCCGACTATGGTTCAAACACTGATGCCTGGGCGCTGTCTGCCCAGTTCGACTATGCCATTACCAATGCGTTGAAGCTCACGGTCGGTGGCCGTTATACCCACGAGAAGAAAGACGTTCGCCGCTTCCTGCGCAGCCTTGGCCCGCCGGCGCCGGTGACCATCGCCGACATTCCCTATGGCGGCGTTCCCGATGCGACCTTCAACGATTTCAGCCCGGCTGCGACGATCAGCTATGCGATCAGCGAAGATATCAACGTCTATGGCCGCTATGCCCAGGGCTTCAAATCCGGCGGCTTCAACGGCGAAAGCAACGCCTTTGGCGCGCCTACCGCCGCGTGCCCGACCGGGGCCTTCGAATTGTGCGATCCCTATCGGCCGGAGACCGTCGACAGTTTCGAACTCGGCCTGAAAACCAGCTTTTTCGACCGTCGGCTGACGCTCAATTTCGCCGTCTTCAACGACGAGCACAAGGACATCCAGCTGTCGATCTTCCAGGCCAGCGGCGCCGCTTCGTCGACGGTACGCAACGCTGCTGAGGCGCGCATCCGCGGGCTTGAAATCGAATTCGTGGCAAGGCCGGTCGATGCGCTGACGCTGAACGGCTCGTTTGCCTTCCTCGATGCCAAGTACAAAAGCTACGTCGATGGCGGCGTCGATGTCGCAGACAATCGCGCCTTCCCGCACACACCCGAATTCACCATGAACCTGGGTGCCAACTGGCAGGTCGTCGCGGGCAAATGGGGACGCCTGAACCTGATCGCCGATGTCAGCCATGTCTCCAGCTATTTCACCTTCCCATATGCGCTGACGACGCCGACGAAATCCGACCAGAATGCCTTCAACACCCAGTCGCCGGGACGCACGATCGTCAATCTGCGCGCCGTGCTCGGGGATTTCATGATCGGCGGCGTAAAGACCGAAATCGCCGGCTGGGTACGCAACCTGACCCAGGAAGACCGGCCGCAGAATTTCATCGATTTCGGCCCAGGGTTCGGCGGCCTGACGGTCGGCTACTTTCCCGATCCGCGCACTTACGGCCTGACCGCCGGCGTGCGGTTCTAGCCATGGGTATCCCCAGCAACCCGCGCTTCATCATCCTGGGCGCCGGCATGTCCGGCATCCTCGCCGCCATCAAGCTGCGCATGGCCGGCCACGCCGATATCGCCATCTATGAAAAGGCCGGCAAGATCGGCGGCACCTGGCGCGACAACAGCTATCCCGGCCTGTCGTGCGACGTGCCGGCGCACGCCTATACCTATGAATTTGCGCCCAATCCGGAATGGTCGGGCTATTTTGCCCCCGGCCCCGAAGTGCAGGCCTATTTCGAAAAGGTCGTCGCCGATTATGACCTGATGCCGATCATCAACTTCAACGCCGAGGTCTGCCGCGCCACCTGGACCGACCGCTGGGAGATCGAGACGAAGGACGGCCGCATCGACCATGCCGACTTCATCATCGCTGCCACCGGCGTGCTCCACTACCCGCGCACCCCCGATATTCCGGGGCTCGACAGCTTTGCCGGCATCAAGTTCCATTCCGCCCGCTGGGACCATGATGTCACGCTGGAGGGCAAGCGCATCGGCGTTATCGGCAACGGCTCGACCGGCGTCCAGTTGGTCACCGCGCTGGCGAAACGCGGCATCGAGACGGTGCATTTCCAGCGGTCGCCGCAATGGATCATGCCGGTCGTCCAGTTCGCCTATACCGAGGCGGAAAAAGCCGTGTTCCGCAGCAGTGTCGAAGCCATCGATGCCATTCGCTACGACCCGACGTATATCGGCAATGTCCAGCGCTTCACCAAGGGTGTCGTCGATATCGAATCGGCGGCGATGAAGGAGGTCGAAGCCTATTGCCTGATGAACCTCGAACAGAATGTTCATGATCCGGTGCTGCGCGAACGGCTGCGCCCGACCTATCGTGCCGCCTGCAAGCGGTTGATCTATTCGCCCGACTATTACGCCGCGGCGCAGATGCCGAACCTTCTGACCATCACCAGCGGCATCGCTGAAATCCTGCCGCACGGCGTGCGCGACAATGATGGCACCGTTCATGACGTCGATCTGCTGGTGCTCGCCACCGGCTTTCATTCCGATCGCTTCGTGCGACCGATCGCGGTGCAGGGCCGCAATGGCGCCACGCTGGAGGCGGCATGGAAGGAACGCTGCAACGGCTATTACGCCATTTCGATCCCGGATTTCCCGAATTTCTTCATGCTCAACGGGCCGACGTCCCCTGTCGGCAATTTCTCGCTGATCGACATTGCCGAGCGGCAATGGGCGTACATCGAACAGCTGATCGCCCGGGTGATCGATGGCAATGCCCATGGCATCCACGCCACCCACAAGGCGCTGGCCGAATATGAAGCGCGGCGCATCGCGGCGGCCAGGCAAACCATTTTCGGGTCCGGCTGCACCAGCTGGTATCTCGATGCGCACGGCGTGCCGATCACCTGGCCCTGGGATTATGATACGTTCGCCGAAAAGATGCAGGCACCGGATTTCGAAGCCTTTGAAGTGGTTTGACCGTTCAATACGCCAAAATGCGGCGCCGTAACGATATCGGGTTGACGCAAAGCACGACTGTTATCAGCATCAGAAAACTACAGAGCGTTGGGGAGACGCGAATGACCGCAAGATCGTTGAAGACCGCAATCGCCCTGCTGGCCAGCACGCTGGCATTTGCGGCGGCAACCGCCCAGCCAGCGCCGGTCGATCCACTCGCCAACAACGCCGCCGCGCTGGCGCCGGCCGGCGATACAGCGTCGCAGATCGCCTTTGC
The DNA here is from genome assembly GCA_049318305.1 of Polymorphobacter sp. Classification (GTDB taxonomy): domain Bacteria; phylum Pseudomonadota; class Alphaproteobacteria; order Sphingomonadales; family Sphingomonadaceae; genus Sandarakinorhabdus. The sequence continues at coordinate 39,179 of JBMOGO010000003.1, forward strand.
CTATGCCGACCGCAATGCCGACACGGTGGTCAGCTGGGAAGAATATCGCAATCGCGGCGTCCGGCTGTTCGCGCGCGTCGATACCAATGAAGACGGCATCTTACAGATTGCCGAATTGCAGGCGCTGGCGGGCCCCAGCGCGCCAACCGCACCCTTCGACGTCAAGATCGAGACATTCAACGCCGCGCTGCGCAAATATTTCGACATGGGCGACAAGGACAGCAACGGTGCCCTTACCCCGACCGAGTGGCACGACACCGTGCGCCCCAGCAAATTGTTCTGACGCGAAAGGCCAGACCCATGAAATCCATCGCCTTTGCGACCGTGCTGCTGCTCGGTTTTGGTGCCACCGCCCCGGCTCTCGCCGACACCGTCCGCTGCGAATCGAGCAACGGCCGCGAACGCTATTGCCCGATCAACACGCGCGGCGGCGTTGTCCTGTCGACCCAACTGAGCAGCAGCGGCTGTTATCAGGGCGACACCTGGGGCTATGACCGCAACGGCGTCTGGGTCAGCGGTGGCTGCCGGGCAGAGTTCAGTTCCGGCGGCTATTCCGGCTACAATTATCATTCGAGCAATGACTATTACGCCGGCAACAACCGCCATTCGAACAATGACGGTGCCAAGGTGGCGATTGCCCTGGGGGCGCTGATCGGCGTCGCCGCCATCGCTTCGGCGTCCAGCAAGAACAAGAACAATTCATCGTCATACCAGGACAATTACGACCGCGGCTGCGATTCCGCGCGCAACGATCGCCGCGACGGCCAGAGCCGCGACTATGGCCGCCACGACAGCCGATATGACAGCCGCAACGAACAGGCCTTTGCCAGCGGCTATAATCAGTGCTGGTCGCGCTGATCTGACAGAATTATCGGCCCGGGAGGACCCCGGGCCGACACGTCAGTCAGATCAGCCGCTGTAGCGATTGTCGTTGCGCTCCAGCCGCAGGCGCTGGCTCAACCGATCGATGCGGGCATCGACAAGCGCCGCGTTGCGTGCCGAAATACTACCGTTACGATAGCGGAGTGAACGGTCGTAGCGCCTGATCTGGGCAAGCTCGGTGGTGGCGTTGTTCGCCTCGGCGCGCGTCAACTGGCGGTTCTGCACGCCGCGGTCGATACGCTGTTCGATCCGGTCGAGCCGCTCATCGATCGTGGCGCCATTGGCCTGACCATAGCCGTTACCGGCCACGACCCACCGCCCCTGCGCGTCATAACCGCCGCGCACCGTGCCGCGATGCCAGCGACCAGAAGTGTCGTAATAACCCGGCTGGCTGTCGAACACCCAGTTACCCTGGGCGTTGTAGCGACCGGCGGCAGGGCCGACCAGCCAGCGGCCATTGGAGTCATATTGACCGGTCGTCGGCCCGGCGATCCAGCGGCCATTGCGCCAATACCCCATGACCTCGCCATCGCGCTGGTTGTAGGTGGCGCCATTGCCGCGCACATCGCCGGTCGAGATCCAGCCGCCGCGGGCATCATAATAGCCCTGCGCCGGGCCGGCGTTCCAGCGGCCGTTGCGGTCGTAATAGCCCGGCTGCGGGTCGGCAATCCACCGGCCATTGGTATCGCGGCGACCAGCGGGGGCACCGGCAATCCAGCGGCCATTGGCATCGTAGCGCCCGCTGGTTTCACCGGCAACCCAGCGGCCATTGTTGTAGTAACCGCTGGCGGTGCCGGCGCGATACTGGTTGTCGGCATCGTAATAGCCATCGGCCGATGCCGGCACCCAATTTCCGCGCTGGTCACGATAGCCGGCCTGTAGTGCATCGGTGTTCGATGTGACCCAGCGGCCGTCGTTGTCATAATAGCCGCGCGGGGCGCCATCGACCCATTTGCTGTCACGGTCGAAATAGCCGGTGGCATTGCCGCCGCGCACATCATTGGCGTGCCAGGCACCGGCCTTGTCGTAATAGCCATAGGCGTTGTTGCAATCCTGGCCCGGCTTGGTCAGCTGGTTGCCGAGCACGGCCCCACCAGCGGCGCCGAGCACGGTGCCGAGCGTCTTGTCACCGCTGCCGGCGATGACATTGCCGAGCACGGCGCCGATGCCGCCGCCGGCAACCGTGCCGATGACGCGGTTGTTGCTGTGCTGCTGGCAATTGGTCTGGGCGATCGCTGTGCCGGGCACGGCAAGCAGGGCGGCGGTAATCAACAAGTGGCGCATGACAAATCCTTTTGAAACGGGGAACTGCCATGCTCAGTCACCGACGTAACAAATGGTTCCAATTTTATTTCAATACTATTAACGCCCGTTCAGTTTCCTTGTTAACATCTTGGTCATTACTGTACGCAGAACCGGTTAAATCGGGAAATGGCCCGGCTGCGTCTCGATCGTGATCCAGCGCGTTTCGGTAAAGCTGTCGATGCCCTGGCGCCCTCCGAAGCGGCCATGGCCCGACGCCCCGACGCCGCCAAACGGCATCTGCGGCTCGTCATGAATGGTCGGGCCGTTGATGTGGCAGATGCCGGACTGGATGCGGCGCGCGATGGCGAGGCCCAGGGCGATGTCGCGGGTGAAGACCGATGCCGACAGACCATATTGGCTGTCGTTGGCGAGTTCGATTGCATGTTCGGCATCGCGGGCGCGGATGATCGCCACAATGGGTCCGAAGCTTTCGTCGGTGTAAAGTGCCATCGCCGCGGTTACGCCGTCGACCACCGTAGCCGGCATGATCACGCTCTCCGCCTTCCCCCCGGCGATGACCGTCGCGCCCTTGGCGGTGGCATCGTCGATCAGGCTGTTGACGTGGCGGACGGTGCGCCCAGCGACCACGGCGCCAAGCGGGGCCTTGCCTTCACGCGGGTCGCCGGCGGCGATGCTTGCCGCCCTGGCCGCGAATTTGGCAGCGAACGCGTCGGCTACGGCATTGACGACGATGATCCGTTCCGTCGACATGCAGACCTGGCCCTGGTTAATGAAAGCACCGAACGCCGCCGCCTTGACCGCCTCGTCCAGATCGGCGTCGGCCAGCACGATGAGCGGCGCCTTGCCGCCGAGTTCGAGCAGGACCGGCTTCAGATGCTCGGCCGCGCGCCGGGCGACGATGCGGCCGACCGCCGTGCTGCCGGTGAAGTTGATGCGCTTGACTTGCGGCGCGTCGATCAGAGCGCCGACAACATCACCGGCGTCCGCAGGTGCGTTGGTGACGAGGTTGACGACGCCTTCGGGAAAGCCCGCTTCGATGAACGCCTCGAACACCAACCGATGGGTTTCCGGGCAGGTCTCGCTGGCCTTCAGGATGACGGTGTTGCCGCAGGCCAGCGGCACCGCGATGGCGCGAACCGCCAGCACGATCGGCCCGTTCCACGGCGCGATGCCAAGGATGACGCCGACCGGTTCCTTCAGCGCGAGCGCAATGCAGCCCGGCTTGTCCGACGGAATGACTTCGCCGGTGATCTGGGTGGTGATCGCCGCAGCCTCACGGACGACCGTGGCTGCAAGATCAATGTTGAACATCGCCCAGCCGGCGGTGGCACCGGTTTCGGCGATCATCGCCGCGACAAACGCGTCCCTGCGCGCCCAGAGCGCATCAGCGACCTTCATCAGCAGCGTACGCCGGGCGTTCGGCCCCTGCGCCGCCCAGGCCGGAAACGCCGCAGCAGCGCGCGCGGCTATGGCCGGCATGTCAGGCGCCGCCATCGCCGGCGCCGACGAGACAACCTCGCCAGTCAACGGGCCAAGGCGTTCGAACAGCATTTCGACCTCCATCAATACGACGCGACAGAACCTATGAAATCATTCGGCGTAATGGCAATCGATTGATTCAAGACCGGCACTGAACCGGCGCGCTACCACCAGGGGCCATCCTCGCACCAGATGACATTCCTGCGTTCACGACCTAAATCAGCGGCGATGACCCTGCCGACCGACCGCTTTTCCGAAGAAACCGCTACCTTCACGGTGCAGGGCAAGGACACGCCCGATCTCGATCGCGGCGTCGCGGCCATCCGCAACGTGCTGCGCACCCTGCCGACCCGCCCCGGCGTGTACCGGATGACCGATGCCGAAGGCGCCGTGCTCTATATCGGCAAGGCCAAGGCGCTGAAAAGCCGGGTGACCAATTACACCCAGGTCGCGCGCCTGTCGCGGCGGCTGCAACGCATGGTGTCGCAAACCCGCGACATGACCATCGTCACCACCAATTCCGAGGCCGAGGCGCTGCTGCTCGAAGCGCAGCTGATCAAGCGCTATCGCCCGCCGTACAATGTGCTGCTGCGCGACGACAAGAGTTTTCCGTTCATCTTCCTGCGCGAAGATCACGACTTTCCGCGCATTTCCAAGCATCGCGGCGCCCGCATCGGCAAGGGCAGCTATTACGGCCCGTTCGCCAGCGCCGGCGCGGTCAACACCACGCTCAATGCCTTGCAAAAGGTCTTCCTGCTGCGGTCGTGCACCGATTCCTTTTTCGCCAATCGCACCCGCCCCTGCCTGCTCCACCAGATCAAGCGCTGTTCGGCGCCCTGCACCGGCCGCATCGACGACGCCGCCTATGCCGAACTCGTCGCCGACGCCAAATCCTTCCTGTCGGGCCGCACCCAGGAGGCGCAGAAAAAGCTCGGCACCGCGATGACCGCTGCCGCCGAAACCCGGGATTTCGAGATTGCCGCCGTTTTGCGCGACCGACTGCGCGCCCTCACCTTCATCCAGGGCAGCCAGGCGATCAACGCCGAGGGCTCCGCCAGCGACGCCGACATCGTCGCGCTGGCGGCGAAATCCGGCATCATGTGCCTGCAGGTGTTCTTCATTCGCGGCGGCCAGAACTGGGGGCACCGCGCCTTTTTCCCGCAGCACACCGAAGGCGTGTCGGAAGACGAAGTGCTGATGAGCTTCCTCGCCCAGCTTTACGAGGAACTGCCGCCGCCGCGCGAACTGCTACTCGATCGCGCTTTGCCCGAAGCGGCGCTGCTGGCGGACGCCCTGTCGGAAAAGGCCGGGCACCGGGTGGGGGTGCGCACCCCGCAGCGCGGACCGAACCGCAAGCTGATCGAACAGGCCGCCCGCAACGCCAGCGAGGCGCTCGACCGCCGCCAGGCCGAATCGACCACCCAGCACAAGCTGCTGCGCGAACTCGCCGACCTGTTCGATCTCGATGGCCCGCCGGCGCGCATCGAAATCTATGACAACAGCCATATCATGGGCACCAACGCGCTCGGCGCGATGGTCGTCGCCGGCCCGGAAGGCTTCATCAAGAACCAGTATCGCAAGTTCAACATGAACGATGCGAGCATCACGCCGGGCGACGATTTCGCCATGATGAAGGCGATGCTGGGGCGCCGCTTCGCCCGGCTGGAAAAGGAAGATCCCGACCGCAGCGCCGGCGACTGGCCCGACCTGGTGCTCATCGACGGTGGCCGCGGGCAATTGTCTGCGGTCAACGCGGCGCTCGCCGAGCTGGGCGTCGACAATGTCTGCGTCATCGGCGTGTCGAAAGGTTTTGATCGCGATGCCGGGCGCGAAACCTTCCATTTGCCCAGCGGCAGGGACTTGCATTTGCCGCCGAACGCCCCGGTGCTGTTCTTCCTGCAGCGCCTGCGCGACGAAGCTCACCGCTTCGCCATCGGCGCCCACCGCGCCAAGCGCAGCAAGAGCATCGCCGCCAACCCGCTCGACGATGTGCCCGGCATCGGTCCGGCGCGCAAAAAGGCGCTGCTGATGCATTTCGGCACGTCGCGAGCCGTGCGGGGGGCGACGCTGGAGGACCTGCAAAACGCCCCCGGCATCAGCAAGGCGATGGCCGAGGCGATCCACGGGCATTTTCACACGCCGGGTTAGGAACCCGAACTCCGACGGGAACGTTAGGGACGCGAACATCCCTGCCGGAGAATCGCCCGTGAACATCCTGATCGTCCTGACCTCGCACGCCGACCTTGGCGACACCGGCAAGAAAACCGGCTTCTGGCTCGAGGAACTTGCCGCGCCCTATTATGTCTTCAAGGATGCCGGCGCCGTGCTGACGCTTGCCTCCCCAGCCGGCGGCCAGCCGCCACTCGACCCCAAAAGCGCCGAACCCGATGCGCAGACCGATGCCACACAGCGCTTCGATGCCGATGCCGATGCCATGGCGGCACTGGCAGCGACCCACCGCCTGTCGGACATCGATATCGCGGCGTTCGACGCGGTGTTCTACCCCGGCGGCCACGGCCCGTTGTGGGACCTTGCCGAGGACCGCGACTCGATCGCCCTGATCGAAGCCGCCATCGCGGCCGGCAAGCCGGTCGCCGCCGTGTGCCACGCCCCAGGCGTGCTGCGCGACGTTCGCGCTGCCAATGGCCAGCCGCTGGTCGCCGGCAAATCGGTCACCGGCTTTACCAATACCGAGGAAGCCGCGTCCGGACTGACTGACGTCGTGCCGTTCCTGGTCGAAGACATGCTGCGCGCCAATGGCGGCGCCTATTCCAAGGCCGCCGACTGGGCCGAACATGTAGTGCAGGACGGCTTGCTCATCACCGGGCAGAACCCAGCGTCATCGGCAAAGGCGGCGACGATGCTGCTAGCGGCGCTGGACTAGGACGCGCCCCGACCGCGGGCCGATGACGCGCCGGCATTTCCTGCTAATGTCGGGGAATTATGGCCCCGGAGCGCCCGCGCATGACCCTGCAACTCTACACCGCTGCCACCCCTAACGGCTACAAGGTCTCGGTGGCGCTGGAGGAGATGGGGCTGCCGTATGACGTGGTGCGCATCGACTTGAGCAAGGGCGAGCAAAAATCGCCGGAATTTCTCGCCATCTGCCCGAACGGCCGCGTACCGGCGCTGGTCGACGATGGCTTTCCGATCTTCGAATCGGGCGCGATTCTGGTTTATCTCGCTGAAAAGACCGGACTGTTGATGCCGACCGACGTGCAAGGCCGCAGCCGCGTCATGCAGTGGCTGATGTTCCAGATGGGCGGCATCGGCCCGATGATGGGCCAGGCCAACGTCTTCTACCGCTATTTCCCCGAAAAGATCCCCGCCGCCATCGCGCGCTACCAGGGCGAGGGCCGGCGGCTGTTCCAGGTACTCGATACACAACTGGCGAAACATGAGTATCTGGCGGGCGACTACAGCATCGCCGATATCGCCAACTGGTGCTGGGTGCGCACCGCCAAATGGTCGGGCATCGATACCGACGGCCTGCCCAACCTGCTGCGCTGGAAAGCCGCCATCGCCGACCGCCCCGCCGCCCAGCGCGGCATCGCCGTTCCGGAACCGATGCAGTTGCCGGTCAAGAACGAAGCCGACGCCGAAAGCTTCGCCGCCCGCGCCCGCACGATGCTGGAAATGGGCAAGCGCGAGGCATGATTCGTACGACAGGGCTGGTGTTGACCCTGCTGGTCGCCGGGCCGGCGCTGGCGGCACCGCAACATGTGGCCACGCTGCTGGCCGATGCCGGCGCCGAAGCCATGCCGCGCCTGCGCGGTTGGCCGGCCCCCTATGCGGCCGCCATGCAGGAGTTGAAGGCCCTGCGCGACGAAGCGCCAGCCGCCAATCGCGTGCAATTGTCGCGTTTGCTCGGGGAGGCGCACGAAGCACGGTTCGAAACGCGCGATGCCGAAGTGGCTTACCGTGACGCGCTGGCGCAATCGCCGTCTGCGGCCGAACGCGCCGCAGCCCAGCTCGGACTCGCCCGCACATTGGCGATCGGCCAACCGGCCGCAGCGGCGGCGCTGCTCGCGACGCTGGAGGCGGAAAACCCCGGCAATCCCGCCGCCGCTGCCGCTGCCGGCCAGTTGCGGGCCCGCATGGCGATGACGGCCGGCGACCCTGTTGGCGCCGCCCGTCTGCTGCGCGGCGCCATCGGCGCTGCCGGGCGTGACACCGGCCCCGATGCGGCCGACATGCTGCAATCGCTGCTCGCCGACCTTGGTATCGCGCTGGCACTGGCCGGCGACCTTGAGGCGGCTGCGGCCTACACCTCGGCTAGCGGCGTCGGCAGCGACGCTAACCGGGGCTACATCCCCGGGCTGATCATGCCGCTTTGCGACCCGGCATCGGGCCTGACGCAAGACGATGCCGTCATCTTCGAAGTCACCATCTATGGCGGCACACCCTTTCGCGTTACCCCGGTCTGGTCGAAACGGCCGGGCGCTGCTGTCGCCGTGACGATGCTGGGCCAGGCCATTGCCGACTGGCGCTGGCCGGTCCGGCCGCAACCACCGGTCCTGCGCCATGGCATCCGCATCCTGGCGGCCTGCAGCGCCAATGGCGAGGTGCTGGTCAATTCCGATCGGCGCAGCGACACGATGGCCATTATCGCCTGGCTCGATGCCAAGGGTGTGCCGCGTCGCCGCATGCCGCAGATGACCCCCGAGCAACGCTTTGCCGCCGACCTCGCCGGGCTTGCCGCCGCCGAGGCCGAGCATGGCGAAATGTCGGTGCATGCCGTGCCCTGGCTCGCAGCGCTTGGCCACAGCGACGAAATTCCGTTCGAAACCGCGCGCGGCCATCTGCAACGCGCCCTGACAATTCTCGATACCGCCGGCGCCCCGGCGCAGGCGACGATGCTGTTGCGGCTCGGCCTTGCCCAGCAACCGGCTACGGCCGACTCACAGGAATCGGTGGCGGCAGCCGCGCGCGAATTTCCCGCAATGATCGCCAAATTTTCCACCGCAGAACGAAATTCACCACCGGTGCTCGCCCTGCGCTTTGCCGCGGCGCAGACACAGTTGCAGGCTGGCGCGACCGATGCCGCGACAGCCGGTTTCAGCGACCTGCTGGCGGTGCCGACCGCCAGCCTTGCCGCCGATGACCCGCTGCGCCGCTCGGCGACCGTGGCGCTCGCCCGCATCGCCTATGGTCGCGGTCGCCGCGCCGACGGCGACCGCTTGCTTCGCGACGCCGGCTTCACCGCCAATGTCTGCGCCAGCGCCGATGAACCCGTGAGCCTGCAAGGCTTTGGCATCGACGATTCGGCATTTCCAGCTATGTTGCGCCGCGCCGATATCGACGGTTTCGTCGTCATCGAACGCGGTGTTGCCGGCGATGGCCGCACGACAGGCATCCGCATCATCTATGCCTCGCCGCCATTCCAGTTCGACAAGATGACGACCGATGCGTACGTCGGCAGCGCCAGCAACCCGCCGCGCCGCGCGGGCAAGCCGTTTCCCTGCATCGGCGGCCAGCAGCCGATCTTCTGGCGCCTGATGGACCAGGAACGGCCGCAATAGCAGCGCCCTACCGGTATTTGTCCTCCAGCTGCACGCCAAAGCTGTTCAGCGCCATGCTGATCATCGTGTAGTTGCCGATAACAAACACAAGGTCCATCAGCTGGGTCTGGTCGTAGCGCGTCGCCAGCAAGGCCCAGGTCGCATCGCTGACAAAATGATCGTCGACCAGTTCATCGACGGCGCGCAGCAGCACATCATCGGGCGCATCGCTGCCCGGCGTTGCCCCGGCGCGAACCTTGTCGATATCCGCCGCCGTCAGCCCGGCATGGTCCAGCCCGATTTCGACATGGTGGGTCCATTCATAGGTCGCGCGGCACAGCCAGCCGACGCGCAGGATCGCCAGTTCCCGGTCACGCGCTGGGAGCGACGAGCGCAGCAGCAACTGCCCGGCCCAGCCCATGAAATGCTTTGCCAGCCGCGGGTGGTTCGCCACGGTCTTGAGGACGTTGAGCACCGGCGTTTCGGGCGCGCCCATCTCCGCCGGGCGGTTGCCGGTCGCGGCGGTAAGCAGCTCCGGCTCCCAATGTTCGAGTTCGAGCGGTGCGATGCGCGCCTGTTCGATCCGGTGCGGCAGGTCCATGACAGTCTCCCCAAAGCCCGAGACTGCGTCGGCAAAGGCGCTACCGCAAGGCCTCAAACCTTGTCAGAATAGAGGAAGCGCCCACCACCGAGCCGCGCCAGCACCTGCTGCAGATCGGCGTCGGTGACCGTGAAGCAGCCCTGCGAGCGGCCGATCTTGCCCATGTCGCGCGCCATCGCTTCGGTGACATAAGGCGCGGTGTGGATGACGATGGCGCGTTCCAGCGCGTTGCAATTGCTGGCATCGAGGCCGATCAACCGCATCGAGCGACCATGTTTGCCGACATATTCGTCGCCGGTGACAAAGGCCCCGGCGCTGCTCGCATAGCTGCCGTCCTGGTTGGAAAAGCGCTGCAACCAGCCGCTGTGCGCCGGGTCGGAGCCGCGGCCGTGCGCGACCAGCATCGAGGTCGAGACGCCCGACACCATGTCGACGAGGTGGAACCGCCGGTCGCGGGATTTCTGGCTGTAGTCGGCGATGGCGATGAGATCGGCCTTGCGGACCTGGGCGCGATGCGCGCCGAACGACGCCATCGCGCGCTGCATCAGGCGCGGGTCGATTGCCATCGGGATGGCGGCGCGCGCCGGAACAGCGGCCATGGCGGCGCCAATGATAGCACCACCGAGAAATCCACGCCGTCCGATCGTGATGTTATCGAGCAAAATCAGACCTTTATCTGTTCTGGCGGTCAAATCCCGCGAAAGCTGACGAACTCTGCCAGCGGCGCGCGGTCGGGACGCGCCGCATTGGCAGGGTCAGCTTCATCTTTAAACCCGATCGCCATGCCGGTGAAGAGCATGCGGTCATCAGGCGTCCCGAGAAAGGCACGGATCGTCTCGGGATAAATCGCCCAGCACTCCTGCGGGCAGGAATCGAGCCCCTCCTCGCGCAGCAGCAGCATCAGCGTCTGCAGATACATGCCAAGGTCGCTCCACTGCGGCGGCCCCATCGTCTTGGCGACGGTGCAGAACAACGCCACCGGCGCGCCGAAAAACTGGAAATTGCGCGCGAACCACATCATCCGCTTCATCTTGTCCTCGCGCGGAATGCCGAGGGCGCGATACAACTCCTCCCCCACGGCAAAGCGATAATCCTTGTAGGGCGACGGCAACACCTTGGGATAAATGTCATATTCGGTCGGCTCCCCGCCCGGCGCCGCCGCCATCCGGCCGCGCATGATCGCCTTCAGTTCGGCCAGCGGTTCGCCGCCCACCACATCGATATGCCAGGGCTGGAGATTCCCCCCGGACGGCGCCCGCGCCGCGGTTTCGACCACGCGGCGGATCACCGCCGGATCGACCGGCGTATCGAGAAAGCCCCGCACCGACCGGCGCGACACAACGGCTTCACTGACATTCATGCACAGGCTCCAAAGTCTGAACTTTCATCGGCGGACAGGATTGCCTAGGGATAGGGGGTGTTGTCCAGCCTCCCCAATCTGCTGACCCTCAGCCGCATCATCGCGGTGCCGCTGCTCGTGGCGCTGATGTGGGGGCCGGGGCATTGGGAATGGTTCGCCGCCTTCATCGTCTATACCATCGCCGGGGTGACCGATTACCTCGATGGCTATCTGGCGCGCGCCAACGGCACCGTGTCCAAGATCGGCGTGTTCCTCGATCCGATCGCCGACAAGATCATGGTGGCGGCGGTCATCGTCATGCTCATCCACTCCGGCCTGGTCCACGGCTTTGCCGTCATCGCCGCCATGATCATCCTGCTGCGCGAGATCATCGTGTCGGGCCTGCGCGAGTATCTGGCGACGCTGCAAGTCTCACTGCCGGTGTCGAAGCTGGCGAAATGGAAGACCGCATTTCAGATGATCGCGCTCGGTGCGCTGGTCCTCGCCGGGTCGGCGCCGGTGCTGCTACCGTGGCTGCCGGCGCTTGAAATCGGCATCATCTGCCTTTGGATCGCCGCCGGGCTGACGCTCGTCACCGGCTATGACTATCTGCGCGTCGGCCTCAAGCACATGGCCTGACGCGGTGCAGCTGCTGTATTTCGCCTGGGTGCGCGAACGCATAGGCGTTGGGGAGGAGGTGCTGACACCGCCGGCAACGGTGGTCAGCGTGGCCGACCTGCTCGACTGGCTGGCGCTGCGGACCCCCGGCCATGCCGCGGCGCTGGCCGACCGCGACGCCATCCGCATCGCCATCGACCAGGATTTCGCCGGGCCGGACGCGCCCATCGCCGGCGCGCAGGAAATCGCCATCTTCCCGCCGGTGACCGGGGGATGATCACCACCCGCGTCCAGCCACAGCCGTTCGACGCCGCCGCCGAAACCGCGCTGCTCACCGCTGGGCGCCACGATATCGGCGCCCTGGTCAGCTTCACCGGGCTGGTCCGCGATACCGCGCTGAGCATCGAGCATTACCCCGCCATGACCGAGCGTCAGCTCGCCGCCGTTGCGGCAGAAGCGCAGGCACGCTGGCCGGGCATCGCCGGCACCATCGTCCACCGCTTCGGCGACCTTGCCCCCGGCGACCCGATCGTGCTGGTCGCCATCATCGCACCGCACCGCGGCGACGCCTTTGCGGCCTGCGAGTTCCTGATGGACTGGCTGAAAACCCGCGCGCCGTTCTGGAAGCGCGAGGCCGGCGCCTGGGTCGCCGCCAAGGCCAGTGACGATGCCGCCGCCGCCAGATGGGAGCGCCCCCGATGAAACCGATCCTCTATCAATACTGGATTTCGCCGTTTTGCGACAAGGTGCGCCGCGCCATGACGCTGAAGGGCATCAGTTGGGACATGGTAGAAGTGCCGGTGGTGCCGCCCGGCAAGTTCAAGCACATCAGCCCGACCGGCAAATTCCCCGCGGTGGATTTCGGCGGGCAGATCATCGTCGATTCAACCGACATCATCCGCCACCTCGACAGCATCGCCCCCGAACCCCGGCTGATCCCCGCCGACCCGCGTGACCGTGCCGACGCGTTGATCCTCGAAGATTGGGCCGATGAAAGCCTGTATTTCTTCGACCTGACGATGCGCTGCTGGCCGCAGAATCGCGCGCGTTTCATCGACGATCTGCTCCACATCGAAACCGGCCTGAAGCGCCGCATCATCGGCAAGTTCATCCCGGGCGCGCTGACCAAGGTCGCCGTGACGCAAGGCCTGGGCCGCAAGAGCGAGGCGCAGGTGACCGCCGAACTGGCGCGCCATTACGACGGGCTGGCCGCCAAGCTCGATGGCCGCAACTGGCTGGTCGGCGACAACATCAGCATCGCCGATCTGGCGGTGCGTGCCATGGTCAACGTGCTGGATCGCACCATCGAGGGCAAGGCGCTCCATGATGCCCGCCCGGCGATGGCGGCGTGGAGCCAGCGAGTCGATGCGGCGACGCTCTGACCCCAGGCCGTTCCCCTAAAACCGTTTGGTAATCAGCGGTATCGGGCGCACGCTCCGCGTCAACCGAATGCGCTCTCCCTGATGTAACCGGCCAGCCGATCCTTGATCGACAACCGCAATTTTTTCAGTCGGTGCAAGCGGATCATATCGGGAATCCGCTTTTTGACTTCGTCGTCTATGGCCGATTCAATTTTTCTGCCAAAGACATACAAACGATACGCATCCGTATTGGTCATGCTTGTCTCCCATCGATGTCGTCATCGATCGGGTGCCCAGACCATCGGGCGTGTGCAGCCATGCTGCACGAACGCCAATCCAGCACCGGTCACCCGATGCGGTCCGACATCACGATCGAAATGATCGCCAGAGGGGCCCGGCCCGCACGCTTCATTTATGACAAATCGGTAATGTTGCAAGCCCGATCTGCGATTTTGCGACGAACCGTCATGCGCGCCTCAAACCGCGCCCGGTCGCCGGGTTGCGGGCGGCAGCGGCTGGCTGCCGAAATCCAGCACCGATTGCGACACGACATCGCCCAGCGCATCGATGACCAGCCGCAGCCGCCGGTGCCGGGTCGAAAAGGTCAGCCGGAAGGTGCCGAAATCTTCGTCCACCCCGGCCTCGCACGCCGTGGCGATCGCGCCGGCCTTGAGCAGCGCCTGCACATCGGCCGGATCGAGCTTCAACCCGGCAGCAATGGTTTCGGCGGGCACGGTGAACGCCTGGCCGGCATCGTCGATCTCGATCATCGCGCCGCTTTGGCGGCTGGCCCCGGCGGGCGCAAGCTGTTACGGCACGTTTGCGGTCAGAGGATCGGGCGATCGCCGCCGCGCAAGCGGGGGAGGAAAGTCCGGGCTCCACGGAACGCGGTGCCGGGTAACACCCGGCGGGGGCGACCCCAGGGACAGTGCCACAGAGAGCAGACCGCCGATGGGCCGGAAACGGTTACAGGCAAGGGTGAAAGGGTGCGGTAACAGCGCACCGCGCGATGGGTAACCAAAGCGGCATGGCAAACCCCACCGGGAGCAAGACCGAATAGGGACGGCACGGACCTTCGGGTCCAGGGCAGGAACCGGCCTCGCCGTCCGGGTTGGTTGCTTGAGGCGCCGGGCAATCGGCGTCCTAGAGGAATGATCGTCGCTCTTCTTCGGGAGAGTACAGAACCCGGCTTATAGATCCTCTGATCGCAGCGCGGCCAGCGAGCAGCGAAGCTGCGCGCGGACTCGCGCAAGATCGGCCAGCGACGCGGTCGGCCCTCCACCGACCGAACTCGACTGACGTCAGCATGGGCTTTGCCCATGCCCTTGCCTTGCTTGCCTTGCTTCCCTTACCTCTACCCTCGCGGGAGAGGGCGACTCGGCGCAGCCGAGCGGGGAGAGGGGGCTCCCTCAAAAGAAGAACCAGCAAGAGCATGGGCAAAGCCCATGCCGACGTCAGACGAGTTCAGCGCAGAAAGGCTGCGCTGCCTCGCTGGCCGAGCTTGCGCGTGTCCGCGCCTAGCGCTGCGCGCTAGTCACCGGCCGCGCTGCGCTAAGGCCAAGGCCGCCACGCCAGCCTCTCCGCCTCCAGCCGCGCCAGCTCCCCAGCCGAAAACCCCCGCCCCAACCCATCCGCCAGCGCCATCGCTTCCGCCGCCGTGCCATTGCCCGCCGCCGCTGCCAGCCGTGCCCACACCCAGGCCGCGCCGGCATCCGCCGCCACGCCATTCCCGCGCGCCAGCGCCTTGGCCAGCGCCAGTTGCGCCGGCGCATAGCCGCGGTTGGCAGCGCGCAGCCACCAGCCGACCGCCGCCGCCGGGTCCGCCGCCCGGCCCTGCCCCTTGGCCGCCATCACCCCCATCAGCGTTTCGGCAATCGCCGAACCCTGGTCGGCTAGCGGCCGCAACCGCGCCCGCGCGCCGGCATGGTCACCCGCTGCGTACGCCGCCAGCCCGGCATCGAGCGCTGCGGCGGTCGGCGCCGCACTCGCCGGAACGGCCACCGCGATCACCAGTCCAGCCCCCAGAAAACGCCACATCGATAACACCACTTGTCCAATTGCGGCCGTATTAGCCCAGCGCGCCCGAAAAATCACCCCGAACGCAGCAGCGCCACGCCGGCATCGCGTTCGAACAGATACAGCAGCGTCCGCGCCGCCTGCCCGCGTGGCCCCGCCAGCCCGCCATCGCGATCGAGCAGCAGCCTCGCATCGTCGCGCGCCATGCCGACAAACTTCACCGTCCGCTCCGGATCGGCGAGGCGGAACGCCGCCTCCCCCGATTGCCGCACGCCCAGAATCTCGCCGGCGCCGCGCAGCCGCAGATCCTCCTCGGCGATGCGAAACCCGTCATTGGTCTCGCGCATCAGCTTCAGCCGCGCACGCGCCGTTTCCGAAAGCTCCCCGCCGCGCAGCAGCAAGCATACCGACCGCCCCGACCCGCGCCCGACCCGCCCGCGCAACTGGTGCAACTGCGCCAGCCCGAAGCGCTCCGCCGCCTCGATGATCATCAGCGTGGCATTGGGCACATCGACCCCGACTTCGATAACCGTCGTCGCCACCAGCAGGCCGAGTTCGCCGGCCGAAAACGCCGCCATCACCGCGTCCTTCTCGGCGGGCTTCATCCGCCCATGCACCAGTCCGACACCCGCCCCGAACCGCGCCCGCAGCATGGTCGCCCGCAATTCCGCCGCCGCCTCGTCACCGCTTTCCGACCCCTCCACCAGCGGGCAGACCCAATAGGCCTGGCCCCCCGCCGCCAGATGCCGGCCCAGCCCATCGACGACCTCGTCGAGCCGCTCCACCGCCATCACCCGCGTCTCGATCGGTTGCCGCCCCGGCGGCAGTTCATCGATCTGGGAGCCGTCCATTTCGCCATAATTGGTCAGCGCGAGGCTGCGTGGAATCGGAGTCGCGGTCATCGCCAGCAAGTGCGGCGGCGCCTTGGCCTTGGCCGCCAACAACAGCCGCTGCGCCACGCCAAAGCGATGCTGTTCATCGACCACGACCAGCCCGAGATCGTGATAGTCCACGGTATCCTGGAAAATCGCATGCGTGCCGATCAGGATGTCGATGCGCCCCATCGCCAGATCGTCGAGCAGATCGAGCCGCGCCTTGCCCTTGTCGCGGCCGGTCAGGATCGCCACGCGCACCGGCAGGCCGGCCACCAGCCGCGCAATGGTCGCATAATGCTGCCGCGCCAAAATCTCCGTCGGTGCCAGCAACGCCGCCTGCGCCCCGGCCTCCACCGCCGCCAGCATCGACACCAGCGCCACCAGCGTCTTGCCCGACCCGACATCACCCTGCAGCAGCCGCAGCATCGGCGATGCCTGCGCCATGTCACCGGCAATCTCCGCCAGCACCCGCCGCTGCGCCCCGGTCAGCGCCCAGGGCAGCGCCGCAATCATCGGCTCGGTCAACCGGCCATCGCCGGCCAGCGCCCGGCCCTTGCGCGCCCGCGTATCGCGCCGCACCAGCAGCAATGCCAGCTGGTTGGCGAGCAGTTCGTCATAGGCCAGCCGGTCCTTGGCCTGGGCCTCGCCGTTCAGTTCGTGCGCTGCCGCCAGGCTCGGCTTCCACCCGGCCCAGCCCTGCCGCTCCAGCACGCTCGGTTCGATCCATTCGGGCAGGTCCGGCGCACGCTCCAGCGCCAGCGCGGTCAGTTGCGCCATCCGCTTGTTGGTGACGCCTTCGGTCAGCGGATAGACCGGTTCGCGCAGCGCCGGCCCCATCGCTTCCCCCGGCATGGCGATATCGGGGTGGGAAATCTGCAACGTCTGGCCATAGCGATCGAGCTTGCCGCTGATCCGGCGCTGCTCCTGGACCGGCAATTTGCCGCGGGCAAAGCCCCCCGATTGGCCGAAGAACACCAGGTCGACCCATTGCCCGCCGCCATCGACCGCGCGCACCCTGAGCGGGCTGCGCGGGCCGCCGCTATCGTGCCGCACGATGGTCAGCACGACGACAATCGGCCGCCCGACCAGCGATTCGTCGATCCGGTCCACCGCCACCCGCTCGATCGCCATGATCGGCAGATGGAACAACAGGTCGAGCGCCCGGGTCAGTTTCAGCCGCGCCAATTGCCGCACCAGCGCGGCGCCGACGCCCTTCAGCGTGCTGGTCTCGGCGAACAGGGGATTGAGGATGGCGGGCCGCATGCTAGGACAGTCATACGCGCCGCGTCGCTGGTTTCAACCGGTGGCGTGGCCTGTCGGCATTGGAGGCTCGACATGGACGCTGCCAACGACCCCATCTCTCACGACCATCGCTTGCGGCGGCTGCGCTTTCGCGCCTGGCATCGCGGCACCAAGGAGGCCGACCTTCTGATCGGCGGCTTTGCCACGCGCTATGCCGATGGCTGGAACGAGGACGAATTGCGCTGGTTCGAAGCGATACTCGATGAACAGGATGTCGATGTCATGGGCTGGGCGTTCGGCACGATAGTGGCGCCCGAAGCGTTTCATGGGCCAATGCTCGATGCGCTGAGAAAGCTGGATTATGTCGCTGTTGCCATGCGTTGAGTCCGCACCGCTCCTGCGGGCCGGACATGTGACGGAATGATCGATCTCCGCCGATTCGTCGCCGCCACATCCCCGCTCACCCTCGCGCGCTGCGCCGCCGGCTTCCTGCCCTGGCTGATGGCCGACGCGTCGCGGGCCGCATCAGGCCGCGCCGTGTTCATCGCCGCAGACGACAGCAGCGCCCGCGCGCTCGCCGAGGCCGCCACCTATTTCGCCCCCGAGATCGGCGTCATCACCCTGCCGGCCTGGGACTGCCTGCCCTACGACCGCGCCTCCCCCGGGCTGCGCGTCGCCGCCGAGCGCCTCGCTGCCCTCGCCGCGCTTGCCGAAAAACCCAAGGGCGCGCAGCTCCTCGTCACCACCGTCAACGCCGTTACCCAGCGCACGCTGCCCGCCGCCCGCGTCGCCGCGCTCACCGCCCTCATCAAGCCCGGCACCCGCATCGACCGCGACGCGCTCGCCAAAAAACTTGCTGCCAACGGCTATGTCCGAACCGATACGGTGGTGGAGGCCGGCGAATATGCCGTGCGCGGCTCTCTGCTCGACCTGATGCCCGCCGGCAGCCCCCACGCCCTGCGCCTCGATTTCTTCGGCGATGAAGTCGAAACCCTGCGCAAGTTCGACCCCGCCACCCAGCGGTCACTCGGCGCTGCCGAAGGCGTCACGCTGCTGCCGGTCTCCGAAGTCCTGCTCGACGAGGAACGCGTCCGCAATTTCCGCTCACGCTATCTCGAACGCTTCGGCGCCACCGCCACCGGCGACCCGCTGTACGAGGCCGTCAGCGACAGCCGCCGCCTGGCCGGCATGGAGCATTGGCTGCCGCTGTTCGAACCCGAGCTTGGCACCGTGTTCGATTATATCGCCAGCGATGCCGTCATCATCCGCGAGGCCGGCGCCGACAAGGCCGCCGAGGACAGGTTCGCCGCCATCGCCGATTATCACGACAACCGCACCGCCGCGCTGTCGGGCAAGAAGGGCAGTTACCGCCCGCTGCCGCCGCACGCGCTCTATCTCGCCCCCGCGGAATGGTCGGCGCTGCTGAAGGCGCGCACCGTTCACCTCGCCAGCCCCTATGGCGTGCCCGATGGCACGCTCAATACCATCGATTGCGACGCAGACCCGGCGCGCGATTTCGCGCCCGAACGCATCGCCCAGGCCAGCGGCGCCGCGCCGGTCTATACCGCGATCAAGACGCACATCGACGAACGCCGCAAGGCCGGCGACCGCATCATCCTCGCCAGCTATTCGAACGGCGCCCGCGAGCGACTAAAGGGCTTGCTGTCC
Organism: Polymorphobacter sp.; assembly: GCA_049318305.1. Classification (GTDB taxonomy): domain Bacteria; phylum Pseudomonadota; class Alphaproteobacteria; order Sphingomonadales; family Sphingomonadaceae; genus Sandarakinorhabdus. The sequence continues at coordinate 58,027 of JBMOGO010000003.1, forward strand.
GACGAAGGCATCACCGCACTCGCCGATGCCGACAGCTGGCAACAGGCGCTCGGCCTCACCGGCAAGGGCCAGGTCGCGCTGACCGTCGTGCCTCTCGAACACGGCTTCACCCGCACCGAGCCCAAATCCAACCTCCTCGTCCTCACCGAACAGGACATGCTCGGCGACCGCCTCGTCCGCCGCAAGCGCAGCGCCCGCAAGGCCGATGCCTTCATGGCCGAACTCGCCATGCTCACCCCCGGCGACCTGCTCGTCCACCGCGAGCACGGCATCGGCCGCTACGAAGGCCTGGTCGCCATCGAGATTGCCCGCCGCCCGCATGATTGCGTCGCGCTGAGCTATGACGGCGGCAGCAAGCTCTATGTCCCCGTCGAGAATATCGACGTCCTCTCCCGCTACGGCTCCGAATCCGAAGGCATAGCCCTCGACAAATTGGGCGGTGTCGCCTGGGCCGCCCGCCGCGGCCGCATGAAGGACCGCATCCGCGAAATCGCCGGCGAACTGCTCAAAACCGCCGCCGCCCGCGCCCTGCGCGAGGCCGAACCAGCCATTGTCGATCCGCATGGTTACGCCGCCTTTGCCGACAAATTCCCCTATATCGAAACCGACGACCAGCTCCGCGCTATCGATGACGTGCTCGGCGACCTTGCCAGCGGCCGCCCCATGGACCGCCTCGTCTGCGGCGATGTCGGCTTCGGCAAGACAGAGGTTGCCCTGCGCGCCGCCTATGCCGCCGCCCTCTCCGGCATGCAGGTCGCCGTCGTCTGCCCGACCACCCTGCTCGCCCGCCAGCATTTTGCCGGCTTTGCCGAACGCTTCGCCGGCCTGCCGGTGCACGTCCGCCAGCTGTCGCGGCTGGTCAGCGCCAATGACGCCAAGGCCAACCGCGAGGGCCTGGCCGATGGCACCGTCGATATCGTCGTCGGCACCCACGCCATCCTCGCCAAATCGGTCGAATTCAAACGCCTCGGCCTCGTCATCGTCGATGAGGAGCAACGCTTCGGTGTCGTCCACAAGGAACGGCTGAAATCGCTGAAGGCCGACGTCCATGTCCTCACGCTCACCGCCACCCCCATCCCGCGCACGCTCCAGATGGCGCTCACCGGCCTTCGCGAAATGTCGATCATCGCCACCCCGCCGGTCGATCGTCTGGCGGTGCGGACGTACGTGATGCCGTTCGACGAAGTCGTGCTGCGCGAGGCTCTGCTGCGCGAACATTATCGCGGCGGGCAGAGCTTCTTCGTCGTGCCGCGCATCGCCGACCTGCCCGATATCGAACAGTTCATCCGCGAGCAGATTCCCGAAATCAAGCCCGTCACCGCCCACGGCCAGATGTCACCCACCGAAGTCGAAGAACGCATGAGCGCCTTTTACGACAAGCGCTACGACGTCCTCCTCTCCACCACCATCATCGAATCCGGGCTGGATATCCCCAGCGCCAACACACTGATCGTCCATCGCGCCGATCGTTTCGGACTGGCGCAGCTCTACCAGATCCGCGGCCGCGTCGGCCGCGCCAAGACCCGCGCCTATGCCTATCTCACCACCCCCGCCGACCAGAGCATCACCGAAGGCGCCGAAAAGCGCCTGCAAGTCCTGTCGGCGCTCGATACGCTCGGCGCCGGGTTCCAGCTTGCCAGCCATGATCTCGATCAGCGCGGCGCCGGCAACCTCCTCGGCGACGAGCAATCCGGCCATATCAAGGAGATCGGCTTCGAACTCTACCAGTCGATGCTGGAGGAAGCGATCCTGGAGGCCCAGGCCCATGCGCGCGGCGTCAAGCCGCCCGCCGACGCCTTCTCGCCGCAAATCACCGCCGAAGTCCCCATCCTCATCCCCGAACATTATGTGCCGGACCTGAACGTCCGCATGGCGCTCTACCGCCGCCTCAACGAAATGCAGGGCCGCCAGGATATCGATGGCTTCGCCGCCGAAATGATCGACCGCTTCGGGCCGCTGCCGTCCGAAGCCAGCAACCTGCTCGCCATCATCGAGATCAAACTCGCCTGCCTCGCCGCCGGCGTCGCCAAGCTGGAGGCCGGCAGCAAGGGCGGCCTCGTCACCTTCCAGAACGACAAATTCGCCAACCCCGAAGGCCTGATGGCCTTCCTCGATCGCCTCGGCCCCCGCGCCAAAATCCGCCCCGACCAGAAAGTGTTCATCGCCGCCGACTGGACTGCCGATGGCGCGCGGCTGAAGGGCGCCCTGCAACTCGCCTCCACCCTCGCCAAACTCGCCGCCGGCGCGGTGGTGAAACCTGCGGCGCCAAAGGTCGCACCGGTGGCGAAACCGCTGCCGCCGCGACCGAGCGTGTTCAAGGCGCGGGTGAAGGGGCGGTAGAGCAGGGCCTCCGGCGGCTGGGGCCTTGGGCCCCAGACCCCGAGTGAACGTCCGCTACCGACCCAATTCACGCCGTTCAGCAGTGCTCGCGTGAATGGCCGCTCTGACTGAAACCCGCCATTCGTGCAGTTTCGAGCGGCATCTCCGTTCTGGACGTCGCGGCTCCACCACGCCGGCCCCGAAAAACCTCCATTCGTTCGGCTTGACCAGGACCGTCAGCTTCCGCCCACTTGCGGACATTCTCTTAAGCAGGCATTTTGCCAAAATGAAGTTCCGCTGGGGAATGATCTCGCTACCTATTTCCACAGCTCTTGCGGCGTGCGGCCCGACGACAAGCTTGAGAAACGATACGGAGGCGAGCGTTTGGGTAGACTTCATCAAGGTGGAGGCACCCCGTCTGCCTCATCCGCAGGAGGTCGTTGCCGGCAGCCTTTTGACCGCGCCGTGGCCGCCCAACGAAGCAAGCACACTATATGTAGGCAACGATCCGAGTAACCTGCGGAAGTTCGATGTCGTCACATTGTGCGATTTGACTAAGAAGCACTGTGATGTGCGGGTATCGCAGCTGCCGGTAACGAGCAGCAACGGCAGCTAACCACCAATCTCGGTCATAAGACGCGATCGGCGGGTTCGGGGCCATCGAATGACCGAGATTGGTGGTAAGCAGACATTGATCTGGTGAGTGCGCGCCCTAAGCTGGGCGGATGACCTTAAATGAACTTCAGGCCAATCTGCGCGCCATCCTTGCCGCCGAGGAACAGCCTCACATTGACTGGGCAATGGTAGAAGCGATGTGCCTTGAAACCATTGATCGGCTCAATACCGAGGAGCCGCCAGCATACCCGCATGACGTTGTGTATCATTTCCTCGATGACGCTGACATTCGCCAGAACGATGTGAGATACGCGACTGTGCAGCGCAAGCGCATAATGACGTGGCTTGCCGCACCAAACAGCTAACGTCCGCAATTGGGGCGGAAGCTGACGTACAGCGATCCCGGCAGTGATGGCGGCTGTGTCCCAGTTTTGGTCATTAGCTCAGAGGGGTCTGGGGTCTGGGGCCTAAAGCCCCAGCCGCCAAAGGCCCTCAACCGCATCATTCACAATGTCAAAGAGCCTCGCGAACTCCAATAATAACCATATCGGTTCAAATGTCAAGCCCGTTTTTGAAACGCACCTCTCCCGTCTGCGGGAGAGGTTCTAAAAGCTCAATGAAATCAGGCTCTAAACCAGCACCCGGTCCGGCCGTGCCACGGCGTCCAGCGCCGTGCTGCTGTCGATTTCCAGCAGCGTGTTGAGCAGGCCGTCGCGCAGGTCGTACACCCAGCCGTGCAGCCTCAGGTCGCGGCCTGCGGCCCAGGCGTCGCGTACCGGCCCGGTGCCGGCAAGGTGGAGCAGCTGGTCACGGACATTGCATTCTACGAAGCGGTTCACCCGAGCATCCTCGTCGGGCATCGAGTTTATTTCGTCGGCATGATGGGCATAAACATCATGGGCATGGTCCAGCCAGGCGCCCAAGGGCCCATCGGTGCCGCCGAGCAGGGTGGCGCGGATGCCGCCACAGCCATAATGGCCGCAGACCACGACATGATCGATCTTCAGCACGCCGACGGCATATTGCACCACGGACATCAAATTGCCGTCCCCCGGCTGGACAAGATTGGCGATGTTGCGGTGGATGAACAGCCCGCCTGGCACCGCCTGGGTGAACTGGTCGGGCGAAACCCGGCTGTCGGAACAGCCGATCCACAGGAACACCGGCTTCTGGTCGGCGACATGACGGGTGAAATAGCCGGGATCCTCCGCCACCTGTTCCGCGGCCCAGGCGCGATTGTGGAGCATCAGCTGCTTGATCTCGTGCATGGCCGGTCCTTCAGGTTGCGCGGGCGCGGGTCAGGCGCGCGTTGACCAGCGGCGCCGTGTGCCCCTGCGGATCGCCCTTCACCACTACGGTCAGGTTGCGAAACGGCGCGCTTTTGACGAACGCATTGATGATGTCGACATTGTCGAGATCGACATAATTGGTCGCCGAAAGGTCGATCAGCACGATGTGATCGTTCGGAACCCGCGCCAGCGCCGCCTGCAACTGCGGCTTGTGGATGAAATACAGGTTGCGCCGCGCCCGCACCATCACCGCCCCGTCATTCTCGACATAGGTGATGACATCGGCCAGGCTGCGCCAGATCACGAAAGCCAGCCCGACCAGCAGCCCGATGACGATGCCGATGAGCAGGTCGGTGAACAGGATGGCGAGCACCGTCACCACAAAGGGAATGAATTGCGTCATGCCCTGCGCCCAGCGATCGGTGAACAGCTTGGGCTTGGTCAGCTTGTACCCCGTCGCGATCAGCACCGCAGCGAGCGCCGACAGCGGAATCAGGTTCAGCGCCACCGGGATCAGCATGACACTGAGCATCAGCCAGGCGCCGTGCATCATGGTCGCCAGCCGCGAATCGGCGCCCGCCTCGACATTGGCGGAGCTTCGCACGATCACCGATGTGACGGGGATCCCGCCGAGCACACCCGACACCATGTTGCCGACGCCTTGCGCCAGCAATTCGCGGTTCTTGTCGGTGACCCGGCGCTTGGGGTCGATTTCGTCCACCGCCTTGACGCTGAGCAACGATTCAAGGCTGGCGACGATGGCCAGTGTCAGCGCCGTGACCCAGACGAAGCTGTTGCCGATGGCGGTGAAATCCGGCAGGCGGAACAGATCGAGGAACGCCGCCGCCGACCCGGCGATCGGCACTTTGACCAGGTGGCTCGGCCCCACCGCCAGCGCCGGCGCGAACTGCTGCAAGGCCCAGTTGGCGGCGACACCGAACAGCACGACGACCAGCGGCCCGGGCAACAGCCGCAACGGACCCTGCTTGGGCCGCGCCTTGTCCCACCAGAACAGGAAGATCAGGCTGATGACCGCAATGCCCGCGGCGCCCCACAGGATGTCGTTGCGCAGCAAGGCGACCAGCGCGGTGATGGTGTTGCTTCCATCCGACTGCCAGAACTGGAAATCGCCTTCCGGGTCGCCATCATAGCCGACGGCGTGGGGCAATTGCTTGAGAATGAGGATCAGGCCGATCGCTGCGAGCATGCCGGTGATTACCGACGATGGTACGAATTCGGCCAGCACGCCGCCGCGCGAAAACGAAAAGCCGACCTGGATGGCGCCGGCGAGGCACACTGCAAGCAGGAAGGCGCCATAGCTGGGGCTGCCCTGGATGGCAGTGAACACGATCGCGGTGAGTCCGGCCGCTGGCCCGCTGACGGACAGCGGCGACCGGCTGATGGCGCCGACGACGATGCCGCCGACGACCCCGGCGATCAGCCCGGCGAACAGCGGCGCGCCGGATGCCAGCGCCACGCCGAGGCATAAGGGCAGCGCCACCAGCGCGACGACGATGGAGGCCGGCAAATCCGTGCGCCAACTGCCGAAGAAGCTTGCTGGCTCCAGCGTTGCAGCGGCGGTCTCAGGTATCTCGGTTAGGCTGGCCACGGTCATCCTGAGGTCGTTGCTATCGGCCCACCTTAGCGGAGAGCATTACAATCGAGCAATGAAAGTTGTGGTTCCCGCCAGTAGCCGTGACAAACCGCGCTATTTTGGTGATGCGCGGCTTTCCTGTGCCGGCACCGCTTTCAGATAGGCGGCGATGGCCGCCCGATCCGCCGGCGTCAGCATCGCCATATTGGCCTGGACCTCGACCATCGAACCGCCCACCGAATCATAGTCGGGGGTGAATCCGGTCGCCAGATACTCGGCAATTTCAACCGCCGACCAGCTGCCGATGCCGGTTGTGGCGGGGGTGATGTTGGGCACCTTGCCCTGCCCCTCGGCACTGGGCGCTCCGGCCAGCCAGCGCGCCGCATCCGGGGCGCCGGCCCCGCCCATCCCGCGCGGGGTGTGGCATTCGCCGCAATGGCCCGGCCCTTCGACCAGATATTGCCCGGCCCGCGCCGCTGCGGAAGCCGTGGCCGGCAGCGCCACCACCGGGCCATCACCGCGCAGGAACGCCAGCTTCCACAGCCCGATGCCGCGGCGCAGGGTGAAGGGAAAGCGCAAGTCGTTCGCCGGCGCATCGGTCGCCACCGCCGGCAGGGTGCGCAGATAGGCGTAAAGATCCGCCACATCGCCCTTGGTCATCCGGCGATACGACCCATAGGGGAAGGCCGGATACAAATGCTGGCCCTGCGGATCGACACCGCGCTGCATGGCATTGGCGAAATCCGCCAGCGACCAGCCGCCGATGCCATGCACCGGATCGGGCGATATGTTGGGTGCCTGGAAGCGGCCGAACGCCGTCACTAGCGGTACGCCGCCGCCGAGAACCAGCCGCGCGTCGCCCTTGGCCCCCTTCGCCGCGTGGCACGAGGCGCAGCCACTGGCGGCAAAAATCCGTGCACCGCGGCTTGCGTCCGCCGCCGCCAGCGACCCGATGTCAGCGGGATCGAGCCGGTCCGGCACGGTCAACAACCAGAACACCCCGCCGCCGAGCAGCACCAGCGCCAGCAAAATCCCCAGCGCCCGGCGCATCGCCGATCAATTCTTCTTGATGCGGAAGCTTTCGTGGCAACTGCGGCAGTTCGACGTGACCGCGATGAATTGCCCCTTGAAGGCCTCCAGCGTCGCCGGCTTGGCCGCCAGCGCCGCCTTGGTATCGGCATCGAACTTGGCCACCGCCGCCTTGAAATCGGCCGGCTTGGTCCAGATCAGCGGCGCCGCTTCGGTCTCGCCGCCGGTTTCGCTGCCCTTGGGGAACAGCAGCCCGAATTTCTTCGACGAATCGTTCATGTTCTTGAAAATCGCCAGCGCCGAGCCGGCATCATAGGGCACTTCGCCCTTCAGCATCTTGGCGCCAGCCCCGGTATCGCGGCCATTCTGCTTCATGATCGCCTGGCGCGCCGCGATCGGGTCGGCACCCTGCGCCGCCAGCGGTACGGCGAAGGCGGCTAGGGCAAGGGCAGCAATCAGGCGGACAGTCATCGGGCAGGCTCCTGGGGCGTCAGATGCGGCAATTTCCAACGCTTTGGCGCGGCGCGCAATGGTCTATTCACCGGCAGCAGCGGGTGCGGCGCTTTTGCCGCTCCACACGCGCTTGCCCATGAACCAGGTGCCCAGCACGCGAGTCGCGCCGATCTCCGTCGCCGGCACCGTCAATATGTCACGATCGAGCATGATGAAATCCGCCGACTTGCCCACGCTGATCGAGCCGATTTCGCTGTCCCGGCCGATCGACCGGGCACCATCGAGCGTATAGGCACGCACCACCGCCCGGATGTCGATCGCCTCCGTAATGCCCAGCGGCGGGGTGCCGCCGCGCGCCCGTGTCACGGCGCTCTGCATGTTGACGAACGGCCGCGGGTCGCGCGTTTCCACCGGCGCGTCGGACCCCGCCACCAGTACCCCGCCGGCGCGCATGAGTTGGCGCACCGGAAAGCCCTGCCGTTCATAGTAATTCGCCGGGTCGTGCAAGGCGGCAAACGACCCATCGCGGACCCGGTCGATGAACGGGATGACCGACAGGTCATACTGCGGATCGGTATAAACCCAGGCATAGGTCAGGGCGAGGAACAGCCCCAGCTTGCCGATGCGCGCCACATCCTCGGGTGCCGCCACCTGGACATGCGCCAGCGTGTCGGGCCGCCCGGCCCCGCCCGGCCCGGCGGCGGCGAGCGCATCGACCGCCACCCGTACCGCGCGGTCACCGATGGCATGGATGTGCATCTGGAAGCCCGCGACATGCATCCGCCGTACATATTCCATGATGACCGCCTGCTCGTGCTGCAACTTGCCGCTGGAGCCCGGCCCATCAGCATAACCGGTCAGCGTCAGCGCGCCATCCGGCCCCGGCCCGAACAGCGGCCGGTGATAGGGTTTCAGTGACGGCGAATTGGGCGGCGTGCCGGTCTGCGGGTCGCCTTCCTGCACGCCATCGGCGAACAGCTTGATGGCGTCGGCACGGACCAGCGGGTTGCCAGCAAAATGCGACCGCATCGCCGTCGCCGCGCGCACCATGCGGTCGTAATCGACCTTGCCATCAGGGGTGCGCACCGTGCTGGGGTCGTAAAATTGCGCCAGTGTCGCCCGCGCCGTAAAGGCACCGCGCGCCAGCAACGTGTCATAGAAGATCACGTCCTCCGCGTTGGTGGCGGCATCGAGGAACGCCGTGATGCCGCTTTCCGCCAGCCGCGCCATCACCCGTTCCGGCGCCTTCATCACCCCGCCCAGATCGAGAATGCCCAGCCCCTGCGGGCCCATCAGGGCGCGGGCATCTTCGTTGATGCCGCCGGTCGGCTCCCCATCCGGACCGACCGCGACGAGCAGTTCCCAGGCCTTGAACGGCCCGGCCAGGCTCGCCTTGCTAAACCCGACAACCCGGCCATCGGGCGCCTTGGCCAGCTTCAACGCCGCCGAATTGAACGCGCCATGGTGCCCGTCATTGCCCAGCAACTGCACAGGATTATCGGGCGCCGCTTTGTCGAGCGCGGCGCGAAAGCTGGGGTGCGCCGCGTCGGCTTGGTTGCCATTAAAGGGGTTCCACTGCGCCACCGGCAGCCAGGCCCCCGGCGCCAGCTTTTGCGCCTTCACACAGTCCGCGACCTTTACGCTGATCTGCGCCAGCGTCAGCGGCGCATTATCGAGGTCGCAGCCGCCGGTCGCAACAATGCCGAGCGGATGGATATGCGCATCGACCAGCCCCGGCAGCACGCGGCGTCCGTCCATTGCCTCCACCCGGGTCGCCGGCCCGCGCCAGTTGAGCGCACCCTTGTCGTCACCGACATAGACGATGCGACCACCCTGCACCGCCAGCGCCGTCGCTTCGGGTTGCGCTGCATCGACGGTGTGAATGCGCGCACCGGTGATGATCAGGTCCGCCGGGAGTGGGGCCGCGATCGCGCAACCGGCCAGCGCGCTGCCGAGCAGTGCAACCAGCAGCCGCCGCATCAGCCCGCCGCCGCCAGCATTTCGCCCATCATGGCGTGCACCAGGTTGATCGCCTTCAGCGGCCGCACCATTACCTTGAAGCGGATGATCAGCCCGGCATCATCCCACCAGATCATGTCGACGCCGTTGACCTTGATACCGCGCACGACATTTTCAAACTCCAGGATGGCGCTGCCCGGCGCCGTCCATTCGCCGACATAGGTAAACCCCGGGCCGCCGAGCACCTTGTCGGCGCTGGCCAGATATTTGAAGGTGATGTCGCGCCCCTGTTGCGGCGTGTGCACCACCGGGCTTTCGAATACGACATCGGGGTGGAGCATGTCCCACAGCGCCGAATGATCCGGTGATTTCATATGCGCATACCAGCGCGCCAACCCGGTTTCCGTCACGGCGAACTCCCCATTCGTTCGCCCCGAGCATAGCCGCCGCGCACCGGAACGCCAGCCTGCCTCTTGCCTCCGGCCGAATCCGCCGCCAAACCAGCCGCATGACCGATACTCCCCCGCTCCAGGCCGTGATCATTCCCGTCACCGCGCTCCAGCAAAATTGCACGCTGTTGTGGTGCACGAAGACCATGCGCGGCACCTTCACCGACCCCGGCGGCGATATCGACCGCCTGCTGGCAGTGGCGCAGCAGCACGGCGTCACCATCGAAAAGCTGCTCGTCACCCATGGCCATATCGATCATTGCGGGCTGACCGGCGTGCTGGCGGAGCGGCTGGGCGTGCCGATCGAAGGTCCCCACCCCGATGACAAGTTCTGGATCGACCAGGCACCGATGGTGGGTGCGCAATATGGCATCGATGGCGCCACCGCCTTCACCCCCGATCGCTGGCTGTTCGATGGCGACCAGGTGACCGTGGGGGAACTGGTCTTCGACGTTTACCACTGCCCCGGCCATACGCCCGGCCATGTCGTGTTCCACCATGCGCCATCGAACCTCGCCATCGTCGGCGACGTGCTGTTCCAGGGCAGCATCGGCCGCACCGATTTTCCGCGCGGCAACCATGGCGACTTGATCCGGTCGATCACCAGCCGGCTGTGGCCGCTGGGCGGCGCCACCGCGTTCGTTCCCGGCCACGGCCCGATGTCGACCTTTGAACGCGAACGCGCCACCAACGCCTATGTCGCCGACCGGGTGCTGGCGCTGGGTTAACCCCCCACAAACCCCGCCGCCACCACCAGCGCGGCAATGCTGAGCAGCGTCATGATCGTCCAGGTGCCGGCGGTACCGATGATCCGCCACGGGTTGGCTCCATCGATCGCCATGCCGGCGGCATGAGCCATTCGCACCGCGACCAGCGCCAGACCGGCCGCCCACAGCCACCACGGGCTGACTTCGGTCGACAATTCGATCGCGGCGATCAGGATCAGGCAGAACGGCACATATTCGGCAAAATTGGCATGGGCCCGGATGCGTTGCAGCAACAGCATGTCGCCGCCGTCACCAAGCGAAACCTTGGCGGACTGGCGCACCTGCACGACCCGCCACGACAGCCAGAAATACAACAGCCCGCACAGGCCCGCCGTCACCAGGGTCACAACCATTTTAACCGTCCCTACCACTCGGTTCATCGATTAATCACGCAACCCGGCGGCGTCCAGCGCGTTGAAAATGCGGACCCACAAACCGAGGAGATTCCCGATGAACAATGATCGTGTTGAAGGCGCCCTGAAAAACACCGGTGGCAAGATCAAGGAAGGCTTTGGCAAGCTGGTCGGTGACGCCAGCCTCGAAACCGAAGGCAAGGCAGATCAGGTCGAAGGCAAGGTCCAGAACGCCATTGGCGGCATCAAGGATGCGCTAAACAAGAAGGACTAACCGATCCGGTCAGGCTTGAAGGGCCCCGTCGCACCCAGGCGCGGCGGGGTTTTTCATGCCGCCGTCCGGGGTTTCGGCATCTTTTCGCCGATCAATTTATAGCTGCGTTCATACCAGACCGAGCCCGGATAATTGTTGCCGAGCACCGCGGCGGCCTTTTGCGCCTCCTCCGGGATGCCCAGCGCCAGATAGCATTCGACCAGCCGGTGCAGCGCCTCGGGCGTGTGGCTGGTGGTATCATACCGGTCGATTTCGGTGCGGAAGCGAGATATCGCAGCCAGGTACAGGCCCTGTTTCTGGTAGAAACGCCCGATTTCCATTTCCTTGCCGGCAAGGTGATCGCGCGCCAGATCGACCTTCAGGCGCGCGTCGGCGGCATAATCGGTATTCGGGTAACGGCGGATCAGCTCGCCCAGCGCATCGAGCGCCTGCTGAGTGATGCGCTGGTCGCGCTGCACGCCGGAAATCTGCTCATAATAGCTGACCGCGATCATGTAATAGGCATAAGGCGCCTCGCGGCTGCCGGGGTGCAGCGAGAGGAAGCGCTGCGCCGAACCGATCGCCTCGCCGAAATCGCCGGCGACATAATAGGAAAACGCGCTCATCAACTGCGCCCGGCGCGCCCAGACCGAATAGGGATGCTGACGCTCGACCTCGTCGAACTGCGCCGCTGCCAGCTTGTACTGGCGCTTGTCCAGCGTGGCGCGCGCCGCCGTATAGAGCGTTTCGACATCGCGGGCGACGTAACTCTGGTCCTTCTTGCCCTTGTTGGTGGCACAGGCCGACAAGGCCAGCGCGGCGGACAAAGCGAGAATCGCGGGGCGGAACGCACGGGAAAACTGCATGGCGCGATGTCTTAGCGGATGGCAGGGCCAGCGCCAAGCGCCAAGCAGTCAGGGCTTCCCCCGGAACGCCGTACTGCCCAGCGCCTCCCATGCGCCATCGCAGTAACGCCACAGCGCAATGGCGACAAACCGCGACGCGAACGGCACGAACGCTGCCTCCAGCGCGCGCAGCGTCGCACGCGCTGTCTCGGGCGTCGCCTTGTTCTGCACCGTCAGGTGTGGCCGAAACCCGGCGCGGTCCTGCGGAATCAACAGCGTGTCCCACCCCGCCGCCAGTTCGGCGCGGACATCCTCCAGCACCGGCGATTGCAGCTTGAAGGCGACGCCCTGACCCTGCGCGCGCAGCCCGGTCACCTGAACCGGCGGCGGCGCGACTTCGGCACAGATCGTCTTGAGCCGGCGCCGCACCGCGTCGATCTCGCGGCCCGGCAGCTGGTGAAACAGCGTAACATGCGCCGGCACCTGGTTGAGCGCGGCCGGATAATGTGCCCGGCGCAGCGCCTCGAACCGCGCCTGCACGCCGGGTTCGAACAGCGCGATCAGGATGAGCGGGCGCGGGTCGATCAAAGGTCCTGCGGGCGGCGGCGAATGACCAGATTGCGGATTTCGGTCATGTCTTCCATGGCGAAGCGCACGCCTTCGCGGCCCAGCCCCGAATCCTTGACCCCGCCATAAGGCATGTTGTCGACGCGGTAGCTCGGCACGTCGTTGATGACGACGCCACCGACATCGAGCACGTCCCAGGCCTTCAACATATGGAACAGGTCGCGGGTGAACACCCCGGCCTGCAGCCCGAACTTGCTGTCGTTGACTTCATGCAGCGCCGCATCGAAATCACTGAAGGTCGAGAAGAACGCCACCGGCCCAAAGGCTTCCTCGGTATAGAGCTTGGCGGCGCGCGGCACGCCTTCCAGCAGCGTCGCTGCCAGCATGGCGCCTTCGCGCTCGCCGCCGCACAGCAGGGTTGCCCCCATGCCGCGTGCTTCCTGGATCCAGTTGTCGAGGCGGGTCGCTTCCTTGACGTCGATCATCGGGCCGATGAAGACATTTTCATCGGCCGGGTTGCCGGCGATCAGTTTCGACACCTTGGCGACGAGCAGCGCCTTGAACGCCGGATAGACCGCTTCATGAACGATGATGCGCTGCACCCCGATGCACGACTGGCCCGACTGGTAGAAGGCCCCGAACACGGTGCGTTCGGCGGCATCCTCAAGATCGGCATCCTTGTCGATGATGACCGCGGCGTTGCCACCCAGTTCGAGCACGACCTTCTTCTTGCCAGCGCGCGCTTTCAGGTCCCAGCCAACGTCGGGCGACCCGGTGAAGCTCAAGAGTTTCAACCGGTCATCGGTGGTGAACAGGTCGGCGCCATCGCGGTGCGCGGGGAGGATCGAAAAGGCCCCGATCGGCAGATCGGTTTCGGCCAGCACCTCGCCGATAATGATGGCGCCCAGCGGGGTGCGCGACGCCGGTTTCATCACGAACGGGCAGCCCACCGCCAGCGCCGGCGCGATCTTGTGCGCGGCCAGGTTGAGCGGAAAATTGAACGGCGACACGAAACTGCACGGCCCGATCGGCACGCGTTTCCACATGCCCTGGTACCCGCGCGCCCGTGGCGAAATATCCAGCGGCTGCACCTCGCCTGTCATGCGCACGCTTTCTTCCGCCGCAATGCGGAACGTGTCGATCAACCGACCGACTTCACCGCGCGCATCCTTGATCGGCTTGCCGGCTTCGATGCACAGCGCGTGCGCCAGCTCGTCATAACGTTCGGTAAAGCGCGTCACGCAATGCGCCAGCACCGCCTGGCGTTCATAGGCCGCCATTTTCGCCATGGGTTCCGCCGCCGCGACTGCAGCCGCAATGCCGCGATCGATGGTGGCAGCATCGGCCATCGCCACCCGTGTCGCCACCTTGCCGGTGTATTTGTCGGTCACCGCCAGGTCGGTGTTGGGCTGTTCCGCCTTGTTGGCGACATACAGCGGATAGGTTTCGCGCAAAGCCGTCATCAGTTCGCCCCCCTTAAACCGTCAGCACGACCTTGCCTGTCGCCTTGCGGTCCATCATCCAGCGGATCGCCGCCGGACCTTCCTCGAGTGAGAAATGCTTCGACACATGCGGCTTGATCGTGCCGGCATGATACCAGCCAAGCAGTTCCGCCATATTCTCGCGGTGCAGCGGCGCTTCGGCGCGGGTGAAAGCGCCCCAGAACACCCCGACGATCGAGGCACCCTTGATCAGCGGCAGGTTGAGCGGCAGCGACGGAATCGCCCCCGCCGCAAAGCCGACGACCAGATAACGACCATTCCAGGCAATGCCGCGAAACGCCGGCTCGGCAAAACGATCGCCCACCGGATCATAAACCACATCCACCCCGCGCCCACCGGTCAGCGCCTTGATGCGGTCCTTCAGATCCTCGGTGGCATAATTGATTGTCTCGTCGGCACCATATTCGCGGCACAGCGCCAGCTTTTCATCGGTCGAGGCGGCAGCGATCACCCGCGCGCCCATCACCTTGCCGATTTCGACCGCCGTCAGCCCGACACCGCCGGCAGCGCCGAGCACCAGCAGCGTTTCGCCCGGCTGCAGCCGCGCCCGCTGTTTCAGGGCGTGGTGCGAGGTGCCATAGGTCATGGTGAAACCGCTGGCGACATCGAAAGGCATGTCGCCGGGAATCGGGACGATCTGGTCGCGATTGGCGATGACATATTCGGCGAAACAGCCATGCCCGGTCATGGCCACGACCCGGTCGCCCACCGCCACATCGGTGACGCCTTCGCCGACCGCATCGACAACGCCGCCGGCTTCCCCGCCCGGTGAAAACGGCAGCGCCGGTTTGAACTGGTACAGGTTCTGGATGATCAGCGTGTCGGGAAAATTCACCCCGGCGGCATGGACCCGAACGCGAACCTGGCCCTTGCCGGGCTCAGGAGTCGCAATCTCCTGCACCACGAGTTTTTCGGGCGGACCATGTTCTACGCACAACACCGCCTTCATTCGTCTCTCCCCATCCGCCTTTGGCGGCGTCCTTAATCAGCGCGCACCATAGCGGGGGCAGCGGCGCTGTCCACCACGGCAGCGTCAGCCGCCGCTGCATCCACAGCCGCCGCGTCCAACGCCGCCAGAATCGCCGCACCCAGCAGCCGGAACTCGGCCGCCCTCGGGCTGCCGGTGCGCCACGCCAGCGCCACCGTGCGCGACGCGCCGCCGGTCACCGGCCGCGCGATCAACCCCGACCCGGCAAGAATGCCCGAATCGATCGCCATCCCGGGCACCAGCGTCTGCCCCAGCCGCCCCGCCACCATCTGCACCAGCGTCACCAGCGACGTGCCGCGGTGCCCCGGATCGGCGCGCAGTTCCGGGCGGCCACACACCGCCAGCGCCTGGTCCTTCAGGCAATGGCCATCCTCCAGCAGCAAAAGCTGGGTATCGTCGATGGCATCGGGCGCCACGCTGGGCGGCGGGTCGATCATGTCGCCGGGGTGGAAGACCAGGTAGAATTCATCATCGAACAGCGGCATCGCCTCCACCGTCCCGCAATCCCAGGGCAGCGCCAGCAGCACCGCGTCCAGAGTGCCGCGCGCCAGCGCTTCGCAGGCCGGGCCGCTCATCTCTTCACGCAGATACAGCTTCAGGTCGGGATAGGCGGCGCGCACCGCCGGCAACACGCGCGGCAGCAGATAGGGCGCAATGGTCGGGATCACCCCCAACCGCAATTCGCCGACGAGCGGCAGCCCGGCATCCTTGGTCAGGCTGGCCAGAGCATCGGCCTCGCGCAGCACTTCATAGGCCTTGGCGACCACGCGCTCGCCCAAGGGCGAAAACCGCACGACGCGGCGGTTGCGCTCCACCAGCTGCACCCCGAGCAGGCTTTCGAGTTCGCGCAGGCCCGCCGACAGCGTCGACTGCGTAACGAAACAGGCATCGGCGGCGCGGCCGAAATGGCCATGGATATGAAGGGCAGTCAGATATTGCAGCTGCTTCAGCGTCGGCAGGAAGGTCATCGATAAAACCGATTGATAGCGACAAGATTATCGATTGGATTTCTAGGCCAGCCGGCGGCATTGGACAATGCGTCAACCCGTTCCACCCCCTGAAAGGACCAAAAATGGCTCTCACCGTCGGCGATACCGTCCCCTCGTTCGTGCTTCCCGTCCAGCAGGGCGTTGCTGCCCTTCCGGGTGGTGAAACGCTCGACATCACCACCGCCTATCCCGGCAAGTGGAAGATCCTGTTTTACTGGCCCAAGGATTTCACCTTCGTCTGCCCGACCGAAATCATCGGCTATGGCG
>JBMOGO010000004.1:0-64796 GCA_049318305.1 Polymorphobacter sp.
CTGTTGCTCGACAGCTGCGCCAGCTGCCGCTGCGCCGCCGGCCAGCCCGGTTCGAAGGCGGCGCCAAGCATGGCGCTGCGCCGGCCATGTTGCAGAACCACCAGCGGCTTGGCGCCCATCGCGCCCGGCACGGCCGCCGGCAGCCCGGTCACCAGCGCTGACCGGTACACCGCCACCACTTCGTCCGCCGCCGGTATTGGCCGTGACCAGATGGCCTGCATCCAGGCGCGATTGGTCGCTGATCGCCGGTCAACCCAGGTGGGTTTGGCCCAGGGATAGACCGCCCGCACCAACCCGATGTGCCACGCTGCCGTCATCAGCGCGCTGCGCAGGCGGATTTCGGGGATTTGCGGCCCGGTCACCGTCTGCCACAGCCGCGGTTCCGACGCATCGACCAGCACGGCGCCGGCCACCCGGTCCGGCTCGCGTTGCAGCAGCGACAGCGCGACGAGCCCGCCGAACGACTCCGGCACCAGCACCAGCGGCTCCGTCTCGCCGGCGGCGCGCAGCAGGCGTTGCAGATCGTCGGTCATCGCGGCCAGTGTCATCGGCAGCGGCGCCGGCTCGCTCCAGCCAAGACCAGCGCGATCATAGCTGCACACGCGGGTGAAGCCGGCAATCCGGTCCTGCACGCCGTAGGAGGCGACCGACGGGGTACCGCTGCCCGACAGCATCAGCACCGTCGGCGCGCCCTGCCCGACGCAGCGGATGTGCAGCGCGCGATACCCCACCGCCAGTTGCTCACCTGGAGGTGGAAACCGCCGGGCATCGGCGCGGGTCGCCCATTGCTGCCAGCCCGCGCCAGCGCCGACGAGGAGCAGCACAAGCACCAGCAGCGCCTTGAACGATCGCGAGACGAGTTTCAGCATCGGGTCAGCCTATGGCGGCACCCGCAGGCCGACAACAGGCTTTTACTTGGGGCTGCGCTTGGCCAGGATGCGTTGCAGGGTGCGGCGGTGCATCTTCAGCCGGCGCGCGGTTTCCGACACGTTGCGCTCGCACAGTTCATAGACGCGCTGGATATGTTCCCAGCGCACCCGGTCGGCCGACATCGGCTCCGGCGGCGCTTCGGGGCGCTCCCCGGTTTCGGCGAACAGGGCGCGGACGATATCCTCCGGGTCGGCAGGTTTGGCGAGATAATCGACAGCGCCGGCCTTTACCGCCGCAACGGCGGTGGCAAGGTTGCCATAGCCGGTCAGCATGACGATGCGCACTTCGGGGTTGAACGCGCGCAGTTCGGCGACGAGATCGAGGCCGTTGCCATCCTCCAGCCGGATATCGACGACGGCATGGCCGGGCCGCACCCGCGCCGCCTCCACCCGCGCTTCGCCGAGGCTGCCGACGGCGGTGACGGTAAAGCCCTTGCGGGTCAGCATCACCTGCAGCCGTTGCCGGAACGGCGCATCGTCATCGACCAGCAACAGCGGCAGTGCTGGGCCTGCTTCGGTTTCGGGAACGGTTGCCATGAGTCTTACTCCTTCTCGGCTTCGATATGGTGGCGCGGCCAGCGCACGTCGACCTGTGCGCCGCCATCCTTGCGATTGCGAAAGCTCAACCGGCCGCCGGTGCGTTCGATCAAGGTGGTGGCGATGAAAATGCCAAGCCCGGTACCGCCCGACCCGGATTGCGATGGCCCGAGATCGGGCTCACCCAGATGCGGCAGCACCTCGGTGGGAAAGCCGGCGCCATCGTCGAGGATGGTGATGCCGATCTCGCCCGGTGTGGCGGCGGCGCGCAGTTCCACTGCCGAGCCGGCATGGCGCACGGCGTTGGCGACGAGATTGTTCAGACCGTGCAGCAGTTCGGGAGACCGGCGCACCATCGGTTGCGGCGTTGGCGCTGTCACCCGCACCGGCACCCGCGCCGGTTGCACACCCTGCGCCACTTCGTGGAGCAACACGTCGAGGCCCAGATTGGCGAACGGGTCCTCCGCCTCGGCGCGCCTGGCGATACGCACCAATATGCCGCGACTGCGTGCAGCTTCGGATTCGAGCAGGCGGATATCGTCGCCAAAGTCCGGATCATCACCCAGCGCGTCGGCAAGGCTGTGCGCGATCAGGGTAATGGTGCCCAGCGGCCCGCCGAGTTCGTGCGCAGCCGCCGCCGCCAGGCTGCCCAGCGCCGACATCTTGGCCTCGCGGGTCAATGCCGCTTCGGTCGCCACCAGCGCCCGGGCACGGTCGCGAGCCTCGGCAGACACCAGCCAGAGGTAGATGCCGAGAAAGCCCACCGCGAGCGACAGCGCCGTGGCGACGCCGAACCGATACACCGCCGGAAAATCAGGCGGTGCGCCGTTCCACGGCAGCGGCTGTGCCCAAAGCTGCAACGCCAGCAGGATGGTCAGCGCCATGCCGCCCAGCACCGCCATCGATCGCGCCGGCAACAGGGTGGCGGCAATGGTGACCGGCACGATCAACAGGATGGAGAACGGGTTGGCGAGCCCGCCGGTCAGCATCAGCAGCACGCCGGCCTGCACCAGATCGAACGCCAGGTGCAGTGCCAGGTCGCGGCCCTGCAACCGCGCGTTGCGGCCATAAAGCGTGACCAGCCCGATATTGAGCACCGCCGACGCCGCCACCGCCGTTATCAGCGATGGCCAGAGCAGCGGATAGCCGAGATACAGGCCAACAAACACCAACGTCGCCGACTGTCCGACGATGGCGATCCAGCGCAGCGCCGCCAGGGTGCGCACCCGCACGCCCGGACGGTCGAACGCGGACGCGGCGATCGATGATCGTTCCATTGTCATCCTCTAGCGGTCCAACCCGGTCGCAGCCATGCGACATAGCAGACCCGAGCCCGGGATTGGCGCTGCTATAATGACGGACCCTGCATCGTGCGGGCTTTGCGCACCGGCACTTCCTTGAACAGTTTGGCGAGCGCTACGCCGCGCGGGTCGCTTTCGGCGAGCATGCGCGCCGAGGTGCCGCTATTGTCGGTGATGTCGGGGCTGGCGCCGGCGTCGACCAGCATCTTGGCGATCACCGTGTCGCGGTTCTGCACCGCCTTTTGCAACGCGGTTTCGCCGAGCCGGTTCTGCAGGTCGAGCTGCACCTTGATGCTGGTGAAGATCTTCACCCCCTCCGTCCACCGCGCCTGCGCCGCCAGCATGACCGGTGTATTGCCCTCGCGGTCGCGGCTGTTGGCGTTGGCACCCTTTTGCAAAAGGAAACCGGTCCAGTTGGCATCCGACCGCCGCGTGGTGATGTGCAGCCCGGTTTCGCCGGTGTCACTGTCACGGGTATTGACGACCGTATTGCCCGGCTTGTCGAGAATCTCGTTGGCCTTGGCGCCGTCCTTGTCCTTGACGGCTTTAAGGAAGTTATAGCTTTCGGAAAACTGCGCTGCTGCCGGTACGGCGAGGCCGACCAGCGCCAGCGCCGCCAGCATACCGAACCCGCGCTGCAACCTCTTCACCATCGCGCGCATCGACAATTCTCCTGCTCCACCCTATTTCGGCGTCATGTCCTCGCATAAACCTGCCAACGCCCGATGAACAGCCGCAGCCTGTGGGTCGTGCTCGGCGTCGCCGTTCTGCTTGCCTTCGGGCTGGGCTGGATGCGCTTTACGGCACCGCCGGAAGGCAACATGACCGGGTCTAGCCTGGGTGGTGCCTTCAGCCTGATCGACCAGGATGGCAAGCCGGTCACCGATCAGGATTTCAAGGGCAAATACCGGCTGATGTATTTCGGCTATACGTTCTGCCCCGATGTCTACCCCACCGATGTCGCGGTGCTGTCGCGCGGCTTGCAGGCGTATGAAAAGGCCAACCCCGGCCGCGCCGCGCGGGTACAGCCGATCTTCATCACCGTCGATCCGCAGCGCGACGACCCGGCGTCGGTCAAGGCGTTCGTTGGCGCCTTCCACCCGCGGTTGATCGGGCTGACCGGCACCACCGCGCAGGTCGATGCGGTGCGCAAGTCCTATGGGATCTACGCCAAGCAGCAGGCGACGAGCGACCCCGCCAATTATCTCGTCGATCATTTCGCGGTATTCTACCTGTTCGGTCCGGATGGCGCGCCGATCGCCTTTCTGCCGCACGGATCGGGCGATGCCGAGGTGACGGCAATGTTGCAAACCCATGTCCGATAAGCCGTTCTGGGAGACGATCCCGCTTTACAAGATGAGCCGGCCGCAATGGGAAAGCCTGTGCGATGGTTGCGGCAAATGCTGCGTCCACAAGCTGGAGGATGACGAAACCGGGCAGATTTTTCCAACCAATGTCGCCTGCCGCCTGCTCGATCCGCGCACCGCGCTGTGCAAGGATTATGCGAACCGCCGCGCCCATGTGCCGGAATGCGTGCGCCTGACGCCATCCAAGCTCGATACCATCGACTGGCTGCCGGCATCGTGCGCCTATCTGCGCGTGCATCGCGGCGATGGGCTGGCCGATTGGCACCCGCTGGTGTCGGGCGATCCGAACTCGGTCCACAAGGCGGGCATCTCGGTGCGCGGCAAGACCGTCAGCGAGGATGATGTCGGCGACCTGGAGAACCACATCATCGAGGGCGAGCTCTGAGCCTGTTCCGCCGCGCCGAACTGCCGGCGACGATCAGCGTTGCCGGGCGTGACCTGCCGGTTGTCGCCGTCCGCCACCGCGCCGCCCGCGCGATCCGGCTGCGCGCCAACAGCGTGCTCGGTGTCATCCAGATCAGCCTGCCACCGCGCGGCGGCATCCCGGAGGCGTTGAAGCTGCTTGAAAGCCACCAAGGCTGGCTGGCGGCGCAGGTGGCGAAATGGCCGCAACCCCGCCCGATCCGGCCCGGCGCGACGATTCCGTTCGATGGCGAGGACCTGCGCATCGACTGGCACCCGGCGCACAAGCGCACCCCGATACGCCGCGACGACAGCCTGTGTATCGGCGGTCCCGAGGCGCTGCTCGCCAGCCGCGTCCTGCGCTGGTTGCAGGCCGAAGCACTCGCCGACGTCACCTCCGCCACCCGCCGCATCGCCGCCCTGGTGGATCGTGAGGTGGCGCAGGTGCGGGTGGGTGATCCGCGCGGCCGCTGGGGCAGTTGTGCGGCGCCAAAGCCCGGGGAAGCGGCGCGCATCGCCTATAGCTGGCGGCTCATCCTGGCGCCGGCGCTGGTGCGCGACAATGTCGTGGCGCACGAAGTCGCCCATCTGGTCCACCACAACCATAGTGCGGCCTTTCACGCGCTGCACCACAGCCTCGATGCCAACACGGCGGTCACGAAACGCTGGCTGGCGCGGCACGGAGCGGGGCTGCACTGGGTCGGGCGCGCGCCGTGATGCACGCCGCCGTTGCCAAATGTTCGGGCCTGCGGATACGCTTTGGCCAAGGACGGCCACGCTGGCCGGCACTGGACTTCTGTTCAACCAAAGCCGGGATCTGCCGATGAAATTGCGCCAAGCCGTCGTTCCGGCCAGGACGATATCGGCCGTTGAGGCAGCAGCACTTGTTTGATCGGGCATGTGGCTGGATTACGCCGGAATATTCAACCAGCCGGACGTCTTTGACGCCGCCCTGGGCGCCCGCATCACAGAATTGTCGGATCTGAAGATCCGCAGCACCCTCTCGATGCGCCCGCGTGCCGTGATGGAGAATGACCCGGAAGGGCGGCATGTCTATATGCTCAGCTGGCACATGGGCGCCTATGATCGGCAGCTGCATGACAAGGGGCGGTGCAGTTACATACCGCAGAACCTGGGTGAGGGATCGGATATCTATCGCCGCTTCGTCGATCCGGTGGACATGCTGATCATCAAGGCGCGACCATTGGCGGACGGGTTTTTCAATCTCGGGCCGACCAACGTGTGGATGCGGGCGGTATTGGAACGCGCCCGCCTGGTGATCATCGAGACGTGCACCTCGCTCCCGCATGTCTATGGCGAGGGCACCGGCATCCACATCAGCGAAGTCGATTACATTATCGAAGGCGACAACGCCCCGATCCCCGAATTGCCGAACCCGGCACCTACAGCGGTCGACGATGCGGTGGCCAAGCTGATCATCGGCGAGATGGAGGACGGCGCCTGCCTGCAGATCGGCATCGGCGGCATGCCCAACGCGGTCTGCGGCCTGCTCGCCCATGCGGGTATCAAGGACCTGGGCGTCCATACCGAGATGATGACCGATGGTATCGCCGATCTGTATCGCGCCGGGCTGATCAACGGCGCACGCAAGCATCTCGATCCCGGCAAGATCGTCTATACCTTCGCTGCCGGTTCAAAGGCGCTTTACGATACCCTCGATCGCAATCCCGACATGCTCTGCTACCCGGTGGATTACACCAATTCACCGCACATGATCATGCAGAACCCGCGGACGACGGCGATCAACAGCACGACGCAGATCGATCTGACCGGACAGGCCGCTTCGGAATCGGACGGCAACCGCCATCTCACCGGCACCGGCGGCCAGGCCCAGTTCGTGCGCGGCGCCTATGCGTCAGAAGGCGGGAAATCCTTCATCTGCCTGCCCTCCACCTATGACAAGCGCGGCGACCGGCGCAGCCGGATCGTGTTCAACCTGACCCAAGGCAACATCGTCACCACCACGAGGGCCGACATGATGTATGTGGTGACAGAATATGGCATTGTGAACCTGAAGGGCAAATCGGTGCCCGAACGGGCTCGGGCGCTGATCGGCATCGCGCACCCTGATTTTCGCGAGGGGCTGGAACGCCAGGCGCATGAAAATCGGCTGATTCCGCGCGGTTTCAGTTTGGGCTGAACGAAGCCCGGGCCTTCAGCGCAACAGCCCGAGCAGCGCCGCCGCATCGGGTTGCGCAGCCGCCAGCGCGGCGCTGACCATTGCACGATAGCGGGCCAGCACATGGGTGCCGGCGGGCGTCAACACCGTGCCGCCGCCGCCGCCGCCGCCCTTGTTGGCGACCACGAGCGGCTCGGCAAAGCTGGCGTTGATGGTTTCCACCATCACCCAGGCCCGGCGATAGCTAAGCCCCAGGCTGCGGGCGGCGGCCGCGATCGAGCCGGTTTCAGCGATGGCGGCGAGCAGATCGGCCTTGCCCGGGCCGATCGCAATGGCGTCGCCGTGGTGCAGCCGCAGTGTCAGGCCGAGCCGGGCCGCCATCAGGCCTCGAAATGGCCCTCGGTCTTTTTGCGCAGGTCGTCGAGGCTGACTCCAGGGGCAAGCTCGATCAGCTTGAACGGCTGGCCCTTGGCTGGACGGGTGAGCACGCACAGGTCTGAAATCACCATGTCGACGACGGATTTGCCCGTCAGCGGCAGGGTGCAGGCCGTCTTGAACTTGGCTTCGCCTGATTTGCTGTTGTGCTCCATCAGCACGATGATGCGCTTGACGCCCGCGACCAGGTCCATGGCGCCGCCCATGCCCTTGACCATCTTGCCGGGGATCATCCAGTTCGCCAGATCGCCGTTCTCGGCGACTTCCATGGCGCCCAGGATCGACAGGTCGATATGCCCACCGCGGACCATGGCAAAGCTTTCGGCGCTGTTGAAATAGCTCGATCGCGGCAATTCGGTGATGGTCTGCTTGCCGGCATTGATCAGATCGGCGTCGATTTCTTCCGGGTAGGGGAAGGGCCCCATGCCGAGCATGCCGTTTTCGGACTGCAGGGTCACGTCGACCCCTTCCGCGATGAAATTCGCCACCAGCGTCGGCATGCCGATCCCCAGATTGACGTAGAACCCATCCTGCAGTTCCTGCGCGGCGCGGGCGGCTTGTTGATCGCGAGTCCAGGCCATCAGACGCTTTCCCTCTGCCGCACGGTGCGTTGCTCGATGCGCTTTTCGTAATCGGTGCCGACGAACAGCCGCTGCACATAGATGCCGGGGGTATGGATATGATCCGGATCGAGTTCGCCCGGCCCGACCAGTTCCTCCACCTCGGCGATCGTCACCCGGCCGGCGGTGGCCATCATCGGGTTGAAATTGCGCGATGTCTTGCGGAACACCAGATTGCCATAAGGGTCGGCTTTCCACGCCTTGATGATCGCCAGGTCGGCGGTGATGCCGGTTTCCATGATATAGTCTTCGCCGTTGAAGACCTTGTGCTCCTTGCCCTCCGCCACCAGCGTGCCGACGCCGGTCTTGGTATAAAAGCCCGGAATGCCGGCCCCGCCCGCCCGGATGCGTTCGGCGAGCGTGCCCTGCGGGTTGAATTCCAGCTCCAGTTCCTTGGCGAGATACTGGCGCTCGAACTCCTTGTTTTCGCCGACATAGCTGGAAACCATCTTGGCGATCTGCCGCGTTTCGAGCAGCAGGCCGAGCCCGAAGCCATCGACGCCGGCGTTGTTCGAAATGCAGGTGAGGTTCTTCACGCCCGAATCGCGCAGCGCGGCGATCAGTTTTTCGGGGATGCCGCACAGGCCGAACCCGCCCGACAGGATCGACATGCCGTCGAAGGTGACGCCAGCGAGCGCAGTGGCGGCATCGGAATAGATCTTGTTCGGCATCGCATCGCCTCTTGTTGCCTAGGCGAAGTAGCGCAACCACCGGCTTGGTGCCAGTGGCGGCGCTATTTTCGGCGGAGGATTTGCGCCAGCGCCGCGCCGGCGACGCCGGTGACCACCGAGCCGGCCGTGCCCAGCGCCAGCAGCGACGCCGGCACATCGCCGAGCAGCACCGACACGGCGATGCCGAGCAGCGCGCAAACGCCGCCGGCAATGGCGCCGCCGCCCAGCGCCGGGCCCCAGCCGCCGGGTGCCGCGCGCGCATACAGCCAGCCCGCTACTGCCGAAAACCCCATGCCGCCGATGGCAAACCCCGGATCCTGCAAGACCGGCGCAAAATGCCCGGCGACGACCATGCCGACTTGCAACGCCGTGCCGATGCCGGTTGCGCGGATGAGAGCCTGAATGTTCATGACCTGTCCCCCCTTGGCGGTTATGATGCGCCTGTCGCGGAGCGACCGCAACGATGCTGTCGCGGCCGGAATCCGCGCGACACCAGGCGGCACCGGCGCTATTCAAACCGCCATGGACACGCTCGATATCGCCTTCGCCGAAGTGCGCCGCTATCTGGAGTCGCTGACGACCCGGCCGGTGGCGTCGCGCGGTACGCCCGCGATGATGCGTGCCCCGTTGCCGGCGCATTTTCCGGATCACGGCATGTCCTCCACCGCTGTCGTGCGCGCCATCGCGGCCGCTGCCGAGCCCGGCCTTACCGCCAATGCCGGCGGACGCTTTTTTGCCTGGGTCAAGGGCGGCGCGTTGCCGGCGGCGCTCGCCACCGACATCATGTGTTCCGGGTGGGACCAGAATGCCGTGCTGGCGTCCACCAGTCCGGCCGCCGCTGTTCTGGAGGAGCTTGCCGGGCAGTTCCTGCTCGAGGCGCTGCGTCTGCCCGCCGACGCCAGTTATGCCTTCGTCACCGGTTGCCAGATGGCGCATGCCACCGCGCTTGCCGCCGCGCGCCATGCCGTGCTGGCTCGCGCCGGCTGGGATGTCGAACGCCGCGGCCTCGTCGGCGCTCCGGCAATCCGGGTGCTCGCCAATGCGCATCGCCATTCATCGGTCGACCGGGCGCTGCGACTGCTCGGGCTGGGGACCGATTGTATCGTGCCGCTGGGCGGCGGTGCCCCCGGCCGGGTGGGCGCCGCGGCGCTGTCGGCGGCGCTGGCCGACGCGGCAGGCGCCCCGACCATCCTTGTCCTCAATGCGGGCGATCTCAACATCGGCGCCTGTGATGATTTTGCAGCGCTGTGCCCCATCGCGCAGGCGGCGGGCGCGTGGGTGCATGTCGATGGCGCTTTCGGCCTGTGGGCCAATGCCAGCCCGCGGCTGGCGCCGCAGGTGGCCGGGGTGGAACTGGCCGACAGCTGGGCCACCGACGGCCACAAATGGCTCAACACGCCCTATGATTGCGGCATGGCGATCACCCGCGATCCGGCGGCGCACGCCGCGGCGATGCGGATGACGGCAGTCTATCTCACCAGTGGCGGTGATGTGCGCGACCCCATGGACTTCACCCCCGAATGGTCACGCCGTGCCCGGGCGCTGCCAGCGCTGGCGGCACTGATGGAGCTGGGCCGCGACGGGCTGGCGGCGTTGATCGAGCGCTGCTGCGACCATGCCGCCGCGATTCACGATGGCATCGCCGCGCTGCCTGGCGCGACCGGCATCGCCCGACCGACCCTCAACCAGGGGCTGATCCGTTTCGATGCCGCCGATGGCGGTAACATCAGTGACGATGTTATCGCGGCGATCAACGCCAGTGGCGAAGCGTTCATGAGCGGCGGCGTGTGGGCCGGCGAGCGGGTGATGCGCATCAGCGTCTGCGGCTGGAACACCAGTGCCGATGACGTGGCGCGCACGGTGGCAGCGGCGAAGAAGGCTCTGGAGGCGCTGCGTTAATCGACCTTGCCGGCAAACCCATCGCGCAGTTCGCGTTTCAGCACCTTGCCGATGTGGCTGCGCGGCAGTTCGTCGACGAGAACCAGGTCAGCGAGGCGCTGGGTCTTGCCTAGCCCGGCATTGGCGGCGGTGCGCAGGGCGGCAGCATCGGCGCCGGGGGCGACGACGAAGGCCACCGGGGTTTCGCCCCAGCGATCCGACGCGACGCCGACCACGGCAGCCTCGACGACACCGGGCTGCGCCAGGATGACGGCTTCGATGTCGCTGGGGTAGATGTTGAAGCCGCCTGAAATGATCATGTCCTTGGCGCGGTCCATCAGCGTCAGGAAGCCATCGGCATCGATCCGGCCGATATCGCCGGTGCGCAGCCATTTCGATCCGTCCGGCGCGGTCCAAAAGGCCTTGTCGGTCAGGTCGGGCCGGTTCTTGTAGCCGTTCATCGTCGCGGCCGACTGGCCGACAATCTCGCCGGGGGTGCCGGGCGGCACATCATGGCCATCCTCGTCGATGATCCGCACGGCATGGCCGTCGCTGGGGCGGCCGACGGTGTGCAGCTTGTCGGGGTGGAGATGCGCCGGGAAAATGAAGCTGACCCCGCCTTCGGTCATGCCGAAAAATTCGACCAGGCCGCCCGGCATCCGTTGCAGCACTTCGGCCTTCAATTCGGCCGGAAACGGCGCCGACGTGCAGAATTTCATAACCAGCGAAAGCTTGTGGTCGTCAAACGCCGGGTCGGCGAGCAGGCGGCGATACTGGACCGGCACCAGCATCGTGTGGGTCGCGGCGTGGGTCTCGGCAAGCCTCAGCCATTCGCCGCTGTTGAACTTTGGTTGCAGCACCACGGTGCCGCCCCACGCCAGCGTCGGCAGGAACGCGACCAGAGTGGTGTTCGAATAAAGCGGGGTGGACAACAGGCTGATGCTGTTGCTGTCATAGCCGAGCACCTTGCCGCCGACGATGTGCAGCGACCGCATCGCCGCCGACTGGATGATGCCCTTGGGCGTGCCTGTGGTGCCGGAGGAATAGATGATGTTGAAGGCGCTGTCGGGATCGAGCGCGGCCAGCGGCGGCAGTTCGGCGCTGGCATCGATCCAGCTGTCAAGATCATCAAGATCGACCAGCACGCGGTCGGCGAGCACGGCGCCGAAATCGGCGCGGGCGGCGGCATCGACGAACACCAGGCGCGCGCCGGAATCGGCGACCATCGCGGCAATCTGGTCGGGCGTCGACGATGGCGCCAGCGGGGCCACGGTGGCGCGCAGCCGCAGAATTGCCGCCCACATGACGGCGTAATCGACCGACGACGCAGCGATGATCGCTACTGCATCGCCAGGCGCGGTGCCCAGCTTGGCGAGCGTCGCTGCAACGCTGTCGGCGCGCGCGGCGAATGCGGCATAGTCCAGTCGCCGCTCCCCGCAAACGACGGCGATATGGTCGGGACGAGCCGCAGCGGTGGCGGCGACGGCGGCGGGAAAATCGAAACAGCTCATGCCCGCCACGGTGGCGGCGGCGGGCGCCGCTGTCCAGCCATCAGTTCAGGCGGCGGCGTCGATCTTCTGCACGGCGCGGATTTCGCCGGCTTCGAATTCTGCCGGCACCAGCGTGCGCAGCGCGGACAGGTGATACTCGCGCTGTGCGGTCAATCGGGCATGATGATCCGGATTGTTGTGCGCGCCGGCCAGCGCGAGACCGAGCGCGTCTGCCGCGCGGCGGTGGAGCACGATCTTCTTTTGCATGGAGCGATCCAGCCACGACGGCGTCAGCTTGATGATCGGATAGAGGAACACCGCGATCGTTGTCAGCGAGAACAACAGCAACAGGCCGTTGACGTAGGGGGAACTGGTCATGCCGATCCTTGCAAAGCCGTGACCACGCAAAGCCATGGACGATTTTGACCGCAGTAGCAGCCTTGGTGGTGAAAAGGTGCTGCGCGTTATGACGCGGGGGGCTTCGCGGCTATTTGCTTCCGGCGGTCCAGGTCTTGGCTTCCTGCACTTCAGTCGTGCGGCCGGCGCGATCGTAAAGGCATAGCATCACCGCGCGGGCGTTATTCATATGCTTGGGGCGCCAGATCCCGGTCACCAGCACGGCGGTCTTGCCGGCGGCATCGCTGAAAATTACCGGCTTGCCCAGGGTCGCGGCATTTTTGAGGTCGGAGGCCTTGCGGCACGCCGCCTTGGCTTCGGTCAGACCTTGCGCGATGGCGTCGGGAGTCGCTGCGCTGGCCGGCATGGCAACGGTAAACAGGGCAACGGCAAACAGGGCGGCGACGAGAATCAGGCGCATGATGGTCTCCCAACAGCAAAAGGGCGACCGCACCAATGGCACGGCCGCCCCCTTACATGAATTAACGCTGCAATCAGAGCGAGGTGATGTTCACCGCTGCCTGCTTGCCACGACGATCTTCTTCGAGCTCGAACGAGATCCGCTGACCTTCGTTGAGGTTCGACATGCCGGCACGTTCGACGGCCGAAATGTGGACAAAGGCGTCGGGGCCACCGTCTTCACGCTGGATGAAGCCGAAACCCTTTTGGCCGTTGAAGAACTTCACCGTGCCCTCGACACGTTCGCCGTTCGTCGCGGGCGCAGCATCACGGTCACGACCGAAACCACCGCTGGGAGCAGCGCGAGCCGGACGATCGCCGTAACCACCACCGTCACGCTCACGCGGCGGGGCGCGATCGGTGACCGGCAACGGTTCACCGTCGATGACGATGTCGGTTGCCGAGACGCGGCCATTGCGCTCGGTCAGGGTGAATTCGAGCGGCTGGCCATCGGCCAGGCCGGTGAGACCGGCAGCTTCGACTGCCGAAATATGGACGAACACGTCTTCGCCGCCGTCATCGCGAACGACGAAGCCAAAGCCCTTTTGGCCGTTGAAGAACTTTACAACGCCCTTGACAGTGCCAAGATTCACGCCGGGACCCATGTCACGCGGGGGGCGCGGGCCACCAAAGCCACCGCCGCCGCTCGGCCGACCGCCAAAGCCGCCACCGCCGCCGGCACCACCGCCGCCGCCACGATTGCCGCCGCCGCCGCCGAAGCGATCACCGCCGCCGCCGCCGTAACCACCGCCGCCGCCGCCGCCGAAACGGTCACCACCGCCGCCGCCGTAGCTGCTGCCGCCTTCAAACTGGTCGAACCCGCGCTCACGCTTGTCGAAACCACCACCACGCCCGGCACCACGTCCGCGTCGATCAAAGCTCATTTTCTGTCCAAGTCTTCCATAGTCAGTAGAATGCGGTGCCCGTCGGTGCCGATGCGGTGAAGTACAAAGCGTCGAACCCAAATTGCTCCGACAATGTCCATACAGGATTTTCCCCGAGTCGGCGAGGGGGATTCGATAGGCAGTATTCGGCTGGAATTTCGGCAGTAAATCCGCTCGCGGCCAGCGATCGGTCACAGCCTGCGGGTCACCAACGACGCAATCCAGCCGGCCAGCAGCGCCACCGCTACCGCCGCCAGACCATAAGCCAGGCTATGGTCCTGCGCCATCACATAGACCCAGCGTTCGAACCCGGATTTGCCGATGCTGATCGGCGTCGTTGAACTGGCAATGACCCGGCCTTTGCGGATCAAGTGGATTTCGGCGGTATAGTCCCCCACCGGCACGATTGCAGGAATGGCGATCCGCGCCCGGTACAGCACGTTGCGAGTCACGGTAACGGCGTCGCCATCTTCGAAGAACAGCCCTGACTGGCGTTTGGCCGCGATCAGCCCGCGTTCGAAAATGCCGGTCTCGGCGTCGCTGATGCCGCTCGCAGGCGAGAGCTGCAGGTTGCCGATGCCGATTTCATAGATGGCGGTGGTGCGATCATCGGCCAATTGGTCGATCGGCCGTGTCGTCGCCACCGCATAAAAGCCCGGCACGCTTTCGAACCGCACGGCATCGGTGTTGAGCCAGATGCCGGCAACCCGCTCCTTGCGGCGCACTGTCACCGGCTCGGCGGGGCCGCGCACCACGATGGCGATATCCGGCGGCGCATCGGGCACCGCGCCGGCGGGATATTGGATCGCGCCGAAGACCAGCAGGTCGGCGCCCTTGAACGTGGTGTTGATGTCGATCCGGCCCTGGCTGAGATCGGTAATCAACGTTGTCGGTGACGCCGCCACCAGCAGCAGCCACGCCAGCAAGGCGAACATCGGCCTCATTGCGGGCCATAGAGGGTGAACAGCGTCTCGGGCTGCACCGTCAACCCGAACAACAGCCCGGCGGCCACCGCCAGCACGATCAGCGCCAATGCCAGCCGCAGCTTTTCAGGCTTTAGCCGCTGTGCCGCCTGCACGCCGAATTGCGCCCCCGCCACCCCGCCGACCAGCAGCAGCAGCGCCAGCACGATATCGACCGATTTCGACGACGTCGCGTGCAGCAAGGTCGTCGCCGCCGTGACAAAAATGATCTGGAACAGCGAGGTGCCGACAACGGCACTTGCCGACATGCCGAGCAGATAGATCATCGCCGGCACCATGATGAAGCCGCCACCGATACCCATGATGACGGTCAGAACGCCGACGATGGCACCCAGCAGCAGCGGAGCCAGCGGTGAGATATACAGGCCGGAGCGGTAGAAACGCGTCTTGCCCGGCAACGCCGCGATCCACGGCACATGGCGCCGCAGGCGTGCCGGCGGGCGTTCACCACCGGCGGCAATGGCGCGTTCGACCTTCAGGGCGGCAATGGCCTCGCGCAGCATCAGGGTGCCGATGACGCCCAGGAACACCACATAGATGATGTTGATGGTGACATCGATCTGGCCGATTTTCTGCAACTGGCGAAAGATCAACTGGCCCACTCCGGCGCCAACCACGCCGCCGGCCACCAGCACGCCGCCCATTTTCATATCGACCTGGCCGCGCCGCCAATAGGCCAGCGCGCCTGATACGCTGGCGCCGGTGATCTGTGTCGCGGACGATGCCACCGCAACAGCAGGCGGGATGCCATAGAAAATCAGCAGTGGCGTCGTCAGAAAGCCGCCGCCAACGCCGAACATGCCCGACAGAAAGCCGACGCCGGCCCCCAGCAGGATGATGAAGATGGCGTTGACCGACATCTCGGCGATGGGAAGGTACAGGTCCATGGTGATGGACCCGAGTCTTAGAGTCTATTCCGCAGGCGGGGAAGCGGCCGCGACCGCCGCGGCCGGTCGCATCATTTCGGTGCGGCCTTGGCAGCGGCGCGCCTGGCGTCGATCTGCTTCTTGAACGTGGTCCAGCTGGTTTCGTTCGGCCTGGTGTCATCGCCCGGCGGCGGCGCGGTATAGGCCGGATAACTGGCGGCGATCTCGTCGGTGATCACCTTGGGCAGGCCCGCGATACCGCCCGGCAGCGTCTGGCCGATGGCGTTGAAGATCACGACGCCGCCGCGCCCGGTCATCTCCATCCATGGCAGCCAGGGCGACATGCGGACCCAGGCAACCGAGGCATTGGCACGCGGCTTGGCCGCGTCGAGCAGATCGGCCTCGTCAACGACAAAGTCGAATATCTCCATCGCGTGATATTGGTTGCCGACATATTGCTGATACTCGCCGCCCATCGTGTTGGTGTAGAACAACGGCACCACCGTTGGCATAAACACGCGGCCGTTCTGAACGCGCGCATCGAGCGTATAGGGTTTGCCATCGGCGCCGATCGGGAATTGCGGGGCGCGCATGTTGACCGGATCATTGGCGACATGGCCCACATCGAGCGTCTTGCCGGTCCACGGGTTGGTCCAGGTGCGGATGATCGCGCCGGTCTTGGGGTCGGTGTACAACATCAGTTCCCGGCTGACCTGGCGAAAGCCCTTGCCGCGCACCGGGTCGGTGACGGTCACGCACTGGCGGACATTCATGCCCTGCAGGTTAAACATATGCTTGTCGGCTTCGCCTTCGACGCGCGAATAGACCTCGCCGACCCAGTGATAAACGACAGCTTCGCCATCCTTCGTCGAACATTGCACCTTGCGGAATGCGGTGATCGCATCCTCCGGCTTGGCGAGGTCGAGGCGCTTTGGGGCGGCCGTGGCAGCGGTCATGGCGGCGGCGGTGATTGCGAGCGACAGTCCGGCGAGTAGCAGCGGTTTCAACATGACGCACCCCCTTTTGGTTGACTTGGCGATTTGTCCGGACAAATTAGGTGCCAGTCAAGAGGGGAGCGTCCATGCGCCGGGGAGTTATCGAGGTCGGTCCGCAGCGCTATCGCGAGAGCTATGGCCGCTATTTCGAGGAATTCACCGTTGGCGATGTCTATGAACACCGCCCCGGGCGCACCATCACCGAGAACGACAATGTCTGGTTCACGCTGCTGACCATGAACACCCATCCGTCGCATTTCGACCATGTCTATGCAGCGAAAACCGAGTTCAAGAAGCCGCTGGTCAATTCGCCGCTGACCGTGGCGATTCTGGTCGGCATGAGTGTCTCGGATGTCAGCCAGAAGGCCGTCGCCAATCTCGGCTGGAAAGAAATTCGCATGACGGCGCCGGTGTTCGCCGGTGACACGCTGTACGGCGAATCGGAAGTCATCGAAAAACGCGAATCGAAATCCCGGCCCGAACAGGGGCTGGTGACGATCAAGACCACCGGCCGCAACCAGGACGGTGCGATTGTCTGCGATTTCCTGCGCACCATGCTGATCTGGAAACAGGGCTTCGGCCCCGGCGACGAATAACAGGGACGAACTATGGCCACGGTCTATCAACAGAACCGCCAGGTCGATGCCGACTTCGAAGCGCAGCTGCTCGGCGCCATCGACAAATGGATCGATCGCGAGCTGCGTCCGGTCGTGCTCGAGCATGATCATGGCGACATCTGGCCCGAAGCGATCGTGGCCCAGATGGTCGATCTCGGGCTGTTTGGCGCCACCATAGGCGAGGCCTATGGCGGTCTTGGCCTGCCCGCCACCACCTATGCCAAGATCGTGGCGCGGATCAGCAGTTACTGGATGGCGCCGACCGGGATTTTCAACAGTCACCTGATCATGGCGCTGGCGATCGAAAAATTCGGCACGCCGGCGCAAAAGGCCAAATGGCTGCCGAAAATGGCGCGCGGCGAAATCCGCGGCGGGCTGGCGCTGACCGAACCCGATGCCGGCACCGATTTGCAGGGTATCCGCATGACGGCCCGGCGCGATGGCGATGATTACATAGTCAACGGCACAAAGACGTGGATTTCGAACGGCATCTACGGCCATGCCTTTGCATTGCTGGTCAAGACCGACACCCACGCCGACCCGCGCTACAAGGGCATGAGCCTGTTCATCGCCGACAAGGGTCTGCCGGGTTTCAAGACCGGCAAGAAGATCAGGAAGCTGGGGTACAACAGTATAGATTCCGGCGAGCTGATTTTTGAAGATTGCCGGATTCCGGCGGACCAGTTGATCGGCGGCGTTGAAGGCCACGGCTTCTTCCAGGCCACTGGCGGGCTTGAACTGGGGCGGATCAATGTCGCGGCGCGCGGCGTCGGGTTGGCCGAAGGCAGTTTGCGGCTGGCGACCGACTATGCCCAGCAGCGCAAGACGATGGGCAAGCCGATCTGCGAACATCAGGCGATCCAGCTCAAGCTTGGCGAAATGGTGACGCGCGCCCGGGCGGCAAGGCTGCTGACGCTTGATGCCGCCGCTGCCTATGACCGCGGCGAGCGTGTCGACATGGAGGCCGGCATGGCGAAATATTTCGCCAGCGAGGCCGCGGTCGAAAATAGCCAGGAAGCCATGCGCATCTTCGGCGGCTACAGCTATTCCAAGGAGTTCGATATCGAGCGCTTCTACCGCGATTCGATGCTGATGTGCATCGGCGAGGGCACCAACGAGATGCAGCGCATGATCATCGCGAAGCAATGGGTGAAGCGGAATCCCTGCTGATGCACCTCCCGCTTGCCGGCACGCGTATTCTCAGCCTCGAACAATATGGCGCCGGCCCTTATGGCACCATGTTCCTGGCGCAACTGGGGGCAGAGGTCATCAAGATCGAACCGCCAAAGGGCGGCGATTCCGCCCGCGCCACCGGGCCGTATTTCCTGGGGGACGATGACAGCCTGTTCTACCAGACCTTCAACCTCAACAAACGCTCGCTGACGCTCGACCTGAAGGCCGCGGCCGGGCAGGATATCCTGCACCGGCTGGTGAAAACCGCCGATGCGATGACCAACAATGCCCGCGGCGACCAGCCGGCGCTGCTCGGCATCGATTATACAGCGCTCGCCCCGCACAACCCCGCCATCGTCTGTGTCCATGCCTCCGCCTATGGCCGCAACAATGCGCGCGCGTCCTGGCCAGGCTATGACTATCTGATGCAGGCAGAGGCCGGGTTCCTGTCGGTGACCGGGGAACCCGATGCGCCACCGACACGGTTCGGGCTTTCGGTGGTGGATTTCATCACCGGCACCATGCTGTCCACAGCGACGCTCTCCGGCATCCTCGATGCGCGCGCCACTGGGATTGGCCGCGACATGGACGTCAGCCTGCTTGATGCGGCGCTGCACCAGACCAGCTATCCGGCGCTCTGGTATCTCAACCAGGGCCATGACATCGGCCGCACCTCGCATTCGGCGCACCCGTCGGTGGTGCCGTCGCAACTGCTCAAAACCGCCGACGGCTGGATGTTCATCATGGCGCAGTTGCCCAAATTCTGGGCGCGCTTTGCCGATGAACTGGGGCTGGGCGCCCTGAAGGACGACCAGCGCTTTCGCAGCAACCCCGATCGCCACGCCAACCGCGCGGCGCTGATTACGCTCATCGAAGCGGTGACGATCACCCGCACCACCGCCGAATGGGTGGCGCATCTCGGCGGCAAGGTGCCGGTGGCGGCGGTGAATGACCTTGGCCA
Organism: Polymorphobacter sp.; assembly: GCA_049318305.1. Classification (GTDB taxonomy): domain Bacteria; phylum Pseudomonadota; class Alphaproteobacteria; order Sphingomonadales; family Sphingomonadaceae; genus Sandarakinorhabdus. The sequence goes on from JBMOGO010000004.1 coordinate 19,105, forward strand.
GGCGCTCGACAGCGACTGGATGGCAGCGAACGGCATGGTGACCGAGGTGCCGCACGCCACCGGGCCGTTGCGCATTCTCGCCAACCCGATCCTGGTCGATGGCGAGCGCCTGCCTAACCGCGCCGCGCCGGCGCTGGGTGCGGACACGGCCGAATTGCTCGCCGAAATCGGGATCGGAGCCGATGAAGCGGCAGCACTAAAAGCCGCAGGGACCATCTGATGGGCAAGCTGGACGGCATCCGCGTTGTCGACCTGTCGCAATATCTGCCCGGCCCGATGCTGACCGGCATGATGGCCGACCAGGGCGCAAGCGTCGTCAAGGTCGAACCGCCGGCGGGGGACCCGGCGCGGGCGATGGGCCCGTTCGAGGCCGGCCATGGTGTCTGGTTCCGCAACCTCAATCGCGGCAAGGCGGCGGTAACGCTCGACCTGAAGAGCGACGCCGGCAAGGCGGCGCTATGGGCGCTGATCGCCGAGGCCGATGTGCTGGTGGAGGGGTTTCGTCCCGGCGTCATGGCGCGGCTGGGATTCGACTATGCGACCGTTGCTGCCCGGCATCCTGGCATCGTCTATTGCGCGATTTCCGCCTTTGGACAGACCGGCGCGATGGCCGACCATCCGGCGCACGACATGGGCGTCTGGGCCGAATCGGGGTTGCTGGCGCTCAACGACGGCCCCGATGGCACGCCGGTCGTGCCCGGCGTCCCCGCCGCCGACATGGCCGCCGGGCTGACCGGGCTTGCCGCCGTCCTGATGGCGCTGCTCGGCCGGGCGCGGACGGGGCGTGGTGACTTCATCGACATCGCGATGCTGAGCAGCCTGATGCCATGGAGCGTGCATATCGCCGGCGCCGCCATCGCTGGTGGCCCGGCGCCGCAATCAGCGGAGCAGCGGTCGCTGGGCGGTGCGGCATTCTACAATGTCTATTCCTGTGCGGATGGCCGCCACATCGTGCTGTGTGGCCGCGAGCCGAAATTTGCGCGCACTTTGCTCACCGATCTTGGCCGCCCCGACCTGATCCCGTTCGCTGCCGCCGAAGCGGGGCCGCCGCAGGCGCCGCTGCGGGCGTTTTTGGCTGAAACATTCGCACAGCGGACCAAGGCCGAATGGACCGACTGGTTCCGCGGCCGCGACGTGGCGTTTGCGCCGGTACGCGATCTGGCGGACGGGCTGTCGCGATCCGGGATGGTGGTTACCGATGCCGATGGTGCGCACCATGTCGCGCCGGCGATCCGCTTTGCCGGCGAGGCGGCGTGGCAACCGGCAGCGACTGCGGATCAGGAATAGCGCTTCACGCGTCTGCCGGATATTTTTCGGCCATCCAGGCCAGCGAGCCGCGGATCATCTCCTCCAGCACGCCGATATCGATGTCGCTCATCCGCTTGACATACAGGCAGGACTTGCCGGTGCTGTACTTGCCGAGCCGCGCCAGTTGGTCGGCGCGATCGCCATAGCCGTCGTTAAGGTAGAACACCGTCTGGCCTTTGCGCGGGGAAAAGCCGATCCGCGGGCTTTCACCTTCGCGGCCGCTGTCATAGCGATAGCGATAGCGACCGAAGCCGATGATGGACGGTCCCCACATGGCTGCCGGCTCGCCCGACAGCCGTTCCATCAGCGCGCAGATAGCATGGGCATCGGCGCGCTGCACCGGGTCAGCGACCGAGTCGATGAACGCCTCGGGGTCGACCACAGTCGCCTTGGTCTTGTTCTCGGACTTTGCCATCACCGCTCTCCGGCGCGCAGATTATGCCGGTGCCAGCTGGCAGGCAACATTGTCATCAACGCGCCGGTTGCGCCTGTGCCGGCACGGCCAGCGGCCGCTCGGTGACCTCGCGAAAAATCTCGCGATAGCGCGGGTGTTCGGTGCCCATCAGCCGGTCCCACCAGGTGAAATACAGCCCGAAATTGTGATTGAAGCTGAATTGTGGTGAAGGTCATGGTGAGTCGTCGTGGCGAACAGCCCCCAGAACCAGTGATCGGCAAAACCGCGCGGCATCAGTTCCACCCCGGCATGGCCCATGACATTGCGCAGGATCATGATGCCCAGAAAGCTGAACATTGCGACAAAGGGAGTCGGGACAAAGGCAACCCATAGCGAGACGAACAGCGCTTCGAAGACCGCCTCGACCGCGTTGAACGAATAGGCGGCGAACGGTGTCGGCGTGACGGATTTGTGGTGCAGGCGGTGTGCATGCTTGAACAGTCGCGGGGAATGCATCACGCGATGCAGCCAATAGAACCAGCTGTCGTGCGCCACCAGCAGGATGCCGACAAAGGCGGCGACTTCGGGCCAGGAAGGTTCACCCTGGTAAAACCCCGCCGTGTAGCCGTTGGCGGTCAGCCATAATGCCGGCGTGGCGACAAGTGCGTAGATGACGACGCTGCGCAGCGATGCCGCCCATTCGCGCTGGCGGTCGGCCAATGTCGCGCTGCGGGCCTGCAACCGCCGCACGCGCCACGGTGAGCGCAGGACGAGGGCGATGATCAGGGTCATCAAGAGCGTGCCGACGAGATAGCGGCCGCCGTCGAACAAAAAGGTGTTCGGAAAAACCCGCAGGGCGGCATCGGCGAGGGTCAGGGGGCGGTCCAGCATTTGGCAGTCCTTTCACTTGAAGCCGCCAAATGTCAGTTCCAGCGTGCTGCTGCGCCGCGATTTTCCGGTTTCGACCGGTCGATTTCTGAAATTCGATCAACTGGCCCGTGATTTCGCCCGAAATTCGGTCGGTGTGCAGCCCGTGGCAGCGCGAAACGCCCGGTTGAACGGGGCGAGGCTGCCAAAGCCGGCATCGAGCGCGATGGTGAGCACCGGCACCTCGCGCTGGTCCGGATCGGCAAGCGCTGCCCGCGCCTCGTTGATGCGGAAGTCGTTGAGATAGGCGTTGAAGTTTCGCGCCCCCAGCCCCTGGTTGATCGCCCGTCGCAATCGATATTCGGGCACCCCCAGGCGTGCGGCGACGGCGGTGATGGTGAGCCCTTCCTGCCGGTACAACCGCTCGCTGGCCATCGCCGCTGATAGGCGGGCCAGAAGCCGCGAATCATCGGCCTCGGGTGCCACTGTCGCCGGCAAGGGTTTGGCCGGCGGCTCGAGCAGTGCCGCATCGCGCCAGCCGAACACCAGCACCGCCACCACCAGCGTCATCACCAGCAGCGCTGCCGAATTGACCAGCCGCCAGGCCGGCGGCGGCGGCCAACTTGTTAGCAATTCGGCAGCGACGATGACGATGATCAATGCCCCGATCGTCAGCGCCAGCGCCAGCCGCGCCCGCCGCCGCACTTCGACCAGATCATTGTCACGGTCGCGCAAGGCGGCGCGAATGCCCAGCACTGTGACCACCAGGCTCGGGATCGGCCAGAACACCGCCAGCACTGGCCGGGGCCAGTCACCGCCGAACCCGATGTAGAAACTGGTCGCTCCGGCCAGCATCAGGCCGGCGACCACCAGCCAGTGCCAGGGACGAACCTCGAAATCATCGTCGAACCAGCTTGATGCAAACAGCCAGAACAGCGCGGGCGCCGCCATGCCGGCCAGGTGTGGCGGCACGCGCCACCAGGCCGCGTTAAAGGCTTGTGGCAGCGCCGGAAGGAACAGGTAGCAAAGCGCCGAAATCGTCAGCAGTCCGCCCAGTCGCGCGGTTTGGGACGCGCCCCCACTGCGCCCGAAATTGAGCGCGAGCAGCACCAGCAGCACCGCCGTGCCGCCGCGCAGCGCGCCATCCCAGAAAATCAGTCCCATGGCACCAAGGCTTAACCGGCCATCATAGCAAAGCAAGCGTCGCCCCTTTTCGCCGTGGGGCTTTGTCTGTAACCTCGACGGGCACCGGCAAATACATTGTTTCAACGGCTTGGCCGTCCAGAACTGTTCAACGCCGCCGATAATCGGCCATAGCGTTTAACAACTATTCCGCCGGCAGCGGTGTCATCTTCGGTTCAAACGGCGTCACGGCATCCGGCATCGGGCACGCCAGGTCGATCGCCTGCACCGTTGCCGCCGCCGCCTGCCGCACCGTCGCGGCGTTCTTGCAATTCACAAAGCTGCTCGTTGTGGCGCAGCCTGTCACTGCCAGTGCCAGCGCCGCCATCATCAATCGTCCGGTCATTGCTTTTCTCCCTCGGTTAAAATCGTGGTGGTTTCGGTGTTGCCCGTCACTGGTCCCGATCGCATCGATGGCAGCCGCAGCACGCCGATCAATCCGCCTGCGATCGTGCCCAGGCCGAACACTTCGACCTTGCCCAGCACCGCACCGTTCAACGCGCCGGCGACGATCGCCACGGTGAACACGATGACCAGGGCAAGGAGCGTTGCAAGATAGGCAATCAGGTGATGGGTCGCGCTCATGCGACGCGGCCTTGAAACCAGCCAAAGGCGAAACTCTCGTTTGCCGCCCGGCCTTCCGCCAACTCGATATACCGCGCACCCTGCAAGGCGTTCAGCGCCTTGAGGATAACCAACTCACCCGGCCGGCCGCGCTTCAAGATCGCCGCGCGTAACGCGCTCACTGTCGCCGGGCCGATCACGCCATCAACCGCCACGTCGGGCCAGTCGGCACCTTGCCGGTTCAGCGCATTCAGGCTGCGTTGCAGGAAACGCCCCGCCACCACCGTGCCCATGTTCACGCCAGTGTCCACCAGCTCGGCGGCGATCGCCATGGACACCGGCACGATCGCGCCAAATCCCGGTTGATCGACATAGCGCCGGCGGTAGATATCCACCGCCGTCTGTCGCGGCAGGTCGCGCATGGCGCCGGTATAGCCGGCCGCGCGCGCCACCGCCTCGGTGATGCCCCAGCACGTCGCACCGCCCCGGTCATCAGGGTGATCGACAAAGCCGCCTTCGGCCTTGATGATTCCATCGATAATGTCATCGATCATGCTCATGCGTCTGTCCTTTCCTCGGGTAGCTGCGCCATCATGTCGGGCGATAGCAGCGCCTGCGCCTGCGCGATCGCGGCCGATTTCGGGTTGATCGTGTGCAACTCGGCAACGACAATCCGATAGGCGGCAAGCGACAGCGTGAATTTCATTTCCAGGCTGTGCGCGCGCTGCTCGGTCAAATCGATCCGCGCCTCCATGACGGCAATGCGGGCTTGGCAATCGGCCGCGTCGGTGCGCTTTTCGGCGCGCAGCGCGGTCTTGGCGTCCAGCGACATTTTGGTAAGCACCGGCCATGTCTTGATGAGCGCGCCCAGCACCGTGGTCAGCAACGCATAGATGCCCACGCCGCCCGGCGTCAGCCCGGCAATGCCAAGCAGATGATCGCTCATCACAGGTTGCCCTCGTTGATCCAGTCGGTGCCCAGCACATTGGCGGCGCCCGTCGTCACCTTCACCCAGGCGCGCGCCGCGCCCACCGCCGGCGCGCTGTTGATGATGCGTTTGCCGCGCGGCCATGTCCCGCTGGTGGGAATGCCGGTGCCATAGACAGGCTGGCGCATATCGTCATAAAGCCCGCGCCGTATCATTTCGTGCAGCGTGTCCATGCTGGCGCCGGCCGCAACCGAAACCACCATCATCTTGGTAAATTCCACGGTCGGCCCACCGGCGACAGTCGGATAGGCAAACAGGTCGAAGCCGGCCGGTTCGCTTGCTGTTGCCAGGCCATAGATCAGGATACGCTGAAACACGGTTGTCAGGTTAAAGGCACCCGGCCCGCGCAACTGCGTCGATGCAGCCAGCGCATAAAGCGCAATCGTCGTCGGCGCGGCGGCGCGCACCAGCACCGATATGGCAATCTGGTCGCCGGCCGCTGCTGCGCCAATGGCTTTGAAGGTGCAGTTATTGGCGCCGGTCGAACCGATGCCGGCGCCATAAACCACTCGCTGAATGGTGCCATGGTCGATATCCAGCACCTTGCTGGCGGTGCAGCCCGTCACGTTCTGCGCTTCAGGCGCATTGGGGAACAGGCCCGGCCCGGCATATTGGTTCAGCGGCCGGATGCTCGGCGTCACGATCGGCACCCCGACCATGGAACCGGACCCGGTGAAATAAGCGCCGTTGAAGTCGCCGACCCCGGTCACTTCGCCGTTCAACGCATTGCGGCCGGTGAAGAACACGCGCGAACTGGCATCGGCATCGATGTTCAACCGGTCGCCGCCGGTGATGGAACCATCGACACAGCCCAGCGCCGACCCGTTGCGCAGCACAAAGCTGGCCACATCGATAATGCTTTCGCCCAGCTGGCCCTGCACCACGGTGGCAACCGCGCCTTCCAGATGCCCGCCGGCGCGCCGCACCACCTTGCCGCGGATTGTCGCGGTGGTGCCCGCCGTCGTCGTCAGGCCATTGGCTTCCAGATGCATGGCGTTGAACTGCAACGCGTAAATCTGCCCCATGCCGCCAACAGCACCATGAACCGAAAACCCGCACAGGCCATTGGCTTGGAACAGGCACTGGTCGAACTGCCACGCGCCGATCGGGAATATCGAATTCGATATCGCCAACAACCCGACATAGTTTTGCTGGGTGCGCAGCCCGGTAAAGGTCAGGGTGGTGGCACCGCCGGCGGCAGGATCATTCTGGATCACCACGCCGGTGGTGTTGAACTGGCAGACCAGGTTAGTAAAAATGCTTTCCTGCAAGTCGCCGATTTCGCAACCCACGTCGCAATTCTCGATCGTCACATTGCTGCTGTTGACGTGCAGCAACGCCAGCCCGGCGGCATTGTTGCCGCACACCAGGCCGGTGGTGCTGCCCAGGCTGCGGCCATCGATCGAAAGATTGTCGATGCGCCGGCTGCCCTGCCGCCGCTCGTCGTAATTGTGCTTCATCACCGTGCTGCCGGCAACGGTTGCTTCAAGCCGGCTCACATAGCCGGCGCCCTCGATGCTCACCGATTTGTTGCCGGGAATATCCCACAGCCCGCGCCACTTGCCGGGCTCCACATAAATCGTGCCATTGTCCGGGCACGCCGTCACCGCGCTGGCGATATAGGCGGTCAACACGGTTGTGTTGGTGCCGGCGCGGATTGCGGCGCGAAGCGCGCTCGGAATGAAGTCCATCAGGCTGATGTGATCGCGCAACCTGTCCTGCACCGATCGCGCCACCGCGCCGGTGCCGGCGGCAACAAAGGACACGGCATCGCCCAATGCCGTCAGGCCCGGCGTAAAGGCGGTGGCAATCAGGCTGGCCAGCTGCGACGCCGATGGCCCCGCCACCGGCTTGCCATTGCTGTCGAACGCCAGCACGAACCCGGCGCGTGCCGCCACCGATGGCAGGACCAGGCTGCCGGTCGCCGTGTCGGTTTCGGGCACGGTCAACGCGCGCGAAAGATTGTCGCCATCTTCCTGCGCCACCATCATGGCGCGGTCCAGCGCCCGCTCCTGCGCTTCGGCCGGGAAGGCATCGAACGGGCTAAAGTCCAGCGGCTGCAATCGGCTCGTGTCGCGCTTGATAAGCAGGCGGCTGCCGGTCGCTACCGCCAGCATCGTCGTCACCATGCCGCCGGTGTCCAGCCCGGCGCCGGTCACCAGATAATCGCTGTCCAGCACCAGCGGCGTTTCTACGCCGGCGGCATTGGCAACGATCAACCGCAAATCGGTGCGATCGAGAAACCGGAACGGCACCGAAAAATTGCGGCTTGCGCTGTCACCGGCATAGACGACACGGCGCACGGCACTTGAAACGGTCACAGGCTGCCTCCATCAATGGCGGTAAAGTCGGGTGCGCGATCGGCGCCGGCCTCGCCGGGCGACCACCAATATTCCTGTTCCATTTCGCGGCGCGCGCGCGCTTCGATCCGGTCAAAGGCGCGGCCGGCGTCGGGGTCTATCTCTTTCGCCACCTGGTCGAAAAAGATGCGGTTGAACGCCAATCGGCCATACCACAGCGAAGCCCCCGGCGTGTTGGCCTTGGCAAATTGCACGGCCTCGCTGCCGAAATTGGTTTCCGCGCCCTTGGCGGCTTCCTTCAGGTTGCCGGCTGTCAGATCAATGATGGCTTTGGCCTCGCCCGCGACCGGCCCCAACAGTGTCTGTTCGAAGTTGCCGCCATAGCGCGAGGTGTCAGCATACAGCAGATCACCGAACAGCCCGGCACCGCCGCCCTGGATGAACGCTGCTCCCCAGAATTTGCCCGTCGTCATGTCGCGCGGGTCCTTGCCGGCGATCATGTCTTTCATCTGCAACGCCAGCGCGCCGAACGCCGTTGTCGCGATCATCACATTGGCGACATAGGCGGCGCGGCTCATCGGCCCCTTGGCGATCGTCATGCGCAGGCCGTGCGTCATGATGATGGACACCGGGAATGCCTTGAACTGCATCACCGATCGCCACAATTCGCCGCTCGCCGTGCCGGCCTGCAAGCCACCGGTCATCACCGCGCGCGCCCGCAAAGTCGCCTCGGGCACGGCAAAGCGGGTTTCGCTCTGGATCATTTCCAGCACCCGGTTGCGGAGCGCCTGGTCAGCAACCTCGTCGGGCCGCAGATAGCTGGCGCCCTTGTGTTCATACAGCGGCGTCGCCCGCAACGCCTCCCAATCGGCGGCACCGATGCCATAGCGGTCCAGCGCGGCGCGCAAGCCCTTGTCGAGCGTGTCGAATGGGATGGCGGCGGCGCGGCCCAGCGCGTGCATGAATTCCATGCCAAACGCCCATTTGCCGGCCTGCGTCCATGCCGAAAGGCCCGATGCGCGCAACACGCCGCTGGCAAGCCGGCGCGCGACCTCGGGGGTGTTTACGCTGTCGTCATACCGCCACAGGCTGCCCATGCGCGATGCAGCTTCTTCGGCGATCAATCCTGACGATATTGCAAAGTCTTGGTCATCGCTATTCTTCAACAGCTTGACGTAATTGCCGATGATATTGCCATATTCAAGACCGTTGAACCGCGCCGTGACATTCTGAAAGCCAAGGTCGGTAACCGCCGATATCGTTGCCCCGCCCAGCTTCGCCGACGTCTGCATCGCGCGAAAGGTTGAAAACCCGCGCGCCATCGTGCTGTTCACCGGCCGGTTGGTTTCGCCGTTGAACACGCCCATCATCCGCTTGATCTGCGATTTCGCCCCCATCGCCTGGTTCAACATCGCCGTGAAACGGTCGCCGGCAACGCTCGATGCCTTCACGTCCTTTTCCAGAAGATCGGTCAGCCAGCGCACCGTGACATTGGGCGATGGCCCCAATATCTCCATCTGCGCAATGTCGCGCGCCATGCCGTCAATATGCCCCATCATGGCATCCCAGGGGCTTTCCAGCCCGAATTGCTGCTGATACTCCATCCAGGTCGTCGCATCGCGGAACACGAAAAACCGGTGTTCGCCGCGCCGGTTGCCCAGCTTGGGGGGAAATCCGCCGCCCGGCGTCATGTCGTCCATGCCGTCGCTGCGAATGCTGTTGAACGCCTCACGGAGCGACAATTCAAACTGCACCGCGCTGAACGGCTTGCCGGTAAAGCCATCGACCATGCGGCTCATGTCCAGCCTTGGCACGATGAAATCGCGCCACGCTTCAAACGACACCTGCCGCACCTTGGCCGATAGATGCGCTTGCGGCATCCCCCAATCACCGCGCACCGCGATATGCCCGCCGGCGGCGTTGAACCGCTTGCGCAATTTGTCGGCCGTCGCCGCCCATGCCTTGGCCAATTCTGCCGCCGATGTGTCGCCGGTCGCCTCGCCGAACGCTTCGCGCACCACGTTGCGCAGCTGCGCCGGGTTGCGCGTGCGGCCGGCCAGGTCATGGCTGAACTTCGATAGCAACTCCGTGATGCCAGCGTGCGCCTCGCCCAATATCGCTCGCTTGCGCGCGTCCAGATTGGCGATGCCGCGCGTCGTGCCTTCCATGTCGAAATGCGCGATCGCGGCTTTTGCCGCCGTGCTGCCCTCGGCCATGGTCCGCACGATATTGCCGACGATGGTTTTCTGCGCCGCCACCTGCAACAGCGTCTGCCGGCGCTTCTCCATCAATTCGCGTTCGATCGCTTCAACCGTGTCCTTGGTCGCCGCCGCCGCCGCCTGCACTTCGCCCATGGTCGCGCCATACTGCCGCGCCAATTCGGCATAGTGCGCGGCATAGGCATCGGCCCGCTCGGCATCCAGCCCGCCCTTGGCTTTCAGGTCCGCGATGCAAACCGCCAGCGTCACAGCGTTTGCCTCCGGTCTTGTTCGCTAACGCTCATCGCCTTCGTCCGGTTTTGTTCGCTGGCGCTCACAGGCACCCCCGCAGCTGCTGGATGGCCGCGTCGTCGGCATCGAACTCGGCCAGCAAATCCGCCGGCGTCGCCGCCCGCCCATCGGGCAGCGCGAAAATGTCGATCTGGTCGCGGCCGGCATCGAACGGCCCGCCGGCCATCTGGTCGGCTGCCTGCTGCCCGCCGCGCCGCATCTGGCTCTGCTGCAACCGCGCCGCCATTTCGGCCCGCTGCGCCTCGGTCATCCCGCCCGCCGGCGGCGCCTGCTCGGCATCGAGGCCCAGCGATCCCGTCGCCGTGTCGCCGATCGGCGCGGCCTCACCATTGTCCGCGCCGGCGTTTGGCGCTATATCGCTTGCCTGCTCCGGCCCGGAGTAGCTTGTCCGTCCGGGCGGTAACGGTGAGGCCGGCCTGTCCTGCGTCACACCCGGAGCAGGTTCATCCCTCTGAAACGCGGTCAACAGCCAGGTCTTGGCGCGGCCGTCATATTCAAGCCGCACGGCGGCGCGGTGCGTCGCGCTCTGCAACTGGATGCGATTGGCGCTACGGCTGCGGATCGTCATGGCCTGCAACAATTCCGGCAGGTTCGCCACAACGTCGGGGTGCCACCGCAGCAGCTTTGCCAACCCTTGGCCGTCGCTCTTGCCCGTTCCGGCTTTCCCGTAAATCAGGTCGATCTTGCCGATCTCCGGGTGCGACAGCACGGCCGGCACTTCGCCGTCCTGGTCGGCCGTCAGCCGTGCGACAGCACCGGCATAGTCACCGCTCAAATCCGCATGAATGGGGCCGTGCGCGCCGATGCTGCCGCCGGCCTCGGCAAAGGCATCGCGCGCGGCGGCAATGTCGTCGTCTGTTTTGGCGGGCGGCGTGTTATCCGCCGCCGCGCCGACTTCCGCCCTAAGGTCATGCTCCAGCGCCTCCGTCTGCGCCGCTGGACCGTCCCCCTGGGGGCTGTCGAAGCCTTCTAGGGCTTCGCTGCCGGCGGCGGCGTCGGCGGCGCTGTAGGGGCCGCGCTGGCCGTCTGTGGCCGCGTCCGCTGCAACGCTGTCAGGTTGCGCGCCGCCAGCGCCGCCTTCGCCCGCGTTTCCGGGTGCAGCCGCTCGTCCGCCGCGATCCGCTCCGCCAGTTCGATCCGCTGTGCCCGGTCCATCGTCATCTCCAAAGAATGCCGCTTCATAGTCGTCGCCGTCAAGGCTCGCCCGCGCTTCCGCCATCGCCTCGGTCAGCCGGTCGTTGATGTGCAATTCAACCGCCGCGTCCACCTCCATGCCGCCGCCGATGCGCTGCAACAGCGCGCCTATGTCGGCCTCGTCGGCAATCTCTACGTTCATGTCCTTGGCGGCGGCGGCGATGCGCTCGCGGTAATCCGCCTCCCATTGGTCATTGATATTGGCTTCGCCGATCAGCGACGCCTCTACTTCCTCGGGGTGGTAAATCTTGTCGCGGTGCGCCCGGTCCAACAGGTCCAGAATATCGGCTTCGGTCGGCCGGTCCTGCCCCGGAAACCACCCGCGTTCATAAAGATACTCGCCCAACTCATCGATCTTCATGCCGTTCTTGCGGATGACCGGCCCGCTGCCGCCGATCATCCGCCGGCCCATCGTGCCCGCCAGGTCATGGCGCGGCCGGCCGGTGCTGGGGTTGATCGTGTCCTGCACGCCGCCCGCGTCGGCAATCTCGGTCAGCAGGTCGACCGGCCCCCGCCGCATGATCGGCCGGCGGAATTTCTGCGCCCGGCCTTCCTTGGCAGCGCCGGCGATAATCAACCCGCGCGCCTTGCCGCTGCTCGCCAGCGACGACAGCACGGCATAACCCTCCATCGGCGTCAGGTCGAACGCCTCGGCAATGCCGTCCGCCGTCAACGGCCCGGCCTTGCGGTCGCGGGCATAGGCAATCGCCCGGTCCAGATACGGCGCCGGGTCGAACCCTTCCACGATCGGCGCGGGCTTCGGCGCCGGCGCTGGCTCATCGAACACCGCCGGGTTAACCGGCCGGTCGTTTTCCAGCGCGTCCACCGCCTCGCTCAACCGCGTGCCATGCGCGGCATCGCCTTCCGGCGTCGGCGGATAGGGCGATGCGGCGATATCGCGCGCCGCGCTGTCCAGCACCGCCACCGCATCGGCCTCGGCCGGCGTCAATGGTCGGTCCAGCGCCTTCATTTCGCGCGCGATGCGCCGCACGCTCATCGCGCCACCGATGCCTTGGCCGATGCCGCCCAGCACCGCACCCGCCGCGCCCGATATCGCCAGGTCCAGCGCCGCATCGCCGGCAGAATATTCCAGGCCCAATTCGGCCATGTTGGCGGCTTTCACCGGCAACACCGGCACGGTGGCGGCGGCGTTCACCACGCCCTCGCTCACCGCCGCAATGCCGATGCGCCGCGCCGTGCCCAATGCCACCTTGCCGCCGAACAACCGTTCGGCCAGCGCCACGCCGGCACCGCCCACCGGCGCCGTCACCGCCATGATGCCCAGCTGCAACGGATCTTCGAAACTGGCGGCAACGCTGCCGGCAAAGCTGGCGGCACTGTCGGTCAGCCCCTTGCCGCGCCCCAGCACTTCGCTGCTTTCGTCATAATCGCGTCGCCGCGCCGCGATGATCGCGGCATCAAATTCGGCGGCGTTGCCGGCGCCCGTCAAGAAACTCGGGTTGCGTTCGCGCTCGGCTGCCACATCGGCCCAAATCCGCGGTGCAACGGTCGGGTTCAACACATAGTCGCTGCGCAGCGCATCATCGCCATATTTGACCGCGCGGCCATCGGCGCCGGTAAAGCCGGTGCGACCGCGCTGGCGCAGCGCCGCCACCACGTCCTTGCCCAATCGCCCGGCATACAGGTTGCGCGTCGTGGACAGGTCGATGGCCTGATACTGCCGCCGCGCCGCGCTGAACAATTCCGGCGCCGTCGCCGGTGGCCCGGCATAACCCGGCTGCAACGACCTTCCAGGATCGGGGGCGTCCCAATCGATCATGGCGTGGGGCCGCGCTGATTGATCGCCAGCACGAAATTGCCGCCGCTGGCTCGTTTCACTGGTGTGCCGTCGATTTCTACTTCGTAGCGCCCGTCGCCTATCGAAACCAATTGGCCCCGGCGTATCCAGTTCGCCGGGACTAGACGGCCACGATTATCGATCGGAGCGCCGCCCGGCACTTTGGCCAGCGCGGCATCGTCGATTGCACCGATTGCAGCTTCAAACTCGTTTTGGCTGACCCCGGATGGCAATATCGTTTTGCTATTGTTCCATTCGCCAATGCCGCCGCGCATCGTGTTGCTTGCGTCGCGATAGCCGCCAAGTGCAGCATTCACTGCGTTCATGAACGCGCCGTCATTCCACTCACTGTTCCCGGCTCTCACCCATCGGGATGCGTAGAGCGCCCTTGATGTTTCTGATATCGCGCCGGTCAATTGCGGCCGCGCTTTCAAAATCTGCGTTAATCCGGCCTCGGCAAACACGGCATCGGCCCGGCGAGTGTCGATGACCTTGGGGTTGGCGCGCAGCAATTCGCGCCCGGTCTGGATATCGGCGACATTCTTCATGCCGCCGGCACCGGGGATCATCGACAGGCCGACCATGTGCGCCGCTGCCGCATCCTTGGGCGCAATCTGCCGCGCCACCGCAAAGGCGCCTTCCTTGCCGAACGCGCGTAACGCGGTCACCGCCGCCACCGCTTCGGCCGGCGTGCCGCTCAACCGGCCGCTCATCGCCCCGGCTTCCTCGTCGGTCAAAATGCGCAGCGGCGTGCCATACCGCCGGGCTGCCGCCTTGCCGGCCTGCACCCGCGCCGCAAAGCTGGCGGGGTTGTTGGGGTCCAGCGGCGCCACCGCTACCACGCCCTCGCGCGCGGCGAAACTCAATGGGTCATTGGCCAATTCGCGCTTGGCGGTGTTCAAATAATCGCTCGCCGCCTCGCGGGCGATCATGTCCTCGGTGCTGGCATTGGCACCGGCCTTGCTAATGCGCGCCGACAAATCGTTGATATAGCCTTGCACCGCCACCGGCGGTTGCCCTTTCAGGCTCTGCACGGTCAGGCTCTTGATGCCCAGATTTGCGGTGGTGCGCGCCAGTTCGGGGTTGCCCGCCTGCACCGCTGCCGTCGTCGCCTGCCGGATTTCCTGCGCGGTCACCACGCCGCCATCGCGCAATCGATCGTTCAGCGCCTGCACATTGTCGGTCACCTGTTCGCGGTAATCGCGCTCGGCCTGCCGCCGGTCGCGCTCGGCATCCCGCGCCGCGCGCTCGCGCTCGCGCTGTTCCTGCCGCGCCGCCGCCTCGCGCCCCTTGATTTCGCTGTCAACGCCATTGCGCAGCATCTGCAACTTGTCGGGGTCGATCAACCCGCCCAGCGCGCCGCTGTCCAGATAGTCGCGCGCCTTGTAGGGGTCGCGCTCGCGCAGCCCCTGGATGAACGACAGGCCCAGCCCGGTGCGCGCCTCGGTCGCCAGCTTCACCTTGCTGGCATCGGGCAGCGACAGCGCATCGATGACGCCAAGGCTGCGCTCCACGGCGAGGCGCAACCCCGCTTTGGTCGGGTTGGCATAGACGGTCGCGCGGTCCAGATCGACGGCGCTGGTTACATCGGTCACCAATTTGTCGGCGCGCGCCCCGGCTTCCCAGCCACCTTCCTGCACCTGCAATCGCGCTCGCTCCTGCGCAATCTGCACCTGCGCCCATCGCGCTGTTTCGCGGTCGGTAATGCCGGCGCTGATCGCGCCCGCCTGCTTGTCGAAATCCGCCAGCACGGCATCCTTGTGCCCGGCACCGCCGGCGGCGGCGCTGCTGCGCAACCGCGTCACCGTCTCGCCGCTCGCCGCCGACAGCTGCGCCAGCTGCACGCCGGCGGCGGCGCGCGCATCTTCGCGCTCGCGCTGCCGCGCCTGGTCGCGGCGCTCTATCGCCAAATCTTCAAACCCGCCGATCGCGGCGGCGACGCCAGCGCCGAACGCGGCCGGGGTGGCGCGCGGCTGCTCCACCGCCACGCCCGGCGCCACCTGCTGCTGATAGGTGCGAATAACCGGCATCAGCCGCCACCCCCAAAGGCGCGCGCGGCATCTTCCGCCGTTCCGATAATGCCCTGCACCAGCGCCGCGCGCCCGGTGGCCCGCGCAAGGCCGGCTTCGCCGATCTTGCCGCGCCGCATGTTCTCGGCGCGCGTGCGGATGGTCAGCTGGTCCAGTTCGGCATTCACGGCATTTTCGCGCAACAGGTCCAGCGCGCTGCCGGTGCCCAGCTGCATACCCGACTGGCCTTGCGCGGCGATCGCCTCGCCGGCGGCGTAACGCGCTTCTTCACGCACCCGTGCTTCGGCGGCGGCGCCATCCTGCTGCGCTGCCACCGCGTCGCGCTCGGCCGCGCGGGCATTGTAATTGCCCGCCTGCATCCCGCTGATACCTGCCAGTGCCTTGCTCATGCCCTTATGCTTTCAAACAGAACATGGTCGGTCGCGGTCGGCCCCCAGCACCGGACATAGGCGCTCTGGCGCATTCCCATCACCGTCGCCCATTCCAGCGCCTCGGGAAAATCGGCGCGCACCAGCGCCTCCACGCGCGGCCACCGGCTGTTGGCCATCGCCCATCGCGCTTGACGGGTTATCGCCGTCATGGCGCTGCCGATGCTTGACGACAGCAACGCCCACGCCACCGCCTGGGTCGGGAACAATTCCAGCAACCCGCCGCAACCGATAATCGTGCCATCGCGCTCGGCCGTCCATGCCCAGCCACCGGCGGCAACCGTCTCGCCATAGGCAAGATCGATCGCACCGGCTTCCAGCGCCTGGCACGGCTGCAAATCCACGGCCAGCACGTCCGCCGGCAACAGCTGCCGAATGATGGTGCGGCCCGTCATGCGCTGCCGCTTTCGAACACCGGCATGATCGCGGCGATGGTGAACGGCAACGGGTCGCGGCTTTCCAGCACGACAATGCCGGCATCGCTAAACCCATCGGGAAAGCCCTGCCGCTTGTCGCCGCTGAACAATGGCAAGGCGGTGTCCATGGCGTTCGCCGGTGCCCGCCGGAATATCTCGTCAAACGTGCCGCCCGCGCCGCCGATGCGCACCCCCATGGTGTCAAGCAGCCGCAACGCCAGCTTGACGATCCGCTTCAACCGCCCCTGAATGCTGCCTTCGCCGGCCTGGTAATCGATCCGCATGGTTTCCACCCGCGCCGTGAACGGCAGGCCGATATGGATTTTGGATGCCAGCAAGCTATTGGCCAGCGTCGCCGTGCCCGCGCCGCTCACCACCAGCGGCGGATGCGTCGCGCCGTCGACCAGCGCGGTGACGGTCGCCCCGGCAAGGTGTTCCAGATTGCCGATGCTCGCCACTGGCACCCCGTCATAGGACAGCCCGCAATCGACAAAATAGGCATCAGCCACCGCGTCGCCGTCGTCGCGGAACGCATCAAGCCGCTCGATCGCGCGCAGCACCGTGCCCGCCACCGTCCGCACCGTCGCCAGCCATAACTGATCGCTGCCGCCATCGGGCGCCGGAATGACCGCCAGGCTTTCGGTCAAGCCGCCACCGCCCAGCACCATGCGGCTCCACCCGCGCACGGTCTCATCTTCGGAATAGGTCAGGCTGACCAATCCGCCATCACCGCGCGCGCCCCAAATCAACGCCTCCGGCTCGGCCTGCATCGCCAGTTCGGCCAGTCCGCTGCGCGTGATATGCTGGCTGCGCACCGTCAAATCGGGCGCGGTGTAGCGATCGGCCTGAAAATCATATCCCATCTGCCGCAGCTTCCTGCCGCCGCGCTGCACGAACATGATCCGCGTGCCCGCCGGCACCGGCCGCACATCGGCGCTGCCATATTGGCTTTGGCGCGGCGCAACGATATTGCCCTGGCTCACCGCCGCCTGATTGTTCACCGCCTGCACCGCATATTCGGCGGTTTCGGTGCCAACGATCAGCTGGCGGTCGCCTTCGATCCACTGGATTTCATCGGCACCCGGCAGTTTGAATTGCAACGCCCGGTCGGCCGTCAACAGCCCGGCATCATCACGCGGCGCAAAATTGGCGAAATCACCGACAACGCTGGCAAACAGCGCGTTGCGCTTGGCATAAATCAGGCGTTCGTTCCACACCGTCACGCATGACGGCCAGCCTTCGGCATCGGAAAAGGCGCCTTGCGCCCAGCGCCAGCTGGCGTTGCCGCTGCCGACGACATTGGCCGGCAACGTCAACTGCACCGTGCCGGTAACAATCGTGGCGCTGGTGAAACCGGTAATCAGCACCACGCCATATTTGCCATATTGATATTCCCACAGCACGCCGCCGGCGTCCTTGGCGTTGATATCCTTCAAACTGCCCATGCCGTCCCAGGCGCGGCCCTCGGTGTGGATCGGCTGCACGCTGCCGGTGCGCAGGCTGCCCGATGGCGGCAGCGTGATCGCCTTGTAAACCTTGCCGTCGCTGCGCCGCAGGTCATTAACCGCAACTTCAATGCCCGGCTCCCACGCCTTGATATCGCGGAAATCGACAATTTCGAGATAGAACAGCCCGCCGACATGCCCGGCGCTCCACAGCGCGGCGCTGGCCGTCAACGTCACCGCGCCGCTGCTGGCGTTGGCATAAACCGTCACCGTCTTGTCGGTGTTGGCGTCGTTGAACGGCCCGCCGGTCAGCGTGTGCGCCGACAGCGCAAATGTCGTCGGCCCGGTGCGGCTCAACTTGCGCTGCTGCCGCGCGCCATCGACCAGGTAAAGCACGTCGTTGGACTGGTGCCAGTTCAGCGCCGCCAAATCTGCGGTGCCCCACGGCGTCACCGTCTCGATCGGCACGCCGGCGCTCTCCACGCGGCCATTGTTGGTGAAATAGCGAAAGGTCAGGTTCGACGCTTCGATCACATAGCCTTGCGTCAGGCGCGGCGTGAACGGGATCAACCGGCACCGCGCCGCCTGGTTCTTGGCGGTTTCGACAAACCGCGTGCCCGGCCGCTTCGTTGCCGGTCCCTGCACCAATGGCACCATGTTGGTCATCACGGCAGCGCCGTTCTGATAGGCGGCAAGGTCGGGCCGGCCGCTCATGCGCGCCGACAATTCGCCGGCGTTGAAACTGGTCTGGATGGTGGCAACCGGCATCAGCTGTCCCGCTCGCGCGCCAGCACCCAATCATCTTCCAACAAGTCCTCGGGCGGGTTCTCCTGCCCATCGACCTTCTTGGCCTCGGCGATGCGCATGGCATATTCGTCCATGGCATTGGCGCGCACCGTGGCGCTGCCGCTCAACCGCTGCGCCACTTGCGCCGCGATCGCCGCCGCCAGCGCCTTGACGAAAAGCGCATCGAACAGCCCGGTATCGGTGACGCGGCGGACATAGCGAATGTTCAGCGGTGGCGCGCGGTCGGTCAAAATCTGGCCGCTCTCGATGGCGAACGGCTCATAATCCGTCTCATCGATAAACCGCATCCAGTCGGCCGGCAGCTGATAGGCATAGCCAAAGCCGAACGGCGGCGCGTCGGCCAGCGCCGGCAGGCTGGCGCGCGTCATGGCAAAATTCCAGGGGTGCGCTCGCAACAGCGCATCGCGCTCGATATCGAACACCGCCAGGATCGCGCGCCCGGCGCGGGTGTCGGTGGACAGTTCTACCAGCGCCTCATCATCGCCGATGGTGACAAGCGCCAGATTGGCAATTTGAACGGCGCTGGCCATGGGAATATCCGTTCATGGGAAAGGCGGGAAGGGCGGGTGCGTCAGGCCGGTGGCCACGGCCCTTCAATGATCGCTTCGCGCAGTTCGTTCAGGCTTTCCAGTATCTCGCCTTTGGTCATCGCGGTGAAATCGACGTTCAGCTGCACGGTTTCGCTGGCGATGGCGCTGCCGGCGGCGCGGACAACCTGCTGCGCCTTCTGGCCCTGCGTGATGGTATAGCGTTGGGTTGCCATGGTCGGACCTCGCGTTGCTGTTCAGGGGTGTGATGGCCGGGCTGCCCCGGCCATCACGGTTAATCCGCCGGTCAGGATTGGGTAGTGTAGAAAATCTCGATAATCAGGATGCCGGCGCTGGGCAGGTTGGCAACGCCATTGGTCAGGTAGATCGGCGTTTCGGTCGCCACCTCGACACCCATGGCGGCGCTCAAACCGAACAGCGTTGGCACGTCCACGGCGGTAAACACGGCGGCAGCGCGATACTGGCCATTGCTGGCGTGCGTCTTGTTGGTGCCGATCGCCAGCGTCGCCGATGCGCCCATGGTCGCGCTGGCGAGGATGACGCCATAAAGCGGCACAGCGCCGGGGCCGAGCGTGCCGATCAACACATTGTCGGCGGTGGTCACCGCCAGCGACGCCAGGTTGATCCGCGCAATGATGCTGCGCAGCTTGGCGCGCTGGAAATTGCCGGGCTGCTGCACCGGCGGGCGGGTGCCGTCGAAAACGCCGGTGGTCTGCGGGCTGAAAAGGTCGGGCATGGTCTTGGTGTCCTTCGCTTGGCTGGCGGGTCACGCCGCCCATTTGAAAAGCCCCCGGCGCGAACGCCGGGGGAGTGGGGAGGGTTATTCAGCGCAAAGCAGTTGCAGGCACTTGCCTTCTTGCGTGCGGCTCGCGGCAACCGTCGTGCCGCTCCACACCTGCACCGACTGTTGCTTGCCGGGCAGCCGATCGATCGAATTGTTCATCATCTGCCAGGTGGCCAGCGCCATGCCCGATTTCGTCCACACCGGCACGCGGCGGTAACCGCTGCCATCGAGCGTCAGGCCGGCGTTCTCGAAAGAACCGGTGTTGCCATATTCGCATTCGATGAAGTTGAACCCGAGGATTTTCGGCAGCTTGCCGCTCTCGATCACCTTCTGGTCGGCGCTGGTGAAATCCTTGGAAATCACCTGCACTTCGTTCATCAAATTATCATACTGAACACTGGTGACGGCGATATACAGTTCGTCCATGTCGGTATCGACAAGGTTGGCCATCAACCGGCGCTTGGCCCAGCGGATTTTCGCCATGTTCAGCCCGGTCGCCGCGGCGGCGCCCAGATCGACCGCGCCGATGTTGCCGGCCGGAAACGCCACCTGCGTCGTGCCGGTCTTGCCGGTCAGCGCGGCGGAATAGAAACCGAACAGCCATTCATCGTCCCACCCGCGCTTGATGGTGGCGGCGCCGGCCTGCACATAGGCACCCTGCAAATCGATCCCGACCGTCAACCGGTCGGCCGTGTCCACCAGGTCGGCATAATAATATTCGGGCCGCTTGGCGACCCAGCGCCGATCATGCGGCGTGCTCACATATCGCGTATCGCCGTGGCGCACATCGGCACGGTTGCCGCGCACCTGCCCGATCAGATTGACGATCTCGCAGCTTTCGCCCTTGCCGGGCATCTGCATGGCATAAGGTGCCAGCTTGGCGGTTTTCTGCTGCAACGCCAGTTCGACGTTGTTGTTATATTCGACAACCTGTGCCGTGGTGACCTGAAACGACATGAAATCCTCCGTCCGATGGAATTGCCAAGGGTCGAAGGCGTGTCGGAGTTACCGGGCCGTTCTGGCGGTTTAACGCGTGCCTGGGCGCGGGCGGTTACCATCGCCGGGGTAGCTGGGGCCGGGATGGCGTATCCAGCGGTAACGGCGACAAGTCTGTGCAAACCTGCCGCCGCCCGTCAACGGCTTTTTTACGCCGCCTGCTGGCGCTCCGCAGCGGCTGCCATCGCCGCGTTGATGGCTTTCCACTCGGCCAGCGCCGTCGCCTCGTTCTTCTGCAACCGCTGCTGAAATGCCGGATCGTTCAAAATCTCGGCCTTGCGCGTCGCCGCCTTTTCGGCGGTCATCCCCAGCGCCTGCCGGCCCCCGCCGACAATGCCATCCTCGCCCATCGCCTGGCCGATCTTGTTCAGCATCCCGATCAGCTTTTGCGGGCCGATCGTCTCGCGCAGCTTGGCCACGTCGCCGCCGTCCAGCCCAAAGCGTTCGGCGGCGCGCAAGCTGCGTTCCAGCATGGCGGGAAACTCGGTGCCCGCCTCGGCCTTCATCGCTGCCACTTCGCCGGCGTGCGCCGTCGCCATCGCCTTGGCCTGCTCGGCAACCATTGCCTCGTTGAACTTGGCAACGCCTTCCGCCTGCGCCTGGCTCAAACCCAGCTGGTGCGCCACCGGCGCAAAGGCGCCAACCAACGCCGGGTCGGCGGTGGCGATCGCGTCAAACTTGTAACCCTCGGGCGCGTCGGGCCGGCCGGCTGCCTTGAACAGCCGATCCCACCCATCCTTGTCCTCCGGTCCCTTTGGCAGCGGCAGCTTCTCGCCGCCCAGCTGGCTTTCTAACCCGCGCATCGCCTTCACCAGCGCCGGCATGTCGGGATATTTCTTGTTCTCGGCCCATTTGCGATCGCTCAATGTCTTGTCGTCGGCGGCTTCGTCGGACAGGCCGGCAAACCATGGATCGCCGGCCGCGCCGTCGCCGTCCTTTGCCGCGTCGCCGTCGCCAGCTTTGCCGGCATCATCACCGCCGGTCGCGGCACCGCCGGCGGCTTCGCCGGTCAACAGCCCCGCATCGAAACCGCCGCCGCCGCCGCCGCCGCCGCCGCCAGCGCCAGCATCATCATCGCCACCGTCAATCATCATAACCGTCTCCCTCGCTCATGGTCGGCCGGTTGCTGTCCAGCCCTGTTAAAGTCGCCTCATCGATGTGCAGATGCCCCGCGATCCGCAACCACACCTCGCGCCGGCCTTCTAGCAAGGCATGGGTGCGCGGGTCCTCATCGAACGTGGTTTCGCGCGCCCGGCAGAAATCGCGCAAATCCGCCAGCACGATATCGGCATCCGGCGACGGCGTGCCCCGGTCACCATGGAACAGCCCGACATAGGCGCGCTTGCGCCGCAACCGCAGCCCGTTCAGATACCGGTCGGCCATCCGCTGCGCGGCGAGGATCGCGGGGTTCGTCACGAATAGTCCCCTTCCGCCCAGCAATCGTAGCAGATGGCGATTAGCGCGCCGTCGATGCTGTCGCCGTCCTGACCTTCATGCGACAATTCTTTCGGCTCGTTGCACCATGGGCAGCAGCCAACCGTGGTTGCTGGAAATGGCGCCAGCGCCTTTGCCGTCTCGCTCATCGGCGCATTGGCAAGCGCGTGCAGGTCCAGCTTGCTGGCGTCGCTCACGCCGCCACCTCGAAACCACCGCCCAGCTGCTCGGCCTTGGCCGCGTCCAGCGCCGCGCCGGCAATCTGCGGCGCCGCTTCGACCAACCCTTGCACTTCGCTCGCCTGCGTCCGCTCGTCCTTCAACGCGGCAATCTGGTCGGGTGACCGCATCCACGCCGGCGGCACCCCGCCAATCTCGGCAACCCCGCGCGCCGCCTCGGCAAAATCGAACGTGTCATAAACCGTCGGTTCAATCTGCGCGATCGGACCCAGCGCTTCGATGGTGCGGAAAAACCCGGTCGCCTGTTCGGCTTTGGCTGCCCGGCTCATCGGGTTGTCATAGACGATTTTGTATTCGCCGCCGGCATCCTCCAATTCCGCCGGCATCGCTGGCATCCGCCCGGCGCGCGTGTGAATGTCGATTTCGCGCTCGATGAGTGGCCCCAGCAATTCCGTCTCGATCCGGCCGCTCGCCGGCGCCAGCAACACCCCGCGCTCGCGCAGCCGTTCCAGCACTTCGGTCGCCGTCATCCGGTCGCTGGTGTTGGCCAGCGTTTCGAACAGGCTGACCAGAAACGCATCCTTGATGTTCTGGCGCGTGTCGCCAAGCAGCTCCATGCCGACATTGATATCGCCGCCCGTCTGCAACGGCCGCACCAATGCCTCGCCCCGGCTGTTCACGCCGCCGACATTCAACGCGCCCGGCCGCGTGTTCATCCGCGTCAAAACCCCGTCGTCGGGCAGCAACAGGGCAGGGTCCAGCGCCTTGTGCACCGACCGCACGATACCCTTGGCAATCTCGTTGGCCATCTTGATATCGGGCAGCGCCATCATCGCCACCGATCGCCCATATTTCTCGCGCGGCGCCGTCGTGTATCGGCAGCACGGCAGCGGCATACTGTGGTAACCGCCCTCGCTCACCAGCGCCTGGTCCTGCGCCAGCATATACCAGCTGCCCCAGCGCATCCCCTTGGCGTCAGCGCGTAACGCGTCAAAGTCCTGGCGCGGCGCGATCATGTGGGTGAACTTGAATTTGCGGTCGGGTTGGTTGTGGGCGGCGCGCACCGATGCCGGCAGATTGTCCATGCCCCATTTTTGCGCCGCCTGCCGCACCGTCCATTCGAACTCGCGGCCGATCGTGTCCACCCGGCCATGCCGGTCCACGTCAATGGCGATTTCCGACAGGTCGCACGCGGTATAGATGATGCTGCGGCCGGGATCGTCCTCGATCCACATGGGGCCGGTGCCGAACGCGCCAAGGTTTATCATCACCTCATGCAGCTGCGTCGCAAACCCCGATGACGCGGCATAACGGCTTTCGAACAGCAAATCATTGACCTGGCCGAAATAGCGCCGGATTTCCGGCTTGTCGTTCAGCGTGCGGTTCGGCGACGCCAGCCCATGCCACCGCTGCGCACGCGGCGCCACCAGCCCCTCGATGCCGGCCGCGAACTTCTCCAGCGCGATCGTCGCCGTGCTGTCGAAAACGTCCTGCGTGCGCCGCCCGCCCGGCGACGGCATCCCGTTGAAGTTATCGCCGCGCGGCAGCACCCGCCGGGCAATCTGCCCCCAATGGTTTTCCCACGGCCGGCGCTCATCGAGCATCACCGCATGTTGCCGCAACAGCCGCTGCACCAGGTCATCGTTCATTGCTCAAGCACTCCGCTCATAGGGGCCGGCCGCGCCAGTGCCGTCGTTCCGCCGGGCAACCCCCAACAGGTCGAACGGCGTCACGGCGGCACCGGCCGGCACGCGCGCCAGCAACGGGCTGTCGTTTGCGTCGCCGGCGGCAATCGATTGCGGCCGATAATCACCCCATGCCGTGAACGCCCCCAGCGCGCCGCCGGTGCGGCTCTTAAAATAATTCGCCCATGTCGCGTTGATCGAACCGCCGCGCCCCCAGGCTTCGCCATACCAGCTACCCGGCGATGGCGAACTGTCACCGTTCGCCGTCTTGGACGCGACATTGCCGAAATTGCGCACCGCGTGTTGAAACCGCCAAGTGCCTGTCCGCAGCGGCTGCGAACCATAGGCGGTTGAATGGACAGTCCCGGCATTGGCCCATCGCGCGGTATCGGCCAGATCGGTGGCCTGCACCGCTCCCGAAACAAAATCGGCAACAGCTTGGTAATAGACGCGGCTCGCTGGCGTGCCGTTGTTGTCGTGCAAGATCATCCCACGATAATAACTGGTCGTCGCTACCCACCCGCCGTCAGTGGTTGCGCTCGGCAACTCCGGTGCATTGAAAATCTCGTCCTTGACATTGTAGCTGCCAAAGGCTCCATATTTTGTCGTCGCGCGCTTGATAACTTGCAGCCAGCCCTGATCCTGATACGGGCCGTTAAATCGGTCTTGGTCGCTGTTCAGGCCGCAATCGGCGCCGGGATGCTGCACAACGACATTGTTAAGCTGGTTGCGTGCGCCGTCCGAACTGAACCGGAACGCCGGGCTGGCTGGCACGCCGCAGCGGCGAACCATGACTTGACAATAGCCCGCGCCTTTGCGGAACGGCAAATCGGCCAGCAACACCGCGTCAGTTGACGCCGGCGTGTTCTGGTCGATCCGCAAATTATAGACTAGCGACCATTCGGCCGGAGGCTGAATACCGAATTGCCATGGCCGCACCGCAATGTTGCGCAGCCAGCACCCGAACACGCCAACCGATGGCAGCCAAAGCCCGACCGACACGGCGCTGTATAGCGATCCGACCGTTGTAACCAGTCCGCTGAAATGGCTTGAATTTGCTGCCAGCGAAGGCTGTCCGCTTGGCCCTTCGTTTGTGCCTAGGCCGCCGAGGTCAACACGCACATCCCAGCGATAGCCTGTTGACATCAACGCGCATGAAGTCGTGCCGGCATTTCGAACTTCCCGAATGTCCACATCGACCAAAATATAGCCGCCAATAGCAGCCGCAGCTGTCAGCGCCGACGAACTATTGTTGAGAACGACATGATTGGCGCCGGTCAGGCCAGTGCTGTCCAAGGTCAGCCCGGCAATCCCCCAAACGCCCGACGTGACTTTGCTTGTTGCGGCGGTCGTGCCATCGTCCTGCACGCCGCGCCGCCGGCAATCGAGCGTCGTGTTGCCCGTCGAAAAATAGGAGGCACTCGCCAGCGTCGGCGGCACCAGGCCATCGGAAAATCCCGACAAGGTGGCGCGCTGCCAATAGGCCAGATTGCTGTTGCCAAGGCTGCCGCCCGCCACGTCGCGGAACATGACAACTGCGCCGCTGGTCGTGTTGTGCGGCGTCGGCCGGTTCACGCCGCTGTTGTTCCACGCCCGCACCGCGACCAGCGCGGCATTCTCGCTGGCATAGCTGCCGGCCGCACCGGGATCTGTCGTGCCGGTCTGCACCGCCGCGCTGCCGCCGGCCGTGCCGTCGCGGTTGACCCACACATAAATCGGCGTGTGATTGCCCGCCACGTCCTTAATGAACGGCAGGCCCGCCGGTGCGCCAAGGTTTGACGGCAGGCCAACCGGGTTCAGCGCCGCGCAATCCGTTTCGCTGTCGAACAACTGGTCGCCGGTCCAGCTATAGGCGCGATAGACAATCATGCTGTCGGTGCGGCTCGCGCTGTCCGCCAGCGACGACACGTCCACCGTTACCGAAAACGTCGCCGCCGGAATGGTCGATGGCAACCGCCCGGTCGACGGCGTGAAGCCGCTCCGCGCTTCCACCGTGGAGGCTGCCCAAGGCCCATAGACACCGGCGACCTTGCCGCGCGCTTCGACCCGCGCCACCTGCTGCCCGAACGCCGCCCATTCGCTGATTGCGCCAAATTCGACCGTGATGCTCGTCGTCACCCGCCGCCACGGCGGCGACACCGGCCGCACGATCGGCTTTTCATAAACCAGGTTTGACGAATTGGTGATGAGGCCGGGGCCGATCGGGATGGCCGAAACCTGCCCGGTAAAGAAACCCGCTGCCAGCGTGATTGAAGTGATGGTATCGCTGGCATAAATGGTGTTGTCGAGCGTCACATAAAAAGCATTGGTGCCCGCTGGCAACGCCGACGCCTGGTTGCCCCATGCCCGCCGCAGCACCTTTGCCCCTAGCGCCGTGTCTGTCCGTGTCGTCGGCGCGCCGGCCGTGGTGTTGCCCGGTCGGGCAATATTGACCGTCAGTTTCGTTGCGTCGGCGATCGTCTGCGCACTGTCGCACTGGATCAGCAACACCCAGCCCGCCGTGTCCAGCGGGATCGCCTGGCTGGTCGTGACAAATGGCGCGGTGTTTGCCGTTGCCGTGTCGTTCAGGCCAGCCACAACCGTGATGCCCGTAACCGGCGCTGCGCTCGGCGTCGGCGTGCCCGATGCCCTGCCGCCAAAGCCGCCATAGCCGCCGGTGCCAAATTCCTTGAACATCATCGCGCTTTCCCTTGGCCTAGCGGTCGATGACGGCGATTTTCAGCGCGCCATTCACCGCCGCCGATGGGTCCAGCGCGAAATAGCGCGTCTCGCCATCGTTCAGCGCCACATCGGTAATGACCGCCGTTGGGTCGCCGCCGGTGCTGTCGCCGGTGCGGAATGCCACGTTGCCGCCGGTGGCGCGGATGAACAGCACCCGCGTCTTGGGGTTCAGCGTCGCCGATGCCGCACTGGCCGCGCTCGATGCCAGCGTGATCGCCTGCGCCAGCATCGGCAGCTGCGGCATCTGCATGATGCCGCGATTGTCCAGCCCGCCGCCGGCATATTGCTCGATCCGAATTTCGCTCATCCCGTCATCCTCTTGTTGGTCGCTGCCGTGCCAGCATGGGGGCGCTGGCCGTCACCCCCATGCTGTTCATGCCTCACCGGAAAATGAAAGCGCCCGGCCCGAACTCAAATTCCTGCCCCGGTGCGAACATCACACCGCCGGAAATCTCGCACACCGATACCACCGGCCCCTCGGCTGTCACCGCCAGCGCCACTTGGTCGATGCGCACGCCGCCGCCCAAGCTGCTGTCGCCCAGCACCTTGAACTTGCCGGTGAACATAATGCCCGCGCCATCGGCCACAAAGTCCTTGGGGCTCACCGTCACCGGTGCCACCTGCACCGCGGATTGTCCCGCGCCGCCGAACAGCAACACCGCATCGGGCGAACCCGCGCGGCGCATCCAGTCGTGCAACAGGCCGGCCGGCAGCGTTTCGGTGGCAAAGGCAATCGCGCCACCATCGGCAGCACCCAAATCGCCGTCGCCGCGTGCCAGCGCCTCGGCTTCGGCGCGCAACTGCGCTTCTTCGGCTTCCTGCCGCGCCTTCACCTCGGCATCATGCGCCGCCTCGGCCGCGATCCGCTCGGCCTCTGCCGCCGCTGCGACGCGCTCCGCCTCGATGCGTTCCGCTTCCTGTGCGGCTGCTGCTGCCGCTTCATCACCAACGTCTGGTTTGGTTTTCGTCATCGCTCGTCCTCTCCTGGTTGAACTCACTCGCCGGTCAGGGTCTTGGCGGTCACGCCTTGCGCTTCGCCGGCCATCGGCCCCAACAGGATATCGGCTGCCGATCCGCGCCGGCGCCTGATTTCATCATCGCGCGCCGTCGCCGCCGCCGCATCGTCGCGCGTCGGCGGCGCCAATGCCGCCTGCGGCTTCGCTGGCCCCTTGAACAAACCCACCACGCCCTTTGGCTGCGAAATCAGCACCTTTCCGATGCCGCCCAGAACCTTGGTCATGCTGCGTCTCCAAAAATGTCGTAATCGCTATCGGCGCGCATCACCGTCTGCCGCACCTGCCGTTCACGCCCCATCACACCGGCAATGCCGTGTCCGCCGCCCAGCAACAGATATTCATGGGCTTCGTTCAAATGGCTGAAATGGTTTTTCTCGGGCTTGGTGTCATAGCGCCCGGTGGCACCGCCAACCTTGATTTTCCGGTAATGATATCCGCTGTTATAACCCTTGCGCAGCTGCTTGCAGCTTGGGCACAAAACGAACGCCGGTTGCCCATCGACCAATGACCGCAGCGGCTTGCGCACCGCTTCCTGGCGCAAATGCGGGTTGTTCGTCGGCGTGCCCCTGAACCGGATGCCGGTCACCTTGCGCACCTTGGTCAGCCATGCCGGGTCGCCGCCTTCCTCGTCGCCGCCATATTCGTTCGACGGGTCCGACCAGCCATAAACATCATCCGGCGTCAGGTCGGGAAACCGCGACGCCAGCATCTGGTTGACCATTTCGCCGAACCGCGTTGGCCCGGTGCCGGGGTCGGTGGCAATTTCCGCCAGCGTGCGCCACCGGTCACCCGGCAGCCATTGCCCGAACGCCGCCGCCGGCGTTCCGCCGCCATCGATGCCTATGCCAATCGGCACGCCCTTGATCGGTTGCAGGATCGTCGGCGCCACATGGATCGCGTCGTTATACTCGGGATAGACTGGCTTGCCGTTGCGGCTGAACCCCCAGCGATTATGAACCATCCGCCGCGCCAGCCACTCGGCCAAAGATTTCAGCATCCGGTCATAATATCCCGGCGGCAAATTCTGCACATTCTCGGCGCCCGGCTCGGTGCCGCCCGGCTGCACGAACAGCTTGTAACCCTCGGCGCGCTGGCCGTCGCTGCCCGGTATCTGGTTCTCGACAAACAATTCGTGCAGCCAGTGATCGACCTCGGGCGCGTTGAAATCCAGCCACCCGCCATACCAGGTCGGCCCGCCGTGCAGTTTGGAAGGATAGCGGCCGACACGCTGCATCAGGAACGACAGCGCATCGAATGACATGAGATCGAACTCGTTGCCGAAAAAACAGGTCATCTCATAGGACCGCAGCAGATTCTCGATACTGTCCTCGCCAAGCCCCATGAAATCGACAATCAATTCGATCGGCTGCCCCTTGATGACTTCAAAATTCAGCACATGCTTGGCCGGTGGCCCGCCGACCCAATGCCCCATAGTCTCGGGAAACCAGCCATGCCACGTCGGCAGGATCGTGCGTTTCAGGTTGGTGAACGTGTCGCGGATGACCAGCGCCTTGCACCGCCGCACGCCATCGATCGGGCTGGGCCGCTGCACCGCCGCCACCTTGATGATTTTCATCAACGCCGCCGTCGTCTTGCCGCTACCCACCGGCCCCATGATCGCCGTGCAGAAATCCGGCGCATCGGTGAACCTGTCGGCAACCGGCCCCGGCGGCTTCCAGTCGATGATGAAACTCACAGCCTCACCCCGCGCCCGCTTGCCCGTTCGCCGAAATTTTCCGCCGCCGGCCTCGCCTCCACCCCGCCCCCGGCTGCACTTGCCCAAACCTTCGCGATTTTTTTTCCCGAAAATTTGGCACCCTCTGCGGCGATGGCGATCAAGGAAAGCGGCGCGGCTTGGGGGGGGGCACCCCCCGCGCCGGCGCGCGCCACCGCGATCGATAGCGCCGCGCCGATCAGCGCCCCAGCTGCGCCGCCGCCGATCCATGCCATTAGCCCCGATAGCTTACGACGCCGCGCCGATTGTGCTGCGATATCATGCACTTGCGCCGCGCTGTTAGTCGGCGGCTGTTCATCGGCCCGCCGCATCACTGGTCAACCCCTTGATTTTGCAGCATTGCCGACAAGCCCCAAGCGCTGCCGCCTTCCACCGCCTCACCGCTATCCGCGCCATGGATCACCAGGCTGATTGTCCCCCGAGCATCGACCGCAACCCCGATCGGCATCTTGCTTTCAATGAACGGCGCCAGTTCCGCCGCCGCCTTCACCTGCGCGGTAAAGGCTTCCAGCTTGGTGCAGCCCAATTCCGCCGCCAGCGTCTCCACCGGCCGGCTATAGGCTTGCGCCAGCACTTCCAGCGGGTGCGCATATTTCGACAACAGATAGTCGCGCCAGGCGGCGGTGCGCTTGTTCGTCGCCCCCTTCGGCCGGCCTGCCGCCCGCACGGCTTCAACCGCGTGCCCGGCGTTCCGATCCGCCCGGCCATCCCGCGCCGCCTCGATCGCCAGCGCATCGCCCAGCGGTAGCAGCTGCTCGATCTTCACCGGCGCCGCCATCGGCCCGGCCTCGGCCATCGCCTGGGCCACCGCGCTGGCGATGCCCTCGCCGCCGCTCATATCCGCCCCCTATTTAATCCGGTCACGCCGTCACGCCCGCCGTTACTTGGCCGTGACCGCGTGACCGCCGCCGCGCCCTAATCTTGATTGAAACCAACGGGTTGGGGCGCGGGCGAAAGAGGCTTGCAATCCCCCATCCGCGCCTATATATAGGCTCAAGGCGTCGGCATTTGGCCGCGCCTCTGGTCAAGCAAAGGACCGCGCAATGCGCCAAGATATCTACGAAGAAGTCACCGCCTCGATCGTCGCCGCGCTGGAAGCCGGTGAACGCCCCTGGGCGCCGCGCTGGTCGGGCATGAACGCCAACCCCATGCGCCTGCCGGAACGCTGGAACGGTGCCAGCTACAACGGGATTAACATTCTGCTGCTCTGGTCGGCCGCGCAGCGCCATGGCTATGCCGCGCCGCGCTGGCTCACCTTCAAGCAGGCGCTTAACCTGGGCGGCAACGTGCGCAAGGGCGAAAAGTCGTCGCGCGTCGTCTTTGCCGGTGCCGTTGAACGGGAGCGGGAAGGCGAGGGCGGCACCACCACCACAACCCGCATCCCGTTCCTGAAAACCTACGCGGTTTTCAACGCTGAACAGTGCGAGGGGCTGCCGGCGGATTTCACCCCGGCGCCGCCGGTGTCGCAAATCGAAGCAAGCGCGCGCCTGCAAGAGTGCGATACCTTTTTCGCCAACACCGGCGCCAGCGTCGCGGAGAAGGACCTGGGCGGCGCCTTCTACAGCCCGGCCGATGACGCGATCACCCTGCCGCCGTTCGTCACCTTCCGCAACCCAGCGATTTACTACGCGACGCTGGCGCATGAAACCGTCCACTGGACCGGGCACAAATCGCGCCTTGATCGGCGCTTTGATGGTGGCCAGCGGTTCGGCGGCGAGGCTTGCGCCATGGAAGAATTGGTCGCCGAATTGGGCGCGGCGTTCCTCTGCGCCGGCTTCGGCATCGTCGCCGAAACCCGCGTCGATCATGCCGCCTATGTCGCCAGCTGGTTGAAGGCGCTCAAGTCCGACAAGCGCGCGATTTTCACCGCCGCCAGCGCCGCCAGTCGCGCCGCCAATTACCTGCTCGGGCTGCAACCCGGCGCGATCGCCACCGCGCCGGCCGATGAGATGGCCGACGCCTGACAGTGCCCGCGCCGCCCCTCGTCCTGCCGGGCGAGGGGCTAGGCGGTCACTGTTGGCCGATGAAGGGAAAGCATCATGATTACCGCCGGGCAATTCATCATCACCCAAGAGAGGGAACGGCTGCTTTGCATCGCTGCGCGCGATACCGGGTGGGGCGATTTCCGTGAAACGGAAACCGGGCCAATCTACACCCTGCCGCTGGACGGCTTGCGCGTCGCGCGCGACCAGCGCACACCGCTGCCGCGAGCCTGACCCATGCGCCGCCAATCCCGCTACGCGCACCACCGCCCCGCACCGCCGGCCGTCACCCTGACGGCCGGCGAGGTCGCCGCCCTCGCCGATATGCTGGCCTGCGGCCTCGCCGCCGATCACTGGCGCCAATTCCTGCCCGGCCGGCCGTGGCGCGCGATCCTCGCCGCGCGTGACAGCCTCACCGCCGCCGGGCTGCGCCGGCCGGACCCGCTCTAGCTGGCACGCGGCGCCGGTCATGGCGCCTCGTCCCAATCGATCAACAACCCCACCGGCACGATCGTGCCGCGCCGGTTCATCCCGCCGATCTTCAAACTCTGCGCCGGCACTTCGGCGCCGGTCACCCGCCGCAACACCGTCACCCAGCTGCCGGGTGCGCCGGGCACGCCGGGCCAGGGCGTTTCGTGATAGATGCGCGCCAGCTGCGGATGCTCGTTGCACACCACGATTGCGCGCTGGGCGATCGGCAACAGATCACGGTCAACCTTGCCCGTCACCTTGCCGCTCGGGTCGCGCTCCACCATCGGTTTCAGCCCGACCACGCCCAGCGCCGCCACCGCATCGCGCCGGCGGTCAAGGTCAATTTTGCCCTCATTGTCGAACGCCGCCGCCTGCTTCAACCAGCTGGCAACGGTGCGGCGCACGCCAACCCCGCGATCGACTTGCGATTGCAGCAGATGGACAAGGCAACGGTCCTGGTCCTTGTCGCTTTCGGCGCGGGCCGGGGCCACCATGCGCGCCACGTCGGCGGCGATCGGCGCCAGGTCGTCATCGTACAGCAGCGTGTTGTGGATCATCAAATCGGCGCAGGCGAGCAGCGTGCCATAAGTGTCCTGCAACCGCGCATCAAAGCCGGGGTGCGCTTCAAGGGCGCGCTTGTAAGCCGCCAGCGTCGCCGGAAAGCGCGGCCATTGGTCGATCATCCGCCGCATGATCCGCGCGCCCATCTTGGCCATGCGCGGTTTTGATATGTCGGGCATCACCCCGGTGGCATCGGCCTTCTGGTCCAGCGGCAGCAGCTGCGTGCGCACCATCCGGCTTTCATCCTGCGATTGCAGCGCCACCGGCACGATCGAAGTCAGGAACGCGCCGAACTGCACGCTGAACGATCGGCCGATATGGTCATCGCCGCCGCGCAGCACCACGCCGCCGGATGACGCCTGGCGCAGCACGCCGACCACTTCGGCCTTGCGCTTGGGGTTCATGCCGGCCTCGAACTCGTCAAGGAACAGCGGCTGCGCCCGGCCGGCCATCAGCTGATAGATTGACGCCGGCGTCACGTCGGATGATTTCAACAGCCAGTTGCCGAACAGCCGTTCGATCATTTCCAGCAGCGACGATTTCCCGGTGCCGCGCTCGCCGTCGCAAATGATATGCGTGCGCCAGCGCAGCGCGCCGGTCACGAAACCTTGGCATATCCAGCCCAGCACCAGCATCGCCTGCAACCCGTCGCGCCAGTGCCAGGTGTTGAGCAGCCCCAGCATTTCGGCGCCAACGTCCAGCCCTTCGGCTTCCACCGCCGGCCTCGTCGCCGGCGGCATCGCCGGCAAAATCCAGTCGCCATAACGGCCGGGCGGCTTGTATTCGCCGCCCATCCAGACGCGATCGCCCAGGTGCAAAATCAGATTGTCGGCCTCGTCGCTCCACGCGCCGACGCTGCGCACCTGCTTGGCCGGGTCGATCAAGCCTTGCCGGCTGCACGCCGCCATAAAGGCATCGGCCGCGCTGTCGGCATGGAAGCCGCGCACCGGGTTGCCGTCCTTGTCGGTCTTGCCCTGCCACGCCATCAAGATATCGATCTGGTCGCCGAACAGCTGCACGATCATCGCGCGGCCGTGCTTGTCGGCGGCAAGCGCCGCCAGCTGGCGGTGCGCGTCCAGATAATAGAACACCGTGCCATTGCGGCCCAGCGGTTCGACCGGCAGGTTATCGGGCAATTCAAGCCGGATGATCGCCGCGCTGCGCCGGGACCGGGCACTGTCGGAACGGTCGCTTTTCGGTGTCGCCGGCGGCGGCGCGCGTGTCGGTTTCGCCGCCTGCGCTTCGGCTTCTGGCGCTGTCGGCACCGCCTCGGCATCGTCCAGCGCGGCAGCGATCGGCATCAGGCTGCCGGTCATGCCGTCGCCACCGGTATCGCAAAGACAAAGGCGCGGTGCGCCGTGCTTGCTTTCAGAAACGCTTTCAGGGTCAGAGCGGTTTCTGCTTGCTCTGGCAGCGGCTGCATCCACCACCAGGGGCGTGCAAGCCGGGGATTATTGGCGCTCATGCCGTCGCCGCCTGCGGCGCTGGCGCCTGCAAATGCTGCAACCAGGCGTTGAAATCCTTGTGCGGCAACGGCGCCCGCGCCACCCGCACGGTGCGGCCCTGCGCCTGCAACCGCGCAATCGCTTTCGGCAACCCGCTGACGGCGGCACCGCTGCCCGGCTTGTCATTGTCGGCCGCGATCGTCACATGGGTCAGGCACGGCGGCAAATTCACCGCCTGCATGTTGGGCAGCGATGCCGTGCAAACGATCCGCCGCTCGGGCGCGGCAATCGCCAGCGACAGTCCGTCCTCGATGCCCTCACATATCGTCACCGATCGGTCGGCTTCAACCGCTGGCCAATCGAGCGACAATTCGGCATCCCACAAGGCTGACCAGCCCAGCTTGGAATCGCCGCGCCACAACGGAATGACGCCGCCGGCCAACGGCCCCAATGACATTTTCGGGTATTTGACACGCAGTTTTTCGGCTTTGCCGGGGCCGGTGACTTCCAGAAAGGTCCGGTGCACCGATGTGATGATGTTGCGCTGCATCACCGCTGCCAGCATAGCCGGCACATTCTTCTGCACCTCGCCGTTCCACGCGCCCGCGGTAAAAGTCAAACACCCCGGCACCCGGCCCAGCTGGCGCATAGCGATGCCCCGACCGTGCAGATAATCCGCCGCCGCTGTCTTGGTGAACCCGCCCCAGGCATCGGTGAAACTCTTGCCACCGCGAAACATGCGCGCTGCCTTGTCGCGGCGCTCGGCATCGTCCATCGCGCTTTCGTCAACATTCTTTGCCCGCTTCGCACTGGCGGCTTGCGTCGCCACGAACCGCGCCGGGTCCAGCCCGTCCAGCCCCAGCCATGACCGTGCCCAGCGGATCGCCGACCCCTTGTCACCGCCAAACCGCACCGCCGCAATCAGGTCGATCGCGTCGCCGCCCTGGCCGGTGGCAAAATCCATCCACACCCCGGCACGGTGCCCCATGTTCACCATCATGCTGGCGCCGGGCGAACCATCCACGCCGCCGATCGCCCATTCATGGCCGTGCTTTTTGCCGTGCGGCAACAGGTCGTGGCACAGGTTTTCAATCTGCGCCGTCAACTGCCCGGCAATCTCGGCCACCGGAATAGCATAGGGCGCGCGTGTTTCGGTCACGCCGCCGCCTCGTCGTCGCAAAGGTCGCGGCGATCCTGCCACGCGTAACGCGCCGCCGCGTGCCACCGCGCATCGGTCGCCGCTTCGATCGCCGCCTTGTCGATCCCGCCGGGCTGCCCGTCCAGGCTGTTCTGCGCCGCCAGCGCCAGCGTCGCGCATGGCGATGGCCACAGGCTTTGCACCGGCGCGGCGGCATCCAGCGCCGCCTCTAACCGGTTGCGCGCTGCCTTGATCGATAGCCCATGGTCGCGGTGCGCCGGCAACCAGAATAACAGCACCGATGCCAGCAATTCCTGAAAAGCGGGATCTATCCGCCGGCTCATGGCTCGCCCACCGACTGCCCCGGCACCAGCGCCGCAAACTGCAACAGCCGCTGCCCGATCCGCCCGGCCTCGGCCTGCGTCATCGAAAGCAGGTAACCGCGATCGCCGTCATGGCCATGGACTTCCACGGCAAAGCTGGCGCCATCCCGGTGCAGGCAAACCCCGGCGCCAGCGGCCAGCTTGACACGCCGCACATCGGCTTTTGGCCCCACCCGGCTGAACGCCGCCAAATCGATATTGCCCAGCTGGCCGCTGCTGTTGCCAGCCATCCGCTGGCCGGGGACGGCAGCCGCCGCGCCGCCCCCGGCTCTACCCGGCGCATCCGGGAGGGATACTGCGCCGGGCTGTTCCTGAAATCCCCCCCGCGCGGCCATCTATGCCGCCCGCGCCATGCGCTGCAACGCCTTGGGGTAAAAGTCATTGGGCTGCACGGCGCCGCCGGTTATCTCGACAATCCGCGCCATCAATTCCTGCGGCGGCACGGTGGCGCCGCGTTCCCAGCTGTACCAGGTCTGCCGGGCTACCGGCACCATTTGTGCCAACTGTTGCACAGTTAACACTTGGCTTTCGCGCCACCTTTTGAGAGCATTTGCGGCCGGGCTGGACATGGACCGGGTTTGTAAGCGATATGATTACGGGAGCGCAAGAGCAGATAATCGATTGGGGGGCTAATAAAGTGACAGCGGTAATCGTACAATTTATCCCAATGGGACAAGCACCGAACCGCATCCGCGAGCTTCGAATGAAGGCGGACATGAGCCAGGACGAACTGGCCGGCCTCGTCGGCTGTTCCAAGATGCAGATATCGGGGCTGGAACGCGGCAAGCCGAAACTTAACCTGTTGTGGATGCAGCGCCTCGCTGCACCGCTCGGCGTCGCGCCGGCCGAACTGCTGCTTGCGACCGATAATCCCAATGCCGCCCGCGATGATGAAGAATTGCGGCTATTGGCATTGTTCCGATCGGCACCCGATGAACTGCGCGGCCAATTTCTGCAAGTCGGTGAAGCCCTTGCCGGTTTTGCCGAACGCGCGGGCAAGGTCGCGGCCTGATCGCGGCCGGCATCTGGCTGGCGCTCTGCCTTGCCATGTTCGCCAGCTGGTTCGCGCTCGTCGTCGCCGTGGAACGCCGGCAACCACCCTACCGCCATCG
This sequence comes from Polymorphobacter sp., assembly GCA_049318305.1. GTDB lineage: Bacteria > Pseudomonadota > Alphaproteobacteria > Sphingomonadales > Sphingomonadaceae > Sandarakinorhabdus. The sequence continues at coordinate 55,526 of JBMOGO010000004.1, forward strand.
CGCCGCCGGCGCGGTGGCGGTTGTCTTTGCCATCGCCTTCATCACCTTGGCCCAGGCCGCGCTCGATGGCAGCGCCTTCCTGCGCAGCGGCGCGGCAGCACTCGGCGCTTATGGCTAGGGCTGTAACCGCCCGGTAATGTAAGCGAACCACTTACAAATCCGCTTGACACAGTAATCGTTTCGATGACAAAACTCGCCCCGTTCACACGAACGGAGGCAAAACGTGCCACGACCATCCCCCAAATCACCGCGGCACACCGCGCGTCTTGTCCATTTCAAATCGCCGGTTGGCGAGGCGCCGCATTTCTTCATGGCGGTGTCGCGCGATGGCGACCCAAAGGCGTGCCAGCGGCTGTTCCCGCTCGATCTGGAAGCCGTCGCCGAACTGCTGCGCTCGTTCGAAACCGCCATGGCGCTGCACCAAAGCACCCGCCGGTCGCAGCTGCTCGCCACCGAAAGGATGGTCGGCCATGCGTAAGACACCTGCCCCGCCGGCGCTGGAAGTCGGCAGCCTGGTCACCGCGCTCTACACCGATGGCCGCAGCTATCGGGCACAGGTCACCAACTGCGTCACCCCGCATATCATCATCCGCCACACCGATGGAGACGGCAAAACTGTCATCGATCCGCCGGGCTCCACCCGGCTGTTTCTTGTCGGCGATCTTGCCTCGGTGCGCCGCGATGAAAACAACGTGCCCGTCGCGCGTCTGTCGCCGGGCTGGCCCGAGGAGCAACGCCATGCCGCATGAACTTGTCCTGCGTGACCGCCTGAAAGGCGCGGTCGGCATCCACTATATCGGCCATCGTCTCGGCCAGGCCACGCATTCGGAACGCTGGCTGCGCGCCCGCATCGATTGGCTTGTGGAAAACAAGGGCTTCCCCCGCCACCTGCCCAGCCCGCGCGTCAATGAACGCATCTACAGCGCCCGCGCCGTCGATGCCTGGTTTGATAGCTGGTATGGCGAGGCCGATCACGCCGGCATCGATGCCGCCGATCGCAAGGACTATGCGACGCTGCTGGATGCCCGCGCCGCGCAACTGTCGGCCGGCTGATGCCCGCCATCGCCCCCGATTTTGAAACCGCGATGCAGCTGAACGCCCTCGCCAGTCGCGCCCATGCGGTTGACAAGGGGCACGGCGGCATGGGCACCCACGCCAGCACCGTGCGCCACTGGCGCCACCTGCTCGAAATCCACCACACCCGCATCGCACCGCTGGATTTCGCCGCGCTCGCCAGCCTCGGCGACCCGCGTTTCTTTGTCGAAGCCTGCGCCATCCGCCGCCGCTGGACCCACCACAGCATCGCTACCGCCATCGATGGCGCTGCCGCCGCTTAACCCGAAAGGATCGACCATGCCCGACACCTTGACCATCGACGCCATCACCACGCCCGCCACCGCCGAAAGCATCGGCGCCACCGGCTGCGCCGTCGCTTGGACGGATTTTATGAAGGAGCATTGGCTCGGTGGAACGGTGCAGGGCGCCGTTGCCGGCCTGCTCAACGGCCTGAACGCCGCGCACCGCAAAGAGATAGATGACTACTTCCGCGCCACCTTCGACCAGTTGGCAGCAAATGCCGCAAAGCTGGAAGAATTCCGCGCCGCCGCTAAGGCCTCGCATAGCCTGTTTGCCGATCTGCAAAGCGGCGGGCCGGTGTCGGACGCACGCATTGCCGAGGCCAAGAATTGGACGGTGCGCGCCTTGGGCTTTGACTTTGATCGCATCATGGCGCTGGCCAGCGCCACCGGCAAGGAACTTGACGCATGACGCCGCGCTACACCGGCCCGGTGCTGGTCGATCCCGCCAATGATCGCCCCGGCATCCGCAACGACTATGCCGCGCTGCACGACGGCGCGCACGCCGCTGCCAAGGCGCCGGCCTTCTATCGGCCCTGGGCGGCGACACCGCCGCGCGCCCCACGTGCGCTGCCCCGCCTGCTGCCGCGCCCGCGCGCCGATCGGCCGCGCCGGCGCGCTGCCACCGCCTGCGCCTTCATCCTGCTGCTCGCGCTTTTCGTCGCCGCCAGCTGGGCATGATGACCCTTTCGCCGATCGCCGGCGCCATCGCCTGGGTGGCGCTCATCGCCATCGCCTGGCGCATCTGCCGCTAACCCTGAAAGGAAAACCCAATGACCATCACCGCCCATGAAGCCCGCACCAGATACGATGCCGCCATGGCGGAAGGCCGCTTGGTCGTGGGCAAATGGCAGAGCCAGGCAGACGACGGTCGGCACCTGGCCTGCGCCCTTGGCATTATCGATCCATCGATCACCGACCCAAAGGATTGCCCGGCCTCGGTCATGCCGCGCTGGCTTGCCAAGCTGACAGTCTATTTCTTCGATGGTCAGCGGGCTGACAGCCGATTGGAATGGGGCGCGGCATTCTATGCCGAACTCGACCGTTTGGGCGGCAAGGTGCCGTTCACGGTCATCAACGACTGGCACGCCAATGTCCTGGCAGCGTCATGGATCGCCCGCGCCATGGCCAACGGCAACCCCAATGCCGCCGCAAAGCACACCGCCTATCAGGCCCTGCACCTGCGCGCGCTGGCCGGCGATAACCCCTCACAACCCGAATGGCGGGCAGTGACGCGTGATGCCTATGCCGATGCCTATGCCGATGCCGATGCCGATGCCTATGCCTATGCCGATGCCGATGCCGATGCCGATGCCGATGCCTATGCCTATGCCTATGCCGATGCCGATGCCTATGCCGATGCCTCTGCCGATGCCTCTGCCTCTGCCGATGCCTATGCCGATGCCTATGCCTATGCCTATGCCTATGCCGAATCCGTCAAACGTCAGGCCTTTGGCATGATCGACTGTCTTCGCCGGGTGCCTGGCTGACCCTCCGCATGGCGCTTGCAGATTCGGGCTTTGCCCTGTCTGCGAGCGCGCCATGCGCCCTGTCGCATTAACGGTCTGGATCATACCCCATGCACACCGCCACCGCGTTACGCGCTGCTCCGCAAATCCCGCTGTTCTGCGATCCGGTGGAAACCGGCCCCAGCGCTGCCGCGCGCGCCGCTGCTGACCCCGCTGCGCGCCACTGTGCCGAATGCGGCGCGGTGCTGGCGCGCGCCTATGGCAAGCGCAATATGTTCTGCGGCCGGCCGCATCAACTGGCCTTTGCCAACCGGATGACGGTGCGCGGCCGCGTGCTGACCCCGCTGGCGATCGCCGCCTATAAAACCCGCAACGGCTCGCGCGGCACCGCCGGTCGCCCCGCCGATGCCGAACGCCACAAGGCAGCGGGCAAGGCAGCGGCACACCGGATGCGCCAGCTTATCGACCGCTGGGACGACGAGGACCGCGCCGCCGGCCGGATGCTGGCCATCGACTATTGCGCCCTGCGCGACCGCCTTGGCTATGGTGATTGATGATGATTGTCGTGCGCGTTGAACTCTGGTCCGCCATCACCGGGGACAAGACGGAACTGGCCCGAATGCACATTTCCAACATCGGCGGCACGGCGCGGCGCGGCGATTATGCCGGCGAAACCCTGCGCGGTCGTAGCCGCGACGCGCTCGATCGCGGGCTGGTGCAGCATCGTGGCACCGTCACCAATCACCCCCGGCTTGATCTGCACGTTTGGCACCTGGTCGCCAAGATGCTGGTTGCCTGCGGCTATGGACAGGCCAAGTGACCGCCACCCCAATCCGCCTGCGCCTGTCGCGCCAGCCCGGCTATCGCCTCTGGATCGCTTCGATCGCCGCCAATGGCCTGCCTGCCGTCAGCTGCGCCCGGCCGCACCCGCACGGCAATTACGCCGGCAGCACCCGCGCCGATTTCGAAGCCGATCTAGCCAGCATGGCGAACGCCGATCGCGCCTTCATGCTTGATCGCATCCGCATCGATCTGCGCGGCAAGAACCTTGCCTGCTGGTGCGCGCTCGATGCACCATGCCATGTCGATGTGCTGCTGGCACTCGCCAATGGAGACTTTGCGTGACCAGTGAAATTAGATTTGCGATCCAGATTTCCCGTCATCAAATAGCCGATGATCGGTTGCCGCCCGATGATATGCAGACCTTGGCAAATTGGGGTCACATGCGTCGCGGCGGATAGGGGGTGTTTCAACCTTTCGGCAACTGGCACTTTGGCTTGTCATTCCGGCGCGCGTTCGACGCACTATTAGGCGCTTTTCCGGTTGAACGACGCCACCGCCTGCGCTGGGAAGCGTGGCAGACCAGCACAGGCGCGACGACGATAGAGGCGACGACCAATCTTGACACCCGCGCCTAAAAACCGGCACAACCCCGCCATGACCACCACGCCCCGCACCGTTCTTCTAGCCGAAGCTGCCGAAGCGATCGGCGGGCAACGCGCGCTCGCGCGCGCACTCGGCGTCGGCGAACGCAGCGTGCGCGCCTGGTTGGCCGGCGAACGCTCGATCAGCGATGGCGTGTTGCTCGATGCCGAAACCGCTGTTGAACGGCACATCACCTATTGCCAATCCGTCATCGCCAAGATGGAAGCCGCCCGCAATTCATCCTGACCGCCTGCCCATAAGGAGCCACCGCCATGGCGACTTTCACCATTCAATATCTCACCACCCGCCCCGGCCGGCACGGCGTCACCCGCTTTTACTGGCAACCCTCGGCCGCGCTCAAAAAGGCGGGGTGGCAGCTGGTCACCCTCGGCACCGATCAGGACACCGCGATAAAGGCGACGCAGCGCCTCAACGACCAGGTGGCAGAATGGAAGGCTGGCGGCGCCGCCACCCGCGCCGCCGCCGCAGCTGGCGCAGCTGCTCGGCCCTTTCGGCCGCGCGGCACTGTCGGCGAAATCATCGCCGCCTATCGGGAAAAGCGCCTGCCCGATCATGCCGCCAGCACCCAGCACACCTATGGCAGCTGCCTTGATATCATCGAACGCTGGGCCGGTGACGTGCCCGCCGTGCAAATCACTCGCAAGCGCGTCCAGGTGTTCAAGACCGAACTGGCAAAGCCGGCGAAGAAAGGCGGACCTGCGCGCCTCACTCGCGCCGCCGGTACCATGCGGGTCGGCCGCACCCTGTTCCAATGGGCGCTGAATGAAGATTTGATTTCTGAAAATCCGTTCGCCGGCGCTGGCGTCCACAACCCGGCGCCGCGCGATCAGATATGGCCCGACCATGCCATTGATGCCATGGTCACCGCTGCCGATGCCGCCGGCGTTCCCAGCATGGGCACCGCCATCATGCTCGCCGCCTTCATCGGCCAGCGGGAGGGTGACATTCTCAAACTGCAATGGAGCCAATGGAAGGATGGCCGCATCCGGCTGCGCCAGGGCAAGACCAAACGCTGGGTAGAGGTGCGCGCCGTCGCCAGCCTGCGCACCCGCCTCGATGCCCTCGCCGCCGCCAACCGCGCGCGCGCTGTGCCCAGCCTTACCCTGCTGGTGCGCGAAAGCGACGGCAAAGCCTATCCGGCGCATTATTTTCAGGTGGAATTTCGCCGCATCAAGGCACTGGCGATCGCCGCCGGCTGCGATGATCTGGCGGACCTGCAATATCGGGACTTGCGCCACACCTGCATCGTGCGCTTGGCCGAGGCCGATATCGAATTGCAGAACATCGCCGCGATCAGCGGCCACCAGATTGAAAGCTGCAAGCGCATCCTCGAAACCTACATGCCCGGCACCACCCGCATGGCCGATGCCGCGATTGAACAATTCGAAGCGCACCAGGCCCGCCAGTCAGGCGCCGCCGACACGAAGGAACAACAGGGATGACCAGCTGCGCGGAAATCCTACAGGAAATCATGACCGAACGGCGCTTCTTCGCGCAGCTGGCCATCCCATTCGATGAGCTCATTGTGCATCTGACGAACGATGAGCTTACCGCCTTCATGCGCGAACAGCGCGTCGATCATGGCCCCCACAGTGACGGCCTGCCAAAGACAATATTTGGCTTCCCTTTCACGATCGTTGAGGAACGCGCCGGCGCGTTCCTCACGCTGCGGCCGGGCAGCCGACTAACAGTTAAACGAACCGCCGACTAACAGCCGCCATCGCCCCGCTGCCAAGCACCTGAAAATGCTATAGCAGCGAAGCGAAAACGGCCTTAAGTATGTAGCCTCGATGGTTATGGATACCGCGCCCACCTATCTGGTCGTCATTGACCAGAGCGCTGAAAGCCGCGTCGCATTGCGTTTTGCTGCGATGCGCGCCGGCCACGTCGGGGCGCGGGTGGCTCTTGTGCATGTCATTCGCAAGTCGGAATTCATGCAATGGGGCGCCGTGCAGGAAGCGATGGCTGCCGAAGCCCGCGTCGAAGCCGAAGCCTTGCTCGCCGCTCTTGCGGACGAGGCCGAATCGCTGGGAGGCGCGCGGCCGGCACTCGTTATTCTGGAAGGCGATGCAGCGCCGGCGATTTTTGACCATGTTCGCGGCGATCCGACGATCCGTGCGCTGGTGCTGGGCGCTGCGTCCAAGGGTGCCCCCGGTCCGCTGATCAGTTTTTTCACCGGTGAACGCGCCGGCCAACTGCCGTGTGTCGTCATCATCGTGCCCGGCGGCCTTGATACGGAACGACTTGAATCGCTGACCTGATCGACGATCGCCAACACGATTCCACAATTCGGATGATTTTCGTCGCATTTCAGGTTGATTCCGCCGGCCATCCGCGCCACATCCGCGGCAACCGTATCAGCAAGGGCCTTGCCTGCCATGTTCATCGAAACCGAACGTACCCCCAATCCGGCGACCCTGATGTTCCGACCCGGTCGCAGCGTCACTGATGGAACGACGGTTGATTTTGCCACGCCTGAAGCGGGAGAAACATCGCCGCTCGCTGCGGCGCTGTTCGCTCTCGGCGATGTCGAGCGCGTGTTTTTTGGCGCTGAGTTTGTCAGCGTCACTAAGGCCGAGGGTTCGGCCGACTGGAACGAACTGAAGACCCAGGTTCTTGGCGTTCTCGTCGATCATTTCAGTTCGGGGGCGCCGCTGTTCACCAGTGCCGCATCGGGCCCGGTGATCAACGACGACCCGGAAGACGCCGAAATCGTCACGCAGATCATCGAGCTGATCGACACGCGCATCCGCCCGCAGGTTGCCGGCGATGGCGGCGACATCGTCTATCGCGGTTTCAACAAGGGCACGGTTTTCCTCGAAATGCAGGGGGCTTGTTCGGGCTGCCCGTCCTCGACGGCGACGCTCAAGATGGGTATCGAATCGCTGCTGAAATATTATGTGCCCGAAGTCACCGATGTTCGCGCCATCTGAGGATCAACAATGTCAGGCAATCCCCTTGGCGCCGACGCGCTCGATCTGCTGTTCCGCGACGCGCGCAGCTATAACAGCTGGGATGCGTCGCCAGTCACGGCAGCGGACCTGCGCCAGCTTTATGATCTGGTGAAAATGGGGCCGACATCGGCCAATACGTCGCCCGCCCGCTTCATCTTCTGCAGCAGTGACGCCGCGCGCGCCAAGCTTTCCGCCTGCGCCACCGAAAGCAACAAGGCCAAGATCCTGGCGGCGCCGGTCACTGCCATCATCGGTTTCGACATTGCATTCGGTGATCGCCTGCCCGAATTGTTTCCGCAGATGGATGTGCGGCCATGGTTCGCCGATCCGGCCGTTGCGCGGGAAACCGCGTTCCGCAATTCGTCGCTTCAGGGCGGGTATTTCATTTTGGCGGCCCGCGCCCTCGGCTGGGACACCGGCCCGATGTCGGGCTTTGACAAGGCCGCGGTCAACGACGCTTTCTGGTCCGGCACCCAGGTGGAAACCAATTTCATCTGCACGATGGGCAAGGGCACCACTGAAAATCTGTGGCCGCGCCTGCCGCGCTTGGCGTTCGAGGACGCTGCCACCATCTTGTGAGCCTGACCCTTGCCATTTCCACCGCCTCGCCGGCGCTGTCGCTGGCACTCTTCGATGGCGCTGCGTTGATCGTCCATGACCATCGCATCATCGGCCGCGGCCACGCCGAGGCGCTGCTGCCCGGTATCGTCCAGTTGATGGCGGGCCGGCGCGCCGACGCGATTATCGTCGATACCGGGCCCGGCAGTTTTACCGGCATCCGGATCGGCATCGCTGCGGCGCGGGCGCTCGGGCTGGCGTGGGGCGTGCCGGTCACCGGGTGTACCGGCGCCGCGCTGGTGGCGGCGCGGGCCTTTGCGCAGGCGCCGCTGCTGGCCGCGGTGACAGTGCTGCTCGATGCCGGGCGAGGCCTGGTCCTGCGGCAACGGGTTGCAGCCGATTATTGCACCTCGGCGATCGAAACGTCGCAGCCGGGCGCGCTTGCAATCGCCGATAGCGAAGCAACCGCGGGGCCGTTGGCGCCTGCCGGACGCGGCAATCGCATCCATGAAGGCCAGCCCGATGCCGCCTTTGCCCTGCACTTGCCGAAGGCCCAGCGCGACTTTCCACCGCAGGCGTTATATGTGCGACCGCCCGACGCAGTGTTGCCGCTGTGACGGTCTTTCAATAAGCAATCGCCGATGAGCACCCTGGCTCCACCCGTGATTGCGGTCGCCGACGAACGGCATCTCGATGCGTTGATGATGGTGATGCAGGTCAGTTTCGATCCGGCCTTCGGCGAAGCCTGGTCGGCACTGCAACTAGCCGGAACGATCGGGATGGCCAGCAGCTATGCGCGCCAAGCCATCGACAGTCGCGGCACCACCACGGCCTTTACCCTGTGCCGGTCGGCAGGTCCGGAAGTGGAGTTGTTACTGATTGCGGTCCAGCCGCAGCAACGTGGCCTGGGCATTGGCCGCGCGTTGTTGGAAAATGTCTTTCGTGATGCTGTTCTTCGCGGTGCTTCGGAGGTGTTCCTCGAAGTGCGCGACAACAATCACGCAGCACGCGCGCTTTATCGTTCGGCAGGGTTCGTCGATGTCGGACGGCGCAACGATTATTACGCCGGCGCCGACGGGACACGGTTTGCCGCGATTACAATGCGACGCGGACTTGACAATTTGACCTGACCATTTGCGCCACTTGATTTTGTCGAAAACTGCGACCATGCCATTTGTTGCGGAGGAGGGATCCGCAAGGCAAAGTCAAGGAAACTGAAATGACGGAAAGCTCACAGGTTCACAATGAACTTCTGGCGCTGACAGCTGATATCGTATCGTCGCATTTTGCGAACAACACCGTCTCACCAAACGACGTTCCAGGGGTCATCGAAAGCGTCTATTCGACGCTGGCGAAACTGGGATCGCCGGTTGAAGTGCCAGTTGTCCGCCAGGAACCGGCGGTGTCGATCCGCGCGTCGATCAAGCCGGACTTCATCATCTGTCTCGAAGACGGCAAGAAGTTGAAAATGCTCAAGCGTCACTTGATG